>JAUSHW010000187.1 GCA_030648395.1 Nitrospirales bacterium | reverse complement strand
GTCATGGATTGTTGATTTTTTGTTGGTCGTTGTGTTGCAACTGCTTGGCCACGCAGGATATGACGACAACTCAACGGTTCAAATATCAAACCACTTTGATAAAGGGACGCCATCATGAGAAAAAAAGCATTGTCCTTTTTGCGGTTCGTGCGTTGTGCAACGCTTCGGTCACAGCCCCAATGGTAAGCAACGATTCCGATGCCCCGTGTGTTCCAAGACCTTCATCCGGAAGAACCGGAAGAACAAACGGCATCAGGAGCGACATTGGTTCAAGCTCTGGGTCATGGAACAGTATTCCATCCGGCAACTCTCGAACCTATCCGGGCATAGCCCCGCCAAGCTCACGCGGATCAAAAACTACTGGCTTGAGCAAGCCCCGCCCGAGTGCAAGGATCGGCGCCCCTTCACACACCTGGTCTTGGATGGCACGTACTTCCATAAGGACGGGTGCCTGGTGACGCTCATGCATGCGGCCGATCAAACCATCCTTGCGAACCTGTATGTGCCCAAGGAAGGGTTTGCCACCAGCTTGCCCTGGCTGCAGGGGCTCAAAGAGCGCGGGTTGGATCCCCTGGCCATCACCACCGCTGGCGAACGATCCACGCTCAGGGCGATCGGGGCCCTCTGGCCCCAAGCCAGAATCCAGCGATGCCTGTATCACATCCAACATGAGGGCTGCCGATGGCTCCGGACGTATCCTGGGACCCAGGCCGGACGGGAACTGCGCGGGCTGTTGGTACGCCTCACTGGCATCCGCTCGGTCACAGAGCGCAATCGCTTCGTGTCCACCTACAAAGCCTGGCTGGGGCGACACCAGTCCTTTGTCCGTTCGCTGCCGATGCAGAGCAAAGCCAACGTTGACCTGAAGCGCACCATCACCCTTGTCAACAACGCGTTGCCGAACATGTTCCACTACCTGATGGACCCGTGTATTCACGCCACCACCAACGCCTTGGAAGGCTGGCATTCGAGAATCAAACGGGCGTATCGGCAGCATGCCGGCTTGAGTCAGCGGCACAAGATTCAATTCTTGAAATGGTACAGTTACTTTGACAATCAACAAAAAACCAACAATCCATGACTATTACACCCGCAATGACATGCAGTCCCCGCTAGCGGTAGTTGATGTACTGGAGGTCGACGCCGAAGTCCTTGCTCTTGAGAAACGTGATCACGACCTGCAGCTCGTCCCGGCTCTTGCTCACCACGCGCAGCTGATCGCCCTGGATCTGGGCCTGGGCCTTGAACTTCCCCTCTTTGACCGCCTTGACGATCTCCTTCGCCTTCTCGATCGCAAGCCCGTTCTGAATCTTTGCCGTTTGCCGCACCGTGCCGCCCAGCGCGGGCTCCACAACTCCGAACTCAAACGCCTTCACCGAGACGTTGCGTTTGATGAGCTTGGCCGTCAGGATGTCCACGACGCTCTTGAGCTTGTACTCGTCGTCGGACACGATCAGCAGCTCGCTTTCTTTTTCCTTCAGCGTCAGCTCCGTCTTCGTGCCCTTGAAATCAAACCGCTGGTGAATCTCCTTCAGCGCCTGGTCGATCGCATTCTTGGCCTCCTGCATGTCCACCTTCGATACCACATCAAACGAATTCTGATCAGCCATTGTGATTCTCCTTCCAGTCCCTTCTCCTCTAACAACACGGCCCCGCGGGGATGTTGATGCCGCCGTCTTCGACCGTCACCTCGCTTGACGTATACGGCTTCTTCCGGATCACAAATCCGTACCACTTGGCGAGCGAATCCGCCAGGATGACCACCGCCAGCACCGCAATGATCCCGACCAATATCGCATCCAGATAAAACGCGACCGCCTCATTGCCGACTGCCGTCCCGGCTTTCCGCACGAACAGCACGAACAGTTCGTAGGACCCGCTCAGCGTGATGACGCCGACGAAGACCATCGGCACGGCCGTGACCCAGAGATACCGCGCCTTGCCCATCTTGATCAGCACCGTCGTCCCGACGCACAGCGCCAGCATGCCCAGCAACTGGTTGGCCGCCCCGAACATCGGCCAGATGGTGGACACCGTGCCAGTGGACAGCAGATAGCCCCAGCCTCCCACAACAAGCAGGCTTGCGCCAATGGAACCCGGCATCCAGTTGATGGTCCGTAGCGGCGCCCAGACCAGGCCGCCCAGCTCCTGCACCAGGTAGCGTGCCACACGCGTGCCGGCGTCAATGGTGGTGAGGATGAACATGGCCTCAAAGAGCAGCGCAAACTGGTACCAGTAGGCCATCAGGCCCGCCATGCCCGGCAGGGCCGAGAAGATCGAGGCCATCCCAACCGCGAGGGAGACCGCGCCGCCCGGCCGGCCCATGATCTCCTGCTCCACCAGGCGCGACAGTTCCTGAATGTGCGCCACCGGGTAGCCAAGGGCGCCTAACGCGTCCGCAGAGAGCCCGGTGTTGATCGCAAAGTAGTCGCCGGGGACTAGGATCGAGGCCGCGATCAGCGCGATCACACCCACGAAGCTCTCCATCAGCATCGCGCCATACCCGACGATCGCGTGCGATTCCCGGTCGATCATCTTGGGCGTCGTACCGGAAGCCACGAGCGAGTGGAACCCCGAGATCGCGCCGCAGGCGATTGTGATAAAGACGAAGGGGAAGAGCGGCCCGGGGATGATCGGCCCGCCGCCGGCAATGAAGCCGGTGACGCGGGGCATCTCGATCGTCGGCGCCATCACGATCACGCCGACGCCCAGCAAGGCGATCACGCTCACCTTCATGAAGCTGGAGAGGTAGTCCCGCGGGACCAGCAGCATCCACACCGGCAGCACGGACGCGACAAAGCCGTAGCCCGCGAGCAGCCAGACCAGCGTGTCGCGCTCCAGGTCGAACCAGGCCGCCGACGGCGACTGCGCGACGGCCCGCCCGGCAACGACCGCCGCCACCAGCAACACCACGCCGATCGCCGACATTTCACCAACCCGCCCCGGCCGCCAGCGCTGAAGATAGAAGCCCAGGAAGAAGGCGATCGGCACCGTCAGGGCCAGCGTACACGTGCCCCACGGATTGTGGTACAGCGCATTGACGACGGCCAGGCCAAGCCCGGCTAGCGCGACGACGACGATGAACAGCACGGCGACGGCCGTCGCCAGGCCCGTGACCGTCCCGATTTCGTCCCGCGCGATCTGCGGCAACGACCGGCCGTTGCGGCGCATCGAGGCGACGAGAATCACGAAGTCCTGCACCGCGCCCGCCAGCACGGCGCCGACAACCAGCCAGAGAAAGCCGGGGAGAAAACCGAACTGTGCGGCCAGCACGGGGCCGAGCAGCGGGCCCGCGCCCGCAATCGCGGCGAAATGGTGGCCGAAGAGGACCCACCGGTTGGTGGGCTGGAAGTTTGCGCCATCGTGGAGACGGTGCGCAGGCGTCAGGCGGCGATCATCCAGTTCGAGCACGCGCCGCGCGAGGAAGCGGCCGTAAAACCGGTACGCCAGGACATAGAAGCAGGCCGAGGCCACCACCAGCCATAGCCCGTTGACCTTCTCGCCGGGATTGAAGACGCCGGTGACGACGCCGAACCCGACCGCGCAGAGCACCGCGACCGCGGCCCACCCGATGGACGCGAGACTCGTCATCTTACCGCCTCTCATGGCTGGGGGCGGCCGCAGGGTTCGGGGGGAGACGGGCTGCGGTTCTGCATGCCCAGCGCCCACAGGCCGAACGCGATCCAGACGATCTCGCGGAGACGGCGCACGACCGCGAACGCCACGCCGGCCGCTTCCGTATAGCCGAACGCCACAAACAGCAGCACGGTGCCCGCCTCCTGCCCGCCCACGCTCCCTGGGATAAACGCCGTCCCGCCCTTGGCGAACACGGCCAGCGCCTCGAGGGCCACGGCCGTCGGCCAGTCCACCGGCAGGCCCAGAAAATAGAGAATCAGGTACACTTCCACGGCGCCCACCAGCCACCCCGCGAAAAAGGCCAGGAACGAGCACAGGAACCCGCGCCGGTCGCGGACGTAGAAATCACGGATCGCGTCATCCAGCGCCTGCAGCTTGTGCTCCCGCGCCTGGAGCCACGCGATCTTCACGCCCAGGCGTTCCAGCACCCGGAGAAGGCTGATGAAGAGCCCGAACCGCTGCACCGCCACGAACAAGCCGGCGCCGAATCCCAGCAGGCCGAGCCCGACAAGGCTCGGCATCAGCAGGTCGCCCGAGTGAACGAGCAACACGGTGCTCAGCCCGATCCCGATCATGATGAAGGTGACTTCGGCGAAGGTCATCGTCGTCTTGGCCGTGACGACCGAGGCCATGCCGTCCACGAGCGGAACCTGGTGGCGGCTCAATAGATAGGCCTTCATCGGTTCGCCGCCCAGATACAGGCCCGGCGTCGTGAAGTTCACGGCTTCGCCGGCCATGCGGGTCATGAACAGCCGGTCGAAGCGGATCTTCCCCGCATGGCGCCCCAGCGTGTAGCGCCACCCGAGCGCATCAAGCGCGTAGCTGACGACCGACGGGACCAGGATCCACGCGAAATTGAAACCCAGCTTCCCGATCTCCGTGGCCAGCACGGACGGGCCGATGTGCAGCACCAGGCCGCAGAGCACCGCCACGCCCAGCAGGAGGAGGACGAGCGTGACCCTTTTCATGTCAGCGTGAGGGAGATGGCGCTCGGAGCTGCCAGGCCAGAACGGGCCAGAAGATGTTGGAGCCGACGGCGGCGAGCACGAGGAACCACTCGACATGACCAAGGAGCGCCAGCGCCAGAATCAGGACCGAAAAATCGCGACTCACGAGACGCTCCAGGATCGCCTCCACGCGACGGCGGCGCGAGGCGTCCAGTTGTTCCCGAACCCGGAACACCCGCTGAACAACCGCGAACGCCGCCACATTGCCGACGATCGCCAGCCCGCCCAGAGCCAGCGCGACGGGGCCCCAGCCCGCTTGGTAGGCGGCCCATCCCATCCCGGCATAGAGCCCGACATGCACGACGTTGTCGAGGGCCACGTCCAGCTGCTCGCCAAATGGCGACTCCATGAATTTGAGGCGGGCGACTTCCCCGTCACAGCAATCCAGGATGGCTGAGAGTTGAAAGAGCAGCGCCCCCGCAACGCCAGCGGCGTACCCGCCCCACGCGAACACCGCTCCGGAAAGCAAGCCGACGAACGCGGCCAGCACAGTCACGCCGTTGGGCGTGAGCGGCGTCTGCAGGAGTGCGGAGGTGATCCACTTCGAGCACTTGCGGTTGAAATGCCGGTCCACGAATCCTTCGAGACCGCCCTTGAGCGACCGCAGCAAGACCCATTCGGCCTGCTCCGGAGTCGCGGCGCCCCCGGCGCACACGTCTTGGTACCAGTCCCCGCCCAGTGGCAGGATGCGGACCTGCCCCTGGCGGATTCCCCGTTCGAGCGCCGCCTGCAAGGGATACGCGCCATCCTGCGCGTCGGCCCATCCCGGCGACGTAAAGGTCGGGGGAAGGGCCACGAGATCCACATCAAGCGCCAGCGCGGCCGCCTCCTCGACCGTGACGACTCCACCCAAGCTCCCCTCTCTCAACCGTTCATGCGGAGCCTGTCGAAGCACGGATGGAGACGCTTCTGTGTTTCGCACAACGACGACCGGTTCGCCTTTTCCGCCCTCTTCACACAAACGCGCGACAAGACTTGGCGGGAACACGGCGCCCGTGCCCGCCACCAGATACGGCCCCCCGAACATGCCCGAGAGCACCTCCCACGTCCGCGGGTCGCCGGGGGGGAATTCGTGAACCGGCAGCCACCGTACCCCAGCCTTGACACGCTCATCGCCACGAAGCTGCCGCTTCAAGGCCTCGGTTTCCTCTCCCGCCAGCACGATGAATCGGGAGATGCCGCCCCGCTGCAGGGTCAGAATCGCGCGCTGAAACAGGGAGAGCCCGCCGACGTCCGTCAGGGAATGTGCCGGAGAAGGCCCGGCCGGCCGATTGAAGATCCTGGCGGTCGCCAGGATCAGAGCGCTCTCGATGGGGGAACGGTCCATCAGCCCTCAGATCTCAATGTAGAGTTCTTCGCCCCGCTGGTCCACCGCATACACGGTCGCGTTCGCCGGCCGGCCGTTGCTGTCGCCGGTCGCCAGATCAAACCGCCAGCCATGCATGGGACACCGAACGAAGCAGCCGGCCCCCTCGGCCGCCGCTTCAACCGTGCCTCTGCTCAACGGGCCCTGCCGGTGCGGGCAGGCATTGTTCAATGCGTAAAAACGGCCACCCTGACGGAACACCGCAACATCCACCCCATTGACCTTGACGAGCTTACGCTCCCCCTCGGGAATCTCCGAGGCCTTGGCCAGGAAGATCACGCGGCATACCCCCACAGCTTCACGAGCGCCGTCGTCACCGGCTGGCTGTACGTTTTATACTTGAGCAGGGTGTCCAGCCCGTCGCAGGTGCGCTCGAGGTTCGTCTCCATGCCGGGGAAATCCGGCCATCCCTTTTCGCACTTGTGCTTCAGTATCCACTCGAGCCCCCGCTCGATTGTCCGATCGCACTGCGCCCGGGTCCCCAGGATGCTGCAGACCAGCATGATCGACCGGGTGCAGTCCATTGTATGGTCCACGTTCTCCCCGTCCCAGGAGCCGTCGGCGGCCTGCACCGAGAGCAGCTTCATCACGCCCTTCTGGCAGCAGTTTCGCACCTGGTGCTCATCGCCCAGAACCAGATCGGCCACGATGGAATCCTGGATCAGGTGGGCGGTGATCTCCACGCCGGTGGGATGGAACTCCGGATCGTACCACCCGCCGTCGGCATCCTGCCTCTCGAGCATGAACTTCATGCCCTTGCGCCAGGAGTCCCGGACCCGGACCATGGTCGGCGCGTCCACCAGATTCGGGCCGACAGCCATCAGGACGTCGAAGAAGCTAACCGGGTGGCTGACGGCGTCCAGGTCCGCCCAGGACGGGTCGGACCACTTGCCGTCCTCCTTCTGGGTGTCGAGAAAATACCGGACGCACTTGCGGACCGACTCGGCGATGCGCGGATTCTTCAGGGAGAGATTGCCGCGGATCAGCATCAGCGCGCAGAAGGCCGTCACCCACGCGGCGCTCGTCTTCTCGGAGGACATCTTGCCCCATCCGCCGTCCGCGTGCTGGCAGTCCACCAGCGCGAGGTATTCGTCCGGATGTTGCGGCGCCGTCTTCATGTGGAGCAGCACGCGGAGCGCATGCGCCACCAGTTCCAGATCCTGATCGCCTTTCGTCAGGCTCCAGTGTGGGCGCTCGGCCATGAGATAGGCGTATTCGTGGTCGATGATCGGCTGAATCTGTTCCATCCGGATGCTCATGCTGCGTTCTTCTCCAATTCGGTTATCCGCGGAAGAATCTCCCTCTCGGCGCGCGCGACGTCCTCCGGAAAGTCGATTTCGATCCACGGCTGGCCTCCGACCTTCTCATATTCCACCGGCACGGCCCGGAAAAAGGCCTCCCAGGTATCTTCATATTCCATGTCGAGTTCGCCTCGCATCACGAACGGCTCCATCGCCGCCACCATCGCCTCGCTGTCGCGCCGCGTGACCTTGAGAAACCCCACCCCTTCGCCGAGCAGCTCGGCAGGCTGCGGCGGACGCTGCTTCGTGAGTGCCATCACCCGCCCCCCCGCGATGACCGCCATGCGCTCCTCCGAGTCCTGGCGCACCGTTTCATCAATCAGGATGGCATTGGGGTGCGGCGAGTTGACCAGCCGCCTCACGAACGAGGCCGGGCACAGGACATCCGCGTCCATGATCAGCAGGTCATCATCGAATGTTGCGCGGGCCAGCCACAGAGAATACAGGCTGCCCCGGCGGTACTGATCGTTGACGATGTAGCGAAGGGCACAGCCCCGGTACGCATCGCCGACTGCGCTCCGTATCAGCTCCTGCTGATGGCCCACCACCAGCACGGCCGACTTGATCCCGGCCTCCAGCAGCGCGTCGAGATACCGCACCAGGAGCGACCGCCCTCCGACTTCGAGAAGGCACTTGGGGCGATTGCCCGTCACGGCGCCGAGGCGCTTGCCGACACCCGCTGCCAGAATCACGGCCTTCATGGCATTACGCGCCGGACTTGACCTCAGGCTTGTCCTCGGTCTTCGCGTCCTCCGCGCCTCCTTTGGGGGCTTCCGCTTCGGCTTTCCTGGCGGCTTCTTCAGCCTTCCTGGCCTCTTCCTCGGCCTTGGCGGCTTCCTCGGCCGCCTTTGCCTCGGCCGCCTCGCGCTCCGCCTTCTCCACCCGTTCATCGGCCAGACGGCCCATCTCTCCGCTTCGTGCCTCGCCGAGCTTCACCGCTTCAGGCAGCGCCTCCTCGAAGGCGTCCAAAAAGCCCGTGAGGTTGGCCTCGGTCAGCGCCCCCATGTTGGCGACGCGGAACAGCTTCTCCGCCAGCTGGGCCTGGCCGGCATAAATGATGTAGCCGCGCTCCTTCAGCAGGTCGTGCAAATGATCGTAGTGCACGCCATCCGGCAGGTTGAAGGCCGTGAGCGTGTTCGACCACAAGGGCTCGCGCAGGAAGAACTTCACCCGGATGGCCCGCATGCGGTTCCGGATCAGGCGCGCCGCCTTGCGGTAGCGCGCAATGCGATTGGGGACGCCCTCCTCCAGGAGCTCGCTCAGCGCCTCGTTGAACGCGTAGTAGAGCTGCACCGCCGGCGTGAACGGGACGGACCCCTCTTCCAGATGCTTGTAATAGGTGGGCAGGTGGAAATAGACCGAGCGCTGCTCGTAGGTCACCATCTGCTCCATGATGTCGCGGCGGACCATGACGAAGCCGACGCCGGGAAAGCCCTGGATGCACTTGCCCGAGGAGCCGACGATCAGCCCCACGTTGGCGGACACGAAATCCAGCTCCTCTCCGGCCAGGCTGCTGACCCCATCCACCAGCAGGACGCGGCCGGCTTTCTTGGCAATGGCCCCGATCTCCTTGACCGGATTGATGAGGCCGGTGGCGGTTTCATGGTGCACGACGGCCACCACCTCGATGGCCTTGTTCTGCCGGAGCGCAACGGGCACCGTCTCCGTGTCAAACCGCTGATCCCACTCGCCGGCAATGTCCATGTTCTGCATCTTGTGCGAGGCGGCGATCGTGGCGATCCGCTGCGAGTACACGCCGTTCTTGATGACGAGGATCCGGCGTCCGGGCGGCAGGCAGGAAGTGACCGCCGCTTCAACGGCGGCCGTGCCGGACCCGGTGATGAGGATGGGCAGGTACCCTCCCGCCGGGGCGAACGCGCGGACCAGCTTGTCCTGAATGCCTTCGACCAGGTCGTTGAATTCGGACTCGCGATGGCAGATGTCCGGTTTCAGCAAGGCTTGGCGCACGCGCTCGGATACATTCACAGGGCCGGGGTTCAACAGAATCATAATACCGTTCCTCTCATCGCGGCCGTCCGGAATCGCTCGGTCATGGCCGCCGGCTCGATCTCGACCCGCCCCACGTCATCCGCCGACTCCGACACTTTCACGAGCAGAAAGCTCGGGCCGTCTTCCTTCAGCATGGTCTTTGCCGCATACACCGCGTCATCCAGCTCCCGCACCCGTTCCACGTTCCTGTAGCCGGCGGCCTTCGCCATCTGCTCCAGACGAACAGTGCGCGAGAGCGTCGGCTGATTGCCGGTGCTGCCGTACACTTCATTATCGAACACGATGTGCACAAAATTCTTCGGGGCGAGCGCGCCCACCGTCGCCAGCGTGCCCAGCGCCATCAGCACGTTGCCGTCGCCGTCCAGCACCACCACCTTCCGCCGGGGCTGCGCCAGCGCCAGGCCCAGCCCGATCGCCGGCGCCTGGCCCATCGAGCCGATCATGTAGAAATTCTCCGGCCGGTCGCGCAGGGCAAAGACTTCGCGCGACAGGAACCCGTTGCACACCACGACCAGCTCGTCGGTCAGCAACTCGAGCACGGCGCCGGCCGCCCGCCCGCGGCTCGTGAGCACGCCCTCTTCCGGCCTCATGACAGGACCCCCTTGGTGACCAGCAGGGCGACCGGGATGCGCTGGGACATGAACATTTGGGCTGCCCATCCGAGGTCTTCGCGGACGGTCTCCGGTTTCAGCGTGCGATGGGGGATGCACACAAGATCAAGCTGTTTGGTCATGACCTGCCCCATGACGAGATGCTCCGGCGCGTCCTTGCCGTCGTGCCCGCGCCAGGAGATCAGCAGCAGACACGGCTGGAGATAGATCAGGTTCAGCGAGATCAGCGCATTCAGCGACGTCCCCAGGCCGGAATTCTGCATCAGGACCACCGGCACCCTGCCGCCCATGTATGCGCCCGCCGCCATGCCGACCGCTTCGTCCTCCCGCACCGCGGGGGTGTACACCCGCCGCTCGGCCAGCACGGCAATGACCCCCGCCAGCGTCGAATCGGGCACCCCCGTGAAAAAGTCGAACCCCGCGTCCTGGAGCAGGCCCACAAAGTCTTTGGCGGGAAACGGCATAAGGAATGGATTATAGCGAACAAAACGGGGACTTCACAA
>JAUSHW010000184.1 GCA_030648395.1 Nitrospirales bacterium | reverse complement strand
GGCAACGGGGGCAAACTCCGGACTGACGGCCGGGCTCACGATGGCGATCCGCTCCCGCGGGACTCCAAAGAGTTCAACAATGTCCGCCGCCGACCGCTCCGAGATGGTGACGACCCGCGAGGCCCGCAGCGCCGTCCGCTTCGTGCGCAGGAACGAGCGCCGCTGCCCGAATAGCTTGCGCGACGGAAGTCCGAGGCGGTCCACCGACAGGTCATAGATGGTCACGATACCTCCATACCGCCCCCACCCGCGCAGCTTGAAATTCAAACCGTGAAAGAGATCCACCTGATCCCAGCGGGCCCGAAGCCCCATCAGCAGTGCGGGGCACCGAACGATCCGGACGTGAGGATGGGCGCCGAAGACCGCGAGGTCCTTCTCCGGCAACGGTTGAGGGGTATAGAAGCAATAGTCGTGGTCTGGCGCAATCCGGACGAGCGCGGTCAGGAGGTGCGCGATGTAGGTGCCGACACCGGCCCGGTTGCGGGCCAGAGGACTGACATCCAATCCGATCCGCATGGAGCCCCCACGTCGCCCCCGTCCCGTCACACGGCCTTCAGGCCGGCTGTCGCAGTCGACCGCAAAATGTTCGTGGGGATCACGCCCTGTCCCATCGAGTGCTCGTACCGGACGGCCGGAGCCCCTGCGTTATAGGGGATGCCCAGCTTCGCCCGGACGTCGGCCTCGAGCAGGTCCCGCTGCTGCACCAGCTCCTTCGCGCTCAGGTGATCGGTGTAGACATAGGACGTGTACTCGCCGGGGACGCCCTTGTAGTACTCGGCCACCTCGCGATAGTCCACCTCGATGCTGTGGAGCCGGTCGCCGGTCTTGGCATAGGTGTAGGTCCACACGCCCGGCGTGGTCTCCAGGGCCTCGTCGAAGTACGGCGTGCCGGGGTAGGTCGTGATGACGGTGGCGTCGAAATCGGCCGGCTTGACTTCGAGCAGCCAGTCGCGGGTCGCCCGGACGGTCTCCTCCGACTCGCCGGGGTGTCCGACGGACATCAGCGCCTTGACCTTGAGGTTGTGCCGCCTGGCGATGTCCATGGCCCGCGTGTTGTCGGCCTGGCTCGCCTTCTTCTGAATATTGGTGAGAATGCGCTCGTGGCCCGACTCGAACCCGACGAGGATCCACCGGAAGCCCGCCTTGTACATCGCCTCCGCCTGCTGGTCCGTAAACAGCTCGGCCTTGATGAAGCCGCGGAGCCGGAACTCCACGCCGAGGTCGCGCTGAGCCTTGGCAATCAACTCCATCAACTCCACGATCTTGGGGTTGACGTTCAGCTCGTCGTCGTAGAGCATGAACCCTGTCACACCGTAGGCCTTGTAGAGCTGGACCATCTCCTGGACGATGTTCTCGGACGTCCGCATCCGGATCCGCCGCAGGAACGGGCTCATCCGGCCGCCGCAAAATCCGCAACCAAAGGGGCAGCCGAGCTGGGCAATCATCGAGAGCGCGCGTACGCCGTCGATGGTGTACTGGTAGCTGTCCACGTCGATGAGGTGGCGTGCCGGGAACGGCAGCTCGGTCAGCTTCTGGTTGGTGAGGAAGAGCTCCGACTTCGGATCGTCGCCGTCCACCAGCTTCGGTGGGTTGTCTCCCAAGGCATCGAAAATCGCGATCTCACCGTCGCCGACGACCAGGACATCGAACATGCCTTCGAGCAAACGGAACGCCGACGTGGCGCGGCCCGTCACCCCCCGCTTCTGCTCGAACTTGTAGGCGGCATGGATCAGGGTCACGTGCGGGCCGCCGAGGATGATGCGCGCCGACGGGTTCAGCGCCCGGATCGCCCGAAAAATTTTGGTGGCCGCGGGCATCTGTGGGGTCGTGGCGGTCAGGCCGTAGCAGGTCGCGCTGCCGCCGCGCACGTGGTCGCGGACGACCTCTTCGTAGTTCTCCACGCCGGAGAGGTCCAGCATCTCCACCTCGGTGCCGGCTTGCTCGAGCACGGCGGCCACCTTGAGGATGCCGAGGGTCATAAAGACGCGCTCGTCCAGCAGGAAGATGGACGGCGGGGTGATCAGGCAGATTCGTTTGATCATATCGTCCTCGCGCACACGTCCAGGAAATACTCCGCTCGCCGCTCGCACGTATGGTACTTCAGCAAATGGGCGCGGCCCTCAGCCGTGATGGCCGCGCGCGCTTTCTCCTCCCGCAGATAATACCGCACCAACTCCGCCAAATCACTCAGGTCCGGCCTGCAGAAGACCGCGTGCCGCCGGTCCTCGAATTCGTTGGGGATCAGGGTCTCCGGCCGATCCGACAGCAGCATCGTCCCCAATCCCGCAATTTCGAAATACCGCAGCGACGCCGTCAGCCCGCCGCCCCGCAACGCCACAGCGATCTTCGACGCGGCGATCTCCCGATAGTACTCTTCCGGCCGCTGCTTATTCTGCCGGTGGACCTCCGGAGCCGGGCCGTCCTCCAGTATCTTCGTCCGCAGCCGCTCGACCGCGCCATGCTTCAGCTTGTACGCCCGGTCGTCCGGGCTGGCATACACGCCCCCGGCAAACCGAATTCCCTCCATGCCGGAGAGAATGTCCACCGCCTTCACCCGCCGCGGGTGCGAAGCCCGCCCGCGGTACGACACATCGATCTCTTTCTTCACCCTGCCGCAGTCGGGGAGGGTATCCGTCACAATCGACAACGGCAGCGGGACGGTTCGCTCGAACAGCGTGCGATCTCCGCGAAACGTCCAGGCCAGCGCGCCCAGATCCCTGAGCCGGCTCCCCATCTTCCAGGCGTAATCCCGCTTGAAATACACGCGGATCGG
>JAUSHW010000174.1 GCA_030648395.1 Nitrospirales bacterium | reverse complement strand
GAATGCTGGGCCGCCAGGTCGAGCTGAGCCGCGGCGCCCTTCAGGTCGTTCTTGGCCTGCAGGATGTCAGCCAGCAGAAGATGCGGCAGCGGCTCCTCGGGGGCCAGTGTGACGGTCTTTTCCAGCAGGTCCCTGTTCAGGCCGGGCTCCTTGAGCTCCCACAGCGCGTGTGTCAGGTTGACGTGTGCGCGAGCACCTGAGGGGTCAAGCGACACGGCGGTCTGGAATGCCTTCAAGCCGGCGGCCATCCCACGCGTGGCGGCATGTGAGACCCCCACGTTGTTCCAGAGGTCGGCGATGAATTTTCGCGCCGCCGGATCGTCCCGCGTGCTTTGGGGGAGGGACACGAGTCTGGCCTCCGCCTCTGTGGCGTTGCCCTGATCCAGCGTTTGTCTGACGCCGTTCAACAGCGCCGCCTGCGGCGTGCCCTCCATCAGGATGCCCGGATTCACCATCTGCACCTGGGCCTGGATGCGAGGCGGCGGCTCGAGAGTGGGCCGCTGGGGGCTTTGCACAGGCTGCTGCTGGCTGGCCGGTGTGGGCCCGGCAGAGGCGGGGGGAGCAGGCGCGGGATTGGCGGCGGTGTCCGGCTGCCGCGCGCCCCACCATTGGTACCCGAGGTAGAGCAAGACGCCCAGGGCGAGAAAAACAAGGAGCCGGCGCATGGCTACATCGGCCGCATGTCGAGGCGGTGGGCGTTCTTGAGGGCGATCTTCACCCACTTGTCTTCAGGCGGGTAGCCCACGACCTCGCGGTTGTTGACCAGGATCACGGGGATGCGATCGGAGTAATATTTCCTGGCCTTTTCCTCGCTGTCGACGTCCGTTTCAATCAGGTTGAAGGGAAACTCTTTTTGCAGTTCGCTCAGGAGATCCTTGGCCTTGTCGCAGAGCGGGCAGTCGGCCCTCGTGTAGAGGACGACGTCGGGCGTTGCGGGTTTTCTCTTCCAGACTCCGAACATGCGTGGATTCTAAGATCAATGGCGCGCGGGGTCAAGGTCAATGCGGATTGCATTGCAACAAGACTATAATGGCGCGAAACGAGGGGACACATGGACGACACCAACACCGCTGGACCCGCCTGGGCGGGAGTGCGCGCGCAACTCCGCCGGAGCCACCCGGCGTTCTACGAACTGGAGGCGGAAGGCGCGTTGCTGATGGACCTGGGAGGCGACGGGTGGCTCCTGGAGATCACGCCCGACGGCTGCCTGCTCTGCCAGATGGGCATGGCGCTCGATGACGTCAAGACCTTGATGTCCGAAGGGACGCCGGAGGACCTGGGCACGGATGAAGTGGCCAGGCAGGCGAAGTGGTATTTGCAGGCGTCCGTCACGAAGTATCGACCGGTGCTGCGCGAAGCCGGGTTCGAGGAGGCGAGCGAAATGACCGAAGAGTACGTCGCGACGACGTTCCGGAAGGCGGTGGACTTTCGGAAGCCGGAGGAAGTCGAGCAGGCCGTGCAATGGTGCCGGCAGCGGTTCGGCGTATGAGCCTCGGCGGCTGTGCCACGGCGGAGGGGACGCGGCGCTACCGCGACCGGCTGATCGGCGCCGGTGCCGCGCGCCAGGACCATTTTCGCGGCGGGCCCGGCGGGCTCGCCCTGTCCTCCATCGGCCTCGGCACCTATTTGGGCACGCACGACGACGCGACCGACGCGCTCTATCTCACGGCAATCATGCAGGCCGTCAAGGCGGGCTGCAACGTGATCGACAGCGCGATCAACTATCGCTGCCAGCGGAGCGAGCGGGTGATCGGCCGGGCCCTGACCGAGATGATCCACGCGGGGACCTGCCGGCGCGACGAAGTGCTCATTGCAACGAAGGGCGGCTTTATTCCCTACGACGGCGAGCCCCCGCGCGACGGCGACGCCTATGTCCAGAAGACTTTCGTGATGCCGGGCATCTTCCGCTCGTCGGACGTTGTGGCCGACTGCCACTGCATGACCCCGACCTACCTGCGCCACCAGATCGATGCCAGTCTGGCCAACCTCGGGATTGCCTGTCTCGACCTGTACTACCTGCACAACCCGGAGACCCAGCTTGAGCATGTGTCACGCGAGGAGTTCATGGCGCGCATGCGCGCGGCGTTCACGGCGCTTGAGGAAGCGGTTGCACAGGGGAAACTGCGCGTGTACGGGACCGCCACCTGGGAAGGATATCGGGTGCCGGCCAAGGCGAAGAGCCATCTCTCGCTGGAGGCGCTGGTGCGCCTGGCGGAGGAAGTCGGCGGCAAGGACCACCATTTCAAGGTCATCCAGTTGCCGTATAACCTCGGCATGCTGGAGGCTCTTGTTGAGAAGACGCAGAGTCTGAACGGGTCGGCGGCGACTCTGCTGGAAGCCGCCAAAGCGCTCGGCATCTATGTGATGATCAGCGGATCGATTCTACAGGGGAAACTTGCGCAGGGGCTGCCGGCCGAACTCCATCAGCTATTGGGAGAGGGGACCGACGCCCAGCGATCGCTGCAGTTCGTCCGGTCCACGCCGGGTATTGGCACGGCGCTGGTCGGCATGAAGCAGGCGGACCACGTTCGGGACAACCTCGCGCTGGCGAAGCGCGAACCGTTGCTGCCGGAGCAGATCATGGGCATGGGCGGGTGATGCGCACCCTGATCTATGACGACCAGTGTCGCCTGTGCGTGACGGCCAAGGAAGGGCTGGAGCGGATGGGCGAAGGAACAGAGGTGCGGTTCGTGCCGTACCAGAGCGAGGAGGCGGCCCGCCGGCTGGGTGCGGACTACAAGCCGGGCCGGCCCGACGCGGCCTTTCTCGTCGAGGGGAATGGCGCGATCAGCCGTGGCCTGGACGCCTTCCTGCCGCTGGTGCCGGGCCTGCGCGGTGGGCGCGTCCTGCACGCAATCCTCAAGGCGCCGCTGATCCGTCCGCTTGCCGAGCTCGCCTACCGCCTCATCGCGCGCCACCGCTATAAATTATTCGGATCAGTTGAATAGAAGGAAGCGGCGGCAGGGGAGCCTGAGAACGGGCCTGTCGGGGGCTGCCTCCCGCTCCCGATCGGCGCGGTTCGGAAACCGCTCCTCCACGGCCGCGTTAGAGGCAGACCCCCGCCAAGCCCTTGCCTGCTAGACACTCTTGGCGGGTGGCGGCGAGTGGGACCCTGGCGGAGCGGAAGGACCTACAGCCGAGTCTGCGGGGCTGCGACGGCGAAAGGGCCTGAGCACGTCAGGGTGACTCGCCGACAGGACCCGCTCTTTATCCTTCTTCAGTCGTGCGATATTTTTCGTCGAGTTTGTAGTAGCCGTTGAGGTCGATGATGTCGTGGAACTGCTGGAAGGAGAGCAGGCGGTCCACGTGGTCGCGTGTGGTGCCCGCGGTCTTGATCAACTCAAACATGTCCTGCATGGCCTTGGCCGAGGCGTAGAGCGCGGTCAGCGGGCAAACGATCAACTGCAGGCCGAGCTTTTCCAATTCATCTTTCGTGAGCAGGGGCGTCGCGCCGCCTTCGAGCATGTTGGCGACGAGCGGCGGCGGCAGTTCCCTGGCGAGCGTCTTCAACTCATCCACGCTCTGCGGGGCCTCGACGAAGAGCGCGTCGGCGCCGGCTTCTTTGTACTTCTTGCACCGGGCGATCGCGTCCTCAAGCCCGTTGACCTGCCGGGCGTCGGTGCGGGCCACGATGAAGAAGTCGCGGCCCTTGCGCGCGTCCACCGCGGCACGGATCTTCTGCACATGCTCCTCAACCGGGATGACCCGTTTGCCCTTCATGTGTCCGCAGCGCTTGGGCCAGACCTGGTCCTCGAGGAACATGCCGGCGGCGCCGGCGTCGATCAGCTCGTTCACCGTGCGGATCACGTTGAGGGCGTTGCCGTAGCCCGTGTCGGCGTCAATGATGATGGGAATCGTGACCGCCGCGCAGACCCGTTTGGCTGTGGCCACCATCTCGGTCTGCGTGAGGTAGCCGAAGTCCGGCAGCCCGAGCTGCGTGGCTGCCACGCTGTAGCCGGAGACGAACGTCAGCGGAAAGCCGGCGCGTTCCACCAGCTTCGCGCTCAGCGCGTCGTACACGCCGGGGAAGATGAGGGTCCGCTCTTTTTCCAGCAGGGCGTGAATGCGGGTTTTCGCGGCCATGGCGGCGCCATTGTAGTGTCAAACCTGTTTCCGGTCAACCGACCCTTCCTTTCAAGGTAGAATTGCGGTAGAAACAT
>JAUSHW010000165.1 GCA_030648395.1 Nitrospirales bacterium | reverse complement strand
GTTCAACGGGAATAGCGGTAATGGATTTGGATTTCCCGTGCAGTTTTTCATCGAACGTGGAGAATGCCTGCGCATTCTGACTTGAGGCCACATGAAGGGCATCCGCGAAGTCCAGGCCGCGTTCCATCCAATCCAGTGCCTGGGAAACCGTGAGCGGATCTTCCGTCTCGACGTTGGGCAGTCCCAGAATTCCCTGTAGCGCATGAAGGATGGTGCTCTTATCGTAGTCATAGACATAACGGAGTACCCATGCTGTTTCAAGGAGTACGGTTTTGGCAATGAAGATGGATTGCCTGGAGAATAGTTCTTGTGCCCGCTTGGCTTGGGCCGGATCGTCTTTCGTGACCAACCGGATGAGAATATTAGTATCGACCGCGCGCATGTCGATCCTTGACGGCTGCTTTGATGCCGGCTTCCAGCTCTTCAAGAGACTTGGCTTTTCCCTTATACGCCGCACACCCATACACATCTTTTAAGCGTGTGGGCGTGAAGGGTTTCAGCGGTCGGAGCAAGACGCCGTCCGGCGTGTCTTCGACGGCGAATTCGATGCCCGCGTCCCAGTTGTGCGCGACGCGAATCGATTTGGGAAGGATGACCTGGCCCTTGCTCGAAAGTTTCGTCGTTTCCATAGAATCACCCCAAGTAAGACTAAAGTAAGATTATAGTACAGCCCCGGCGATATGTTTGCAAGGCGCCCGTCTCATTTCCGGGACTGTCCATGCTGCTGGTTAAGCTACAGAAACCATCCGAATGCGGTGGTTGAAGGTGTCGGCGATGTAAATGTTGCCGGAAGCGTCGAGGGCGACGCCGAAGGGGTAGTTGAGGCTGGCGGCGGCGGCGGGGCCGCCGTCGCCCGTGAATTGCGCCTGGCCGTTGCCGGCGATGGCGGTGATGATCTTGGATCGCGGGTTCCATTTCCGGATCAGATGATTGTCCGAGTCCGTGATGTAGAGTGTGCCGTCGGTCGCGAGCGCGATCGCAGACGGCCGCGCGAGGCCGGTGGAGAACTCGTTGGGCACGCCCTGGTAGCGGTACTCGGTGCCGTCGCCTGCGAGGGTGCTGATCAGGCCCGTGGCGGCGTCCACCCGGCGAACGCGTCCGCAGAACGTGTCGGCGATGTAGAGGTTCCCCGCGGCGTCCAGCGCCAGCCCGCTGGGGCCCGTGAGCCCGGCCTGACGCGCCGGCTGCCCGTCGCCGTCGTAGTCCTGCACGCCGCTGCCCGCGTAGGTCGAGATCACGCCGGTCTTCAGTTCCATCATGCGCACGCGGTAGTTCCCGAGATCGGCGATATAGAGCCGCCCGCGTTGTTCATCGAGCACGAGCGCGACTGGCTCGTTGAGCGCCATCGTGTCAGCCGGCCAGCCGTCTCCGGAGAACCGGGCGGCGCCGGTGCCCGCCAGCGTGCGGATGAGGCCGGTGGCGGCATCCACGATTCTGAGCCGGTGGTTGAAGGTGTCGGCGATGTAGAGCGTGCCGCGGCTGTCCACCGCCACGGCGGAAGGGAAGTTGAGCGTCGCCGCCGTGGCCGGCCCGCCGTCACCTTTGAAACGCCCCTTCTCGGCCGCACCGACGAGGTAGCGCACCGTGCCGCTCTGGTCGGCGAGCTGGACGACCTTGTCGTCCTTTGATTGGACGGGATCGGCCAGCGGATCGAGCTCGGGGGAGGGCTCGGTAATGGGAACGCGGGTGTCCGCCGGTGGAGGCGCGGCGCCGGCGTCCCCCGTGCCCTGGCCGGCGACGGTGGTGATCACGCCGGTTGCGAGGTCCACCTTGCGGATGCGGTGGTTCTCGGCGTCGGCGATGTAGAGGCAATGGCCGGCGAGCGTGACGCTCTTCGGCTCGTTGAGCATGGCCCCGGTCGCGGGCCCGCCGTCGCCGGAGCAGCCGGGCTCGCCGGTGCCGGCGACGGTCGTGATGGCGCCGGGCGCGAGGGCGGCCATGGTGGTCAGGCCTTGCCGAGTTCCGCCCGGATCAGGCGTCCCATTTCCTGCGTGCCCACCAACTTGCCGGTCGGCGACTGGATGTCCTTTGTCCGGTAGCCCTGCTCGAGCACGCGCACGATCGCCCGCTCGATGGCCGCCGCTTCCTGGTCCAGGTTGAAAGAGTAGCTGAGCATCATGGCCGCCGAGGCGATGGTGGCGATCGGGTTGGCGATGTCCTTCCCGGCGATATCCGGCGCGCTGCCGTGGATCGGCTCGTACATGCCGACTCCGCTCCCGATGCTCGCGGAGGGGAGCATGCCGATCGAGCCGGTCAGCATCGCGGCCTCGTCGCTCAGGATGTCGCCGAAGAGGTTGGTGGTGACGAGCACGTCGAATTGCTTCGGATTGCGAATGAGCTGCATGGCGCAGTTGTCCACGTACAGATGAGACAGCTCGATGTCGGGATAGTCCTTCGCCACGCCGATGACGACCCGACGCCAGAGCTCCGAGGACTCGAGCACGTTGGCCTTGTCCACCGACATGACTTTCTTCCGGCGCTTGCGCGCGGCCTCGAAGGCGACCTTCGCGATGCGGACGATCTCCGGCGTGGTGTACACCTCGGTGTTGACGCCGCGCTCGCCGTCGGCGGTCTTCTCGATGCCCTTGGGCTTGCCGAAGTAGATGCCGCCGGTCAGCTCGCGGACGACTAACAGATCCGTGCCGATGATGACCTCGGGCTTGAGCGTGGAGGCGTCCGCCAGCATCGGATAGAGCTTCGCGGGGCGCAGGTTGGCAAACAGCCCCAACTGCTCGCGCAGGCCCAGCAGCGCCCGCTCGGGGCGGACGTCGTAGGCCAGGCCTTCCCATTTATAGCCGCCGACGGCGCCCAGGAGGATCGCGTCACTTTCCTTGGCGAGCTTCAGCGTGTCGTCGGGCAGGGGCCGGCCGGTCTTGTCGATGGCGGCGCCGCCGACGTCGGCATGGCGGAACTCGAAGCTGTGGCCGAATTGTTTGGCGATGGCCTCCAGCGCCTGGAGGGCCTGGGGCATGACCTCGGGGCCGATCCCGTCGCCGGGCAGGACTGCGATCCGCGCCTTCATGATTTGAGGAACCCCGCCTGGCGGGCGTAGGCAAAGACGCCGCCGGCCTTGATGATCTCCAGCACGTCGCCGAGCGGGCGCAGGCTGTAGGTCTTGCCGGACGTCCGGTTCGTCAGCGTCCCTTTCGGCACGTCGATCTCCAGGTCGTCGCCGGTCTTGATCTCGCCGACCAGCCGCTGGGTGGCCTCGAAGGGGATGAAGAACCCGCCGTCCACGGAGTTGCGGTAGAAGATTCGCGCGTAGGACTCGGCGACGACCGCTGTGATGCCCGCAATCTGCATGGCCTCGGGCGCGTGCTCGCGCGAGGAGCCGCAGCCGAAGTTCTTCCCGCCGATGATGATCTGGAAGGGCGAACGGTGGTCGTTCTCCGGCACGAACTTGACGTTGCCCTGCGGCAGGCCCGCCGCGGTGTCTGGCACGCCCGACATCGCATACTTCCCATAGAGCTTGCGCTCCTCGGGATCGCTCAGGCTGTAGACGAGGTGCTTGGCCGGAATAATTTGATCGGTGTCGATGTTATCGCCCAGCACGTAGGCGGCGCCTTTAATGATGTCCTGCATGGGCTTACAGGAACTCGCGCGGGTCGGTGATTTCCCCCCTGATCGCGGAGGCCGCCACCGTGTAGGGCGAGGCCAGATAGACCTGGGCCGTTTTCGAGCCCATGCGGCCGGGGAAGTTCCGGTTGGTGGTCGAGATGCAGACCTCGCTCTTGTTCAGCCGGCCGAACGTGTCCGAGGGGCCGCCCAGGCAGGCCGCGCAGGAGGCGCCTTGCGAAATCTTGGCCCCGGCGTTTTGGAAGATCTCGGCGAGGGTCTGCCCGTCCAGCATGGTCGTCGCCAAGCCCTTGGCGACCTCGGTCGTCGCCGGCACGATGTAGGTGTCGGCCAATACTTGATGTCCTTTCAGAATCTTCGCCGCCGCCATGAAGTCATTGAGCTTGCCGCCGGTGCAGGAGCCGATGTACGCGCGGTCCAGCTTGGTACCCGTACACTCGCGGGCCGTGCCGCAATTGTCCGGGGAATGCGGCTTGGCCACCGTCGGCTGGATGTCGGCGGTCTTGTAGCGCCGCACGCTGTGAAAGCGCGCGTCCTGATCGTCCGCGACCGGCTGGTACGGCTTGGCGGTCTTGGACTTGACGAAGGCCTCCGTGACGGCGTCCGTCGGGATGATGCCGTTCTTGCCGCCGGCCTCGATCACCATGTTGCAGAGCGTCATCCGCTCCTCGATCGACAGCGACATGACGCCGTCGCCGGCGAACTCCATGGCGCGGTAGGTCGCGCCGTCCACGCCGATGTCCCCGATGATGTGCAGGATGAGATCCTTGGCCATCAGGTAGGGCGGGAGCGGCCCCTCGAACTCGAAGCGCATGGTCTCCGGTACCTTCACCCAGAGCTTGCCGATGCCCATGATCAGCGCGGCGTCGGTGTTCCCGATGCCCGTGGCGAACTCGCCGAAGGCGCCCGCCGTGCAGGTGTGCGAGTCGGTACCGAACAGCACCTCGCCCGGGCGGGTGTGCCCTTCCTCGGGGAGCGCGATGTGGCAGACGCCCTTATACTTGTCCGTGCCGACGTCGTAGTAGTAGGGCAGATCCTGCTCCTTCACGAACGTGCGCAGGACGTCGATGTTGCGATGGGCATGCTGGTCGTTCGTGAAGATGTAGTGGTCCGGGATGATGACGACCTTCTCGCGGTCCCACACTTTGGCGGTCGGCCCGAACTGCTTGCGGAAGATGCCGATCGTGCCGGGCCCGCAGACGTCGTGGGTCATGAGGATGTCCACGTCCACCCAGATATTGTCGCCGGGCGCGGCGCTCGTGCGTCCGGCATGCCGCGCCAGGACCTTTTCTGTCATCGTCATGCCCACAATCGGACTCCTTGAAGGGGAACGAAATCGGTTCGCTCCGAAAGAGACTTGATTTTAGCTGATGGAGCGGCTGTAGTTCAAGGCGACCGCCCTATCCCGCTTGAGTGGGTGCGGGAGGGGCGCTCTTGGCGGGGCCCCCTCCCGTTAAATTGACAAGGGAAAGAACGTTCGGCTATCGTAACTCGCATGTACGCCAGTCCGAATACCAGCGCCGGGGGCGACTCTGGGCCGATCGTGATACCCAGCGTCATCCCGTTATTTCCCCTGCCCAACGTGGTTTTTTTCCCCCGGACCTATCTGCCCTTGCACGTCTTCGAGCCCCGCTACCGACACATGGTGCGGGATGCCGCCTCCAGCCATCGGATGATCGGCATGGTCTTGCTCAAGGAAGGGTGGGAGTCCGATTACGAGGGACGGCCGCCCATCTTCCCGATGGGAGCGGTGGGACGGATGGTCGCCGTGCAAGACCTGTCGGATGGGCGATTCAATGTCTTGTTGCAGGGACTGCGGCGGTTTGAGATCAAGGATGAAATCGGCCTTGAATCGTACCGCCAGGGTAGCATCGAGTTGCGGGATTTTGCCCCGCTTGAGACCAAGCTCCCGCCCGAGCTGCGCGCGGAAATCATGAAAATCGTCGGCAATTTTTTATTGTCCCAGGAAGACGGGGCGGCCCTCACGAACTTTCTCAAACAGCCTGTGGACGATGAGACGCTGGTGCACAACCTGTCCTTCGGGCTGGACTTCACGCCGCTGGAAAAGCAATTCCTCCTGGAAGCGGAGACCGTCGTGCAGCAGGCCCGCCGTCTCCTTGATCTCCTCCAGTTCAAACGCTACGAGCGACACGATTCAGCCGGATGGGGCTGACCGTGGGCGGCCCCTTCGCCATCGAGGTCGAACACCTTTCCAAAACCTATGAGGGGAAGGTCACCGCTGTCGAGGACGTCTCCTTCCAGGTGCCTACGGGAGAAGTCTTCGGTCTGCTGGGGCCGAACGGGGCGGGCAAGACCACGACCCTCCGTGTCCTGATCACGGTGCTGCGCCCGACCGGCGGCTCCGCGCGCGTCCTGGGCATGGATGTCGTCGAGCAGGCCAACGAGGTTCGCCAGGCGATCGGCTACGTGCCGCAGGAGCGGGCCATCGACCGGTTCCTCACCGGCCGCGAGCATCTCCAACTATTGGCCAGCCTCTATCACATCCCCAAGGACAAGGCGCCGGCCCGCATCGAGGCGGTGCTGAAGCTGGTGAACCTCGAGCATAAGGCCGACGAGGTGGCGCGGAACTACTCCGGCGGGATGAAGCGCAAGCTGGACATCGCCTGCGGCCTGATCCCGGACCCCAGGGTCCTCTTCATGGACGAGCCCACGCTGGGCCTGGACGTGGAAAGCCGCCTGAAGATCTGGGAGCACATCCGGCAATTGAAGGCGCGGGGGATCACCGTCTTATTGACGACCAATTACCTGGACGAAGCGGATCAGCTCTGCGACCGCATCACGATCATCGACGGCGGGCGGGTCAAGGCGATCGGCTCGCCGAACGAGCTCAAGTCTGGCCTCGGCGGCGACATCGTCACCCTCACCCTGGCGGCGGGCGATCTGGACAAGGTCGAGGCCCTGGCGCAGGCCGTGAAGGGCCAGGCGGGCGTCAAGGCCGTGAGCACGAAGCAGAACGTGCTGGACATCCGGGTGGCCTCGCCGGAAGCGGCCCTGCCCGCGATCCTGGGCGCCGTCACGGCGCGTGGGTGCCGCCTGGAGTTCGTGGACTATCACCGGCCGCGCCTCGACGATGTCTTTCTGGCGCACACCGGCCGGCGGATCAAAGAGGAATAAATGGAGCAGTATCTGCAGGAAGTCGGTGCGCTGACGATGCGCTGGGTGAAACGGCTGAGCCGCGAGCGGTTCAGCATGCTCTTTACGCTGGCCCAGCCGATGGTCTTCTGGCTGATCTTCTTCGGGAACCTGTTCCAGAAGACCGCCAATACAGAGGTCACTCAGGCGCCGAGCTACATCGCGTTCCTAGCGGCGGGCGTCGTCGTCATGACGATCCTGAACAACGGCCTGGCGGGCGGAACGGACCTGCTGTTCGACAAGGAGAACGGGTTTCTGGAGCGGATGATGTCCACGCCGATCTCGCGCACGTCCGTCATCATCAGCCGGTTCCTGTTCGTGATGACGATCACCTCCGGGCAGGTGCTGGTGATCCTGGGCGTGGCCTACCTCTACGGCGTGCATCCGGTCACCGGCTTCGGCGGCGTGGCCGTGATCATCCTGATCGGGCTCATGTTCGGCGTCGGTCTGACGGCCATCTCCATGGCGCTCGCGTTTTCAGTCAAGAGCCACGGCGATTTCTTCTCGATGCTCAGCTTTCTGTCCCTCCCGATGATCTTCCTCAGCTCGGCGCTCGTGCCGCTGTCGGCCATGCCGGGCTGGATGGCCGTCCTGGCCCAGCTCAATCCCATGACGTGGGCCATTGATGCCGTCCGTCCGCTCATCCTCACCGGCTGGGGCGCCGCGCTGCCCAAGATCGGCATCGTCATCATCATCATGGCGGTCTTCGATTCCATCTGCCTCTACGGCGCCGCCAAGGCCTTCCGCAAAACGCTGGGCTAGCGGTCTTCCCTTTTTTCTCTTCCATAAGTAACCTTTTCCTCGTCGCAGTGTCTCACCAGGTATGACCGACCGGCCTGTTGACACTGACTTCCGGCCATGGGTAAGCTATGTGTAGCCGTTACACATGGAGGTCATATGCCGACGAACCTGGCTATAGACGATCGGTTGTTGCAGGAGGCGGTGCGTGTCGGCCGGTTCCGGACGAAGAAGGAAACGGTGACGAAAGCCTTGGAGGAGTTTATCGAGCGCAGGCGCCAACGCCGGATACTGAAAGCGTTCGGGGCGGTCCGGTTCCGCGACGACTGGGATTACAAGCGGGACCGAGTCGGCCGTGAACCTCGTTGTTGATACCTCGGTCTGGTCCCTGGTGCTTCGACGCCCACGGGTTGACGAGGCCGACCCGTTTGTCCGCGCCTTTCGCGCGCACATCGAGGCGGGCGACGGGATGTTCCTCGTCGGCAATATTCTCCAGGAGTTGCTGGACGGCGTGCGGGCCAAGAAGGATTTCGACCGGCTACTCCGCCTCCTCGACCCCTTTCCGCTTCTGCCGCTCGATCGGGAGGCCTATGTGGGGGCCGCCGAACTACGGCAGCGTTGCCGGTCCAAGGGCGTCCAGGCGGGAGCGATTGACTGCTTGATTGCGGTGGCCTGCATGCAGCATGGATTCCCGTTGCTGACGGCCGACCGCGACTTTCTCCATATCGCCAGGCATGCGGAATTGGTGGTTCTCCAACCGGCAGAGGCATAGCACCGCCTGCGCCTTCCGCAAGACGCTGGGTTCGAACGATGCCGACACTCGCCTCACTCCTCGCCGACCTCGTCGTCCTCCTCCACCTGACGTTCGTCGTGTTCGTTGTTTTCGGCGGCCTGCTGGTCCTGCGCTGGCGGCGGATCGCCTGGCTCCATGTGCCGGCGTTCGTCTGGGCCGCGGCGATCGAATTCGGCGGATGGATCTGTCCCCTCACGCCGTTGGAAAACCGGCTGCGCGAGATGAGCGGCGCCGGCGGCTACGCCGGTGGATTCGTGGAACGGTATCTGGTCCCGGTCCTGTACCCGGAAGAACTGACGCGCGAGATTCAGATCGCGCTGGGGCTCGCTGTCCTGCTCATCAACCTATCCATCTACGGCTTCCTCCTGCGCCGCCGCAAATCCTACGCTGAAAACAAGGGGCAAGGGCCGCGCTGCACGTAATCGAGGGGCTGGCTCATTTTCTTCTGAAAAAGTGCCTGGTCGTGTTTTCTTTTCGCTTCCGTGACTTCTCATAAGGGCGCGGCTATACTTTCGCAGCATGTTTGATCGCGTCCACGACGCGCGAGTCAGGGCCGCCGCGTTCGAGTGGCTTAGTGAGCAGGTAGCTGTTCACGGAGATGTCTTGCCGCGAACACTTCTTTCGAAGGGCTTGACCCTCGACGGCGTGCGGGTTCCTCTAGTGGGACCGCAAGGTATTTTCAAGCCTCGGGTGCTCAGCGAGGTTCCTCTTTCGATTACAACTGCTCCTGAAGGGCCTTACGATGACTCCTTCGGCACCGATGGTCTCCTCCGTTATCGCTATCGCGGATCGAACCGAAACCATCCAGACAATCGTGGGTTGCGCTTTGCTATGGAGCGTAGGTTGCCTCTCGTCTACTTCCATGGACTTGTGCCAGGCAAGTACCTCGCTGCCTGGCCTATTTTCATCGTTGGAGATGATCCAGCCAAGCTAGCATTCTCCGTCGCTGTTGACGACGCATCTCATAACGGGCTCTCCACACTCGCGGGTGATCTTCCGGATGCCGTACATGAGGATGCCAACAGCGGACGGCGGCTCTACATAACGGCATCTGTTCGGCAACGCCTTCACCAGAGAGACTTTCGGGAACGAGTGCTTTCAGCTTATCGACACCAGTGTGCATTTTGCAGGCTGAGGCACGAGGAACTTCTCGACGCGGCTCATATCGTTCCCGATTCTGAGCCTGAAGGGGAGCCTCTCGTTAGCAACGGCTTGGCTCTCTGTAAGCTACACCACGCAGCATTCGATCGCTATTTCTTGGGCGTCAGGCCCGACTATGTCATAGAGGTACGCCCGGACATCCTTAAAGAACATGATGGGCCAACGCTAGTTCACGCAATTCAAGCGCTCCATGGCGTCCGCATAGATGTGCCGGCGCGATCAGTTCTCAAACCAGCAACGGATCTTTTGGAGATACGCTACAAGCGGTTTCTTCATGCGAGAGCTGGCGTTCCCCTTTGAATCCGACAAGGTGGCAAGCGAAAATGGATAGATGGTTTTCTTCACGCGTCTGGCGCGGAGGGGGAGGGGCTGAAGGGTTTTAGGCAGATTGCTTTCGTGTTCTATTGGCGAGTCTGACGAGCGTGCGGAGGGCCTTATTCACGGAGTCCGAGTCGGGAAACTTCTTGGCGACATCCGGTGACAGCACGACTACATTGCTTCCAGTTGCATAGCGTTTGGCGTACTTTCCCCGTACGCCCTTGCTGAAATCATATTCAGGCAGCATATCCACGTGTTTTTTACTCTTCTTCATAGGTAATCCTTTCCGATCGCGTGGCTCCCCTCGCGCTGATGATCCGTATTGTATCACCCCGCTCCGTATGCGCAACAACTACGGCAGCCGCACGTGAGGGTAACCCCCCGCTTCTTGAAAGCGCGCCGGCCCTCTGTTACAGTTTCGGCATCATGCTGCCGGTCACGCAGATCAAGGCTCTGATCCGGCTTCTCTCCGACGAGGACGAGCGGGTCGCACACACCATCGCCGGCAAGCTGGCCGAGATCGGCGATCCGGCGGTGCCGCTGCTGCGCGAGGCCGAGATCGAGCAGCCGGAGATGGCCGCGCGTATCAGCGAAATCCTGGACGACATCCGGGCGCAGCAGCTTGAGAGCGAGTTCCTCGCCCTGTCCGCCTGCGAGGACGACTGCCTTGACCTGGAGGCCGGCGCCTTTCTCATTGCGCGCTTCGCCTATCCCGATCTGGATGTCCCGGCCTATGTCGACATGCTCGACGCCATGGCGCGTGAAGTGCGTGAGCGCCTGGGGCACAAGGCCTCCGGAGAGGAAATCGTCAAGACCATCAACCGGTACTTGTTTGTCGAGCAGGGGTTCGCCGGCAACACCCAGGAGTACTATGACATCGACAACAGCTACCTCAGCAAAGCCCTCGATCGAAAGACGGGGATCCCGATCAGCCTGAGCGCGGTCTATCTCTTGATCGGGAAGCGGCTCGAATTGCCGGTCTTCGGGGTGGGCATGCCGGGGCATTTCCTCGTGAAGTACGAGGCCGACCGCTACCGGATTTTTGTGGATTCCTTCAACGGCGGGGCGCTGCTGACGCAGAAGGACTGCGCACGCTTTCTCGAGCAGGCCGGCTACGGCTTTGACGAGCGGTATCTGCAGAAGACGCCGGCCCGCTCGATCCTCATCCGTATGATCAAGAACATCGTCGCCATCCACAACAAGATGGACGATTCGGCCAAAGCCGCCCGGCTGACACGGTTCATCGAGATTTTGGGACTGCCGGAGAAGGACGCCTGATCTCAATCTTCAGGCGATCCCGGGCCATCGTGATCCGGCCGCCGAATTCCCGGCCCGCCTGGGCTTTGACGTCATACCGCTCCGCCACCGGATAGAAATGGGAGAGGACCAGGCGCTTCACCTCGGCCTCCCGCGCCACGCGCCCGCAGTCCTGCGCGTGCATGTGGCCTTTGCCGGGGCGCTGGACCGGAAACGAGCAATCCAGCACCGCCACGTCCGCGCCGCGGCACAGCGCGACGAGCCCCTCGGAATACTCGGCGTCGCCCGAGTAGGCCAGCGCGACCCCTCCGTGCTCCACGCGGTAGCCCTGGCAGTGGAGGCCGGGGCTGTGCGTCACCGTCCGGGCGGTCACGCGGGTCCGGCCCAGCCTGATCGTGCGATCCGTCAGCTCGGTGACGGTGACGCGGAATGGCGCGGCGGAAAAGCCCGGCATCGCCTTCAGGAGCGCGCTGAACAGGCGGCGCGTCCCGCGCGGTCCGTAGATCGTCAGGGCTGGCCTGGGCGCGACGAATTTCGCGTGAAACAGGGCGTCGAAAAAGAACGTGAAAAAGTCGGCAAAATGATCCGTGTGGTGGTGCGTGATGAACAGGTGCTGCAGCCGGTGCCGGTCTGCGCCGACCTTGAGGAGGTTCATCAGCGTGCGGGGGCCGAAGTCGAACAGCAGCATCTGGTCGGTCTCGACCAGATAGCCGGCGGCGGCGCGTTTCGGATGCATATTGGTGCCGGAACCGAGCACGGTCAAGCGCATGACAACACCTCGCGGCTATGTTACCATTCAACGCTTGTTTTCCAAACGAGAGACGCACGTGAACCATAGCGCTCATATGCAGCTGGCGCTCGACGAAGCGCGTCTCGCGGCGGTGGCTGGCGAGGTGCCGATCGGCGCGGTGTTGGTGGTCGGGGAGACCGTGGTCGCCCGGGCGCACAACCGTCGGGAGATCTGGCAGGACCCCACGGCCCACGCCGAACTGATCGCGATCCGGGAGGCGTCGGCGCAGTTGCGGACCTGGCGCCTGGTGGGCGCCACCTTGTATGTGACGATGGAACCCTGTGCGATGTGCATCGGGGCGGCCATTCTGGCCCGGGTCGAGCGCGTCGTCTTCGGAGTCTGGGATCCCAAGGGCGGTGCCTGCGGGTCGGTCCTCAATATTCCGGAGGAGAAGCGGCTGAACCACCGTATCGAAGTCATCGGCGGCCTGCTGGAAGAGGAAAGCCGGGAGTTGCTGCAGGGGTTCTTTAAGAATTTACGGGCGAAGACGGTGGAAGAAATTTAGGGAAGCGGTATTGAACTTCCGGCATGTTTGATCGAAATGCCGGCTCAGCTAGCTCGGAGGAGAGGTGCGAGAGTGGCCGATTCGGACGGTCTCGAAAACCGTTGTCCTCGCAAGGGGACCGTGGGTTCAAATCCCACCCTCTCCGCCAAATAAGAGGGGTAAGGTATGAATATCTGGCGCGTCTGATCGAAGCGCCAGTCCAGCAAGCTCTGGGGAGAGGTGGCCGAGTGGCCGAAGGCGCGGCATTGGAAATGCCGTATATGGGAAACCGTATCGCGGGTTCAAATCCCGCCCTCTCCGCCAAACCGAGCGTGCTGGCAAATGATATTGGATATCCGGCACATTTGATCGAAATGCCGGTTTAGCAAGCTCTGTGGGGCCGGGCCCTGTGCAAAAGAAACCTTTGAACCCCGCCAGGTCCGGAAGGAAGCAACGGTAAGGAGGCCCTTCTTTGTGCCGCAGGATCACCTGGCCCCCGTTAAACCGCCAGTGTTCTTAAAGGACTGATGGATTATCAGGTCTCAGCCCGCAAGCACCGCCCAATGACCTTCTCCGAGGTCACCGGCCAGGCCCACGTCGTCAAGACGCTCACCAACGCGCTGACATCGGGCCGCACGGCTCACGCCTATCTGTTCTCCGGCATGCGGGGAGTCGGCAAGACGACCATGGCCCGCATCCTGGCCAAGGCCCTCAATTGCGACAAGGGCTCCACGCCGAATCCCTGCCTCAAGTGCCCGAGCTGCCTGGAGATCGGCTCGGGGACGTCGTTCGATGTGATGGAGATTGACGGCGCGTCCAGCAACAGCGTGGACGACGTCCGCGAGATGCGCGAGACCATCAAGACCGGCCCGGCCCGCGGCCGCTATCGGGTCTACATCATCGACGAAGTCCATATGCTCTCGACGGCCGCCTTCAATGCCCTGCTCAAAACGCTGGAGGAGCCTCCCGCGCATGTGGTCTTCATCTTCGCGACCACGGAATCGCACAAGATTCCCCAGACCATCCTGTCCCGCTGCCAGCACTTCACGTTCCGGCGGATTCCCCGGCGCGAGATCATCGATACCCTCCAGCGGGTGGCGAAGGCGGAGGGGATCGCCATTGACGAGCGCAGCCTGAGCGCGCTTGCGCGTGCCTCCGACGGGAGCATGCGGGACGCGCTGAGCCTGATGGATCAGGCCGTGGCCTTCGGCGGGAAGCGTGTCGCGGTGGACGATCTGATGATGCTGTTGGGCTCCGTCCCCCACGAACTGCTCCGTGGCGTGCTCGATGCGGCCCTGGCGCGCGAGGCGGCGGGCGCGCTCCGCTCGCTGGCCGCCGTGCAGGATTACGGCTGCGACGTGCGCCAGTTCTCCGGCGAACTCATGGAGCATGTCCGGAACCTTCTGGTCGCCAAGGTGGTGGCCGATGCCGACGACCTGATTGAACTCGGCCCGGAAGAACAGGCGGAAATCAAGGCCGATGCCGGGCGTCTCTCCCTGGACCACATCCAGGAATTGTTCCGTGTCTTTCTGGAGGCCGAGGACGGAATCCGGACCAGCCAGCATCCGTGGTACGTCGTGGAGATGGCCGTCGTGCGAGCCTGTCGCGTTGGGAGCGAACAGGCCGGCATGCCG
>JAUSHW010000162.1 GCA_030648395.1 Nitrospirales bacterium | reverse complement strand
GGCAAGGCGGAGTTCCTGACCTTGCTGGATGCCGAACGGGCGATCAAGGACTTTCAACTCGCCTATTACCGGGTCCTGGCCGAATCCGAACAACGGATGGCCGAACTCGAACGGGCGGTCGGCGCCGACCTCGGCGGACGTCTGTGAAGGAGGAACGATCCATGACGAACGAAACCAGATGGAAAGCTTGGGCGGGGGGCGCGGCGGCAGCTGGCGTGATTGCCGGAGCCATTGGCGGCTTCTTCGCGGCGCACATGATGATGGGCGACACGTCCATGAAAGGCATGAAAGATATGCAGGGTATGCAAGGCATGGAGAGTAGGGGCGGTTCGCGAACCGCCCCTACCGCGGCTGTCACGATTCCGGCCGGTACGCGACAATTAATCGGGGTCCGCAGCGCGCCGGCCACCGTCGGCACGTTGGAGCAGGAGATTCGGACGGTCGGCACCGTGGACTACGACGAGCGCGCCTTCACGCAGGTCAACCTCAGGGTCTCCGGCTGGATACGGGAAGTCTTCGTCAATTCGGTCGGCAGGCCGGTGCGTAAGGGCGAGCCGCTCTTCACGCTCTATTCGCCGGACCTTCTGGCCACGCAGGATGAGTACCTGCTGGCCTTGAAGTCGAAGACGCAACTGGCGGCCAGCCCGCTGGCGGATGCGAAGGACCACGCTGCTGCTTTTACGGCAAGTGCAAGAGAACGCCTGCGACTTTGGGATTTAACGGAGGAGCAGATTGCGGGCGTGGAGCGGCGCGGGAAAGCCGAGCAGGTGCTGACCGTCTACGCCCCTTCATCCGGGATCGTCCTCAAGCGGGAGGCCTTGCCGGGGAAGTACGTGGAGCCGGGGACCACGCTATATGAGGTGGCGGACCTGTCCCATGTCTGGGTCCATGCCGACATCTACGAGTCCGAGGTGGCGGCCGTGAAGCTCAATCAACCGGCCTCGGTCACGTTTGCGTCCTATCCCGGCGAAACCTTTCGAGCGAGGGTTGCCTACATCTATCCGTCGTTGAACAGCGAGGCGCGCACGGTGCGGGTGCGGCTGGAGCTACCGAATCCGGGGCTGAAACTGAAGCCCGGCATGTACGGGACCGTCACGCTGCGCATCGAGTCGGTCAAGACCCTGGTCGTTCCCAAAGAGGCGGTGCTGGATACGGGCCTTCGCCAGCTCGTGTATTTGGATCGGGGTCAAGGCGTCTATGAGCCGGCGCCGGTGAAGCTGGGACGGAAAAGCCAGGATCGCGTGGAAGTCCTGGAGGGCATCAAAGAAGGGGATCGAATTGTGACCTCGGCCAACTTCCTTCTCGACGCTGACAGCAAGCTCGCGTCGGCCGGCAGCATGCAGGAGATGATGGGACGGATCGGCATGGCCGACTGGCAGATGCGCGGCGCGTACGAGAAGAAAGACACGGGAAAAGAGGGCGTCTCGGCGCCCTCGGGGCGGGCGGGTGAGAACGGTGGCATGAAAGATATGCCGGGGATGGCGCCCCGATGATTGCGCGACTCATCGAGGGGAGTGCACGGAACCCTGTCCTGGTAATCCTGTGCGTGCTGCTGCTGTGCGCCTGGGGCGCGTGGGCGGTCTTTGCGGTCCCGCTGGATGCCATTCCGGACCTGTCGGACGTCCAGGTGATCATCTACACCGAATGGCCGGGCCGGAGCCCCACGCTCATCGAAGACCAGGTCACCTATCCGGTCGTCACATCCATGCTGGCCGGCCCGAAGGTCAAGCGCGTGCGCGGAGTGTCGGAATATGGGGCGTCATACGTGTACGTGATCTTTGAGGACCGGACCGATCTTTACTGGGCGCGGAGCCGCGTGCTCGAATACATGCAGAAGCTCACCGGCAAGCTTCCCGCTGGTGTCACCCCGACCCTGGGGCCGGACGCGACCGGCGTTGGGTGGGTCTATCAGTACGTCCTGGTGGACGAGACGGGGACGCACGACCTGGCGCAACTCCGCAGCCTCCAGGACTGGTACCTGCGCTATCAATTGGAAAGCGTGCCCGGTGTGGCCGAAGTGGCGGCGATCGGCGGGTTCGTCAAGCAGTATCAGATCGAGGTGGACCCCAACACGCTGGCTGCCTATCGGCTGCCGATCAAGACCGTGATCGAGGCGGTCCGTAACAGCAACGCGGAGGTGAGCGGCCGCGTCCTTGAGATGGCCGGCACCGAGTATGTGATCCGGGGGCGCGGTTATCTGCGCTCGATCGAAGACATCGAGCTGGTGCCGGTCGGCACGGACAAGCGCGGCACGCCCATCCTGGTCCGTGACATCGCGCGCGTGCAGGTGGGACCGGACCAGCGGCGTGGCATCGCCGAGCTGGACGGCAAGGGTCAGACCGTCGGGGGCATCGTGATCATGCGGGCCGGGGAGCATGCGCTGGCCGTGATCGAGCGGGTGAAAGCGCGACTGGAAGAAGTCAAGCGGACGTTGCCGAAAGGCGTGCGCATCGTGCCGACCTACGACCGGTCGGACCTCATTCATCGGGCCATCACCGTGCTTCGCGAGAAACTGGTGGAGGAGAGCGTCATCGTGAGCCTGGTCGCGGTGCTGTTCTTGTTCCATTTGAGAAGCGCACTGGTGGCCATCATCATCCTGCCGGTGGCGGTTCTGCTGGCGTTCATCCCGATGGCCTATCTCAAGGTCACCTCCAACATCATGTCTCTCGGCGGGATCGCCATCGCCATTGGGGCCATGGTAGATGCGGCCATCGTCATGGTCGAGAACGCCCATAAGCGCCTGGAGCAATCGCCATCCGCAGACCGTACGGAGACCATCATCGCCGCTGCGAAGGAAGTCGGCCGTCCGCTCTTCTTCTCGCTGCTGGTGATCGCCGTCTCGTTTCTCCCCATCTTCGCCCTGGAGGCCCAGGAAGGCCGCCTGTTCACGCCGCTGGCATTCACCAAAACCTTCGCCATGCTCTTCGCAACGGTGCTCTCGGTCACGCTGGCGCCGGTGCTGATGGTCCTTTTGATCCGCGGCCGCATCCGGGCGGAGACGAAGAATCCGCTGAATTGGCTCCTGATCGCGCTGTATCGGCCCATTCTGGCGGGCGTGCTTCGCGTCCGCTGGCTGGCGCTGGGACTGGCCGTTGCTGCGGTGGCGTTCACGTGGCCGGCCTTCACGCGCCTTGGGGCCGAGTTCATGCCGCCACTGAACGAAGGCACGATCCTCTACATGCCGACCACCGTGCCGGGCCTCTCGATCACTGAAGCCGTCAAGGTCCTGCAGGTCCAGGACCGGCTGCTGACGACGTTCCCGGAAGTGGAGCGGGTCTTCGGCAAGATGGGCAAGGCGCCGACGGCGACCGATCCGGCCTTCACCGGCATGGCCGAGATCACGGTCTCGCTCAAGCCGGAGAGTCAGTGGCGTCCGGGGATGACCTGGGATCGCCTGCTGGACGAGATGGACGAACGCCTGCGCATCCCGGGCTTTCCCAACATCTGGTGGATGCCGATCCAGACTCGCACCGAGATGGTCACGACCGGTGTGCGGAGTCCCGTGGGGATCAAAGTGCTGGGGCCTGATCTCAAAACGATCGAGGCGATCGGTCTGGAGATCGAACGCGTGCTGGCGAAAGTCCCCGGCACGCGCAGCGCCTTCGCGGAGCGGCTGAACGAGGGGTATTACCTGGACCTGATTGTGAACCGGCGTGAGGCGGCCCGCTACGGCCTGGCGGTCGGAGACGTGCAGGCGGTCATCACCTCGGCCATCGGCGGGGAGACCGTGACGACCACGGTCGAAGGGCGTGAGCGGTATCCGGTGAACGTCCGCTACAAGCGCGAACTGCGCGACGACCCGGACCGGCTCAAGCGCGTGCTGGTCACAACGCCGACAGGGGCGCAGATTCCGCTCGGGCAAATCGCCGAGGTCATCATCACCAAAGGACCGTCGTCGATTTCCGATGAAAGCGGGGCGATGGCTGGGTTGGTGTCGGTTGCAGTGGGCGGACGCGATTTGCGTGGATACGTCGAAGACGCTCAACGGGCCGTTCAACAGCAAGTCACACTTCCGCCCGGCTACACCTTGAAATGGTCGGGCCAGTACGAACATCTCGTCCGGGCCGAGGAGCGGTTGAAGCTGGTGGTTCCGGTGACGCTTGGGCTGATCCTCCTGCTGCTCTATCTGAATTTCCGCTCGCTGGCTAAATCGCTGATCGTGCTGCTGTCCGTCCCCTTCGCCGTGGTGGGGGCGGTCTGGTATTTGGACTACCTCGGCTACAACCTGAGCGTGGCGGTGTGGGTGGGGATCATTGCGCTCGCAGGCGTGGCGGCCGAGACGGGGGTGGTCATGCTGGTCTATCTCGACGAGGCGTATGATCGGCGCGTGCGCGAAGGTCGGATGGCGTCGGCCCAGGACCTGCGCGAGGCCATTCTGGAAGGCGCGGTCCAGCGGGTCCGGCCCAAGATGATGACGGTGGCGGCGATCATGGGTGGGCTGCTGCCGATCATGTGGACGACCGGCACCGGCGCCGATGTCATGAAGCGCATCGCGGCGCCCATGATCGGCGGCATGGTGAGTTCGACCATCCTGACGCTGCTGGTCATCCCGGTGATTTATGCGCTGTGGCGGGGGAGCGGGAAGTGAACCGCCGCCAGCACTCAGGGAGTGGGTGTGCGTTTTCGTCAAGGACGGGGGAAGGGGGGTGACCTTCTTCGCCGCAGAAAGATTTTTCCGAACTGTGGCAAAAGGCGGCGATGCTAAGGCGTTGTAGTTCCCACATGCAGCGAACATGAATGAAATCATGCACTTGGAAGTCATTGTTGGGGATCGGCATGAGGGAACGCCCCTTGCAGACTAAATTGTAGGAGGGGACCGATGAGACATATCCCATTCAAATCGTATTCGATGCTGGGTTTCTTCCTGTTTTTTTGTATTGGAGTTGATCCTGCCGCTGCGGCCGAGAAACACGCGACGGCGGAACCGGTTTTGGATCTCACCACGCTCGTTCGCGAAGCCGCAGAGAACAATCCTGAGATCAAAGCGGCCAGGCAGCGGTGGGAGGCGTCGAGGGCGGTCGTGCCGCAGGTGGGCACGTTGCCGGACCCCGTGATCTCCGGCGGATACATGAGCCGAGGGTCTCTGGCGTCGGAGCCGGCCACCATTTGGGGCGTGGTGCAGGAAGTCCCGTTCCCCGGCAAACTCCAACTTCGCGAGGACATGGCGAGCCGCGAGGCGGAGCGAATGGAGGCGGACTTTACAGCCGTCCGGTTCCGCGTGATCGCGCGGATGAAGGAATCCTATTTCGATCTCCATCTCGTCCATAAGGCCCTCGAGATCGTCGAGAAGAACAAGGGGCTCCTTCAGGACTTCGAGAAGACGGCAAAGGCGCGTTACGCCGTTGGAAAGGTGGCCCAGCAAGACGTTTTCCGTGCGCAGGTCGAGCTCTCACGCGTTTTAAATCGCCTGGCGGTTCTGGAACAACGGCGGGAGAGCCTGCATGCGGAAATCAACCGGCTGCTCTATCGCCCGCCGGCCTCTCCTCTCGGCAGGCCGGAAGAAATCAAGGTCACGCCAATGCCGGCTGGGATCGTCGAGATGAGCGCGCTGGCTGAGCGCCAGTCCCCGGAGTTGAAGGCCCAGCTCAAGAGCGTGGAGCGCGGCGATACGGGTGTGGCGTTGGCCAAACGGGACTATTTCCCGGACTTCTCCCTTAACTTTTCGGCCGCGCCGGCGCTGCAGGGCGATCCGATGGGCAACAGTTACCAGGCGCTGCTGGGAATCAAGGTCCCTCTCTACTATGCCCGCAAGCAGCGGGCGGGGGTGGAAGGAGCACTCTCTACGCGGGAAGGCGCGCGAAAGGACCTCGAAGCCGCCCGGCAGTCGGTCCTCTTCCGCGTCAAGGACAATGTCGTCCAGGCCCAGCGTGCGGAGCGGCTGATCAAGCTCCTGCGCGATGCCATTATCCCTCAGGCCGGCCTGGCGCTGGAGTCGGCGCTGGCAGGGTAC
>JAUSHW010000159.1 GCA_030648395.1 Nitrospirales bacterium | reverse complement strand
CGGGGATAACAGGCTGATCTCCCCCAAGAGTTCACATCGACGGGGAGGTTTGGCACCTCGATGTCGACTCATCGCATCCTGGGGCTGAAGCTGGTCCCAAGGGTCGGGCTGTTCGCCCGTTAAAGCGGTACGAGAGTTGGGTTCAGAACGTCGTGAGACAGTTCGGTCCCTATCTGATGTGGGCGGAGGAGATTTGAGAGGGGCGGTCCCTAGTACGAGAGGACTGGGACGGACGGACCTCTAGTGTGCCGATTGTCGCGCCCGCGGCATTGTCGGGTAGCTATGTTCGGTTGGGATAACCGCTGAAAGCATCTAAGCGGGAAGCCTGCCTCAAGATAAGATCTCCCGGACCGTAAGGTTCCTAAAGGCCACTCGAAGACTACGAGTTTGATAGGCTGGAAGTGGAAGGGCCGTAAGGTCTGTAGCTAACCAGTACTAATCGGCCGTGCGGCTTAACTTTTAATTTGCTCCTGATAGACACTGTCTTTTCACACAATCATAAGTTTTCCCGGTGGCCATGCCGGAGAGGTCACACCCGTTCCCATCCCGAACACGGAAGTTAAGCTCTCCAGGGCCGATGATACTGCCGCTGTAAGGCAGTGGGAAAGTAGGACGCTGCCGGGATTAATTAGAAGCCCGCTGATCGCAAGGTCAGCGGGCTTCTTTGTTCCTGCCCGTTGACACTTTCATCTCCCCCCCCTAGAATGGCGCCACTGCTGTCCAATCTGGAGACCTTTGCCATGAAGGAATCCAAGCCTGATGCCATCCGCAATGTTGCCGTCCTCTCATACGGTGGGTCCGGGAAGACGACGCTGATCGAGGCGCTGCTGTGCGTCAGCGGAAATCTTCCCCAAATGGGGTCCGTTGCGGCCGGTACGGCGGCGATGGATTTCGAGCCTGAGGAGCATCACCGGAAGCACTCCCTCCAGACCAGTCTTTGTCAGATCGCCTGGAACGAGGCATCGCTCAATCTGCTCGATAATCCGGGTACGTCAGGCTTCCAGGCTGAAGCCAGGCAGGCCGCGCACGTGGCAGATGCCGCCCTATGGGTATTCAATGCCGGCGTTGGCGTAAAGACGGAAATGGAAAAGCTGTGGGAGTACGCGGCGACGCGCTCCCTGCCGAGTCTGTTGTTTATCAGCGCGCTCGAGAAAGAGGGAACATCCTGGGAGAAAGTGGTCGATGAGATAGAGAAGACGCTGGAGATCGAGACCGTCCCGCTCAGCATCCCGATCGGGCAGGGCGTGTCTCTTGAAGGAGTCGTAGATCTGGTGAACGGGGAGGCGTTTCGGTACGCTGCGGATGGAACAGGCAAACGGCAGAAGATCGAGATTCCGGCGGCGCTGAGTGGGGCCGTCGAGGCGGCACGCAAAAAGCTGATGGAAGGCGTGGCAGAGGCGGACGATCAATTGCTGGAGAAGTACCTCGGCGAAGGGGTCTTGACGGCCGCCGAGATCCTGAAGGGACTGAAAGCAGGCGTTGCGAGCCGGAAGCTGTTCCCGGTTCTGTGCGGCTCTGGAGCAAAGAACATCGGCGCGACGGAGCTGCTGAACACCATTGTCTCGGCTTTGCCCTCTCCGGTGGAGGCGGCGAAAGCCTGTCCAATACAGGCCCTAAAGGGCGACGGCAAGGAGCCGGTGGCGCTGCCGGTCGACGGGGCGGCGCCCTTCGCCGCCTACGTGTTCAAAACGCTCATCGATCCATTCATGGGCCGGCTGAACTACATTCGAGTCTACGCGGGGTCCCTGGCGGCGGACGCTGGCTTCCTGAACGCCACCCGCAGCACCAAGGAGAAGGCCGGACGCCTGTTCCACGGCATCGGGAAAAAATACACCCCGGTCGAGAAGGCCGTGGCGGGGGACATCGTGGCCATCGCCAAGCTCAAGGACACGCAAACCGGCGACACGCTGACCGGCGAGCATAATACGGCGTTCCACATTCCCAAGCCGCCGTTGACCCGTCCTCTCATGTCGTTCGCCCTAGACCCCAAGTCGAAGGCCGACATCGAGAAGGTGAGCGTGGGCCTCCATAAACTTGTCGAGGAAGATCCTTCCCTCGTGTTCGTCCGCAATGCCGAGACGCACGAAATGATTCTCAGCGCTATGGGACAGTTGCACGTGGACGTGGCGTTCGAAAAGCTGAAGCGCAAATATGGCATCGAGGTCAATGTCCATACGCCGAAGGTTCCATATAAAGAGACCATCAGGAAAACTACCAGCGCCCAGGGGAAGTACAAGAGACAGACCGGGGGACACGGCCAGTACGGGGACGCGTGGCTGAAGCTGGAGCCCTTAAAACATGGAGGCGGCTTCGAGTTTGTGAATGCGATCGTCGGGGGCGCCATTCCCAGGAACTTCATTCCGGCAGTCGAGAAGGGGGTCGTGGAGGCCATGCACGAAGGCTTTCTTGGCGGGTTCCCCGTCGTGGATATTCGGGTCACGCTCTATGACGGCTCGTACCACGACGTGGATTCATCCGAAATGTCCTTCAAGGTCGCGGCGTCCATGGGCTTCAAGAAAGCCATGGAACAGGCATCACCGGTGCTGCTCGAGCCGATTATGACTGTGGAAGTCAGCACGCCGGATGAGTGTATGGGGGCGGTGATCGGAGATCTGAACTGCCGGCGGGGACGCATCCAGGACACGCTCCCGAAAGCTCATGGAACCGTCATCAAGGCGGCGGTCCCGTTGGCGGAAATGCTGAAGTATGCGCCTGTCCTCAACTCACTGACAGGCGGGCGGGGGACTTACTCCATGGATTTTTCGACCCACGAGGAAGTGCCTCGCGAGTTGGTGGCCAAGGTTCTCGAGGAGCATAACAAGACTACCAAGGACACTCCTGCTCACTGATGCGGCTCTTCCCGCGCTACTTTTCCTTGGGGCTCAGCACGGAGTAGAACGCGCGGTTCTCACGGACCACGCGCAGGAGGACAGACTCTCCTTTTTTCGCCTGGGCGACCGCGGACTTGAACTCTTCCGCAGAGGCGACGGCCTGGCGATTGACCTCCTTGATCAGATCACCTTCGCGTAAGCCTTGTTCCTGCGCGACGCTGCCGGGGTCCACCTTGTTCACCAGCACCCCTTTTTGATCCTTGATCTTGAACTTATCGGCCAGTTCCGGTGTGAGATCCTGCACGCTAAGGCCGAGCTTGACCTCCGGCGGCGGGGGAGGGGAGGGAATCGACGCAACGACGGCGTCCTCCTTGCGCTCGCCTAAATCGACGGTGATAGTGCGGCGCTCGCCGCTCCGTATGACATCGAGTGCAACCTTTGTTCCAGGCGTCAGCCCGGCCACGGCGCGCGACAATCCTGCCGGTGTCTCCACCCGGCGCCCATCCACCTTGACGATGATATCGCCGGGCTTCAGGCCGGCCCGCGCGGCCGGTTCGTTCTCAAACACATCGTTGACCAGTACGCCGTCGTTCTCCTTGATACCGAACTTTCCGGCCAGTTCGGCCGTCACTTCCTGTATCCCGACTCCCAGCCAGCCACGGGTCACCTTGCCGCGGACGCGCAGTTGCCCCACGACCTGCTGCACCATGTTGGAGGGGATCGCGAATCCGATGCCCTGCGCATAGTTGATGATAGCGGTATTAATGCCGATCACTTCGCCCCTGATGTTGAACAGCGGGCCGCCGCTGTTGCCGGGATTGATCGAGGCATCGGTCTGGATGAAGGCTTCATAGCGGGACAGCCGGACGGCGTCGCGCTCCAGGCCGCTCACGACGCCCAACGTCACGGTCCGGTCAAGAGAAAACGGATTGCCGACGGCCATGACCCACTGGCCGACGCGGACTTTCGAGGAGTCGCCGAATGGAACCGTGGGAAGCTCACCGGCTGGGGTGATCTTCACGATGGCGATGTCGGTGTCGGGATCGCGGCCGATCACCTGGCCGATGAACTTAGATTTGTCGGACAGCCGGACTTCCACTTCCTTCGCATCACCGACCACATGATTGTTGGTGACAATCAGACCCTCTTTGTCCACGATCACGCCGGAGCCGGTCCCCGGGTTATTCGGGCCGCGATCACGGGGGGTCTCGCCTGACTTGGCCGAGGCTGACAGGGGTGCGATGTTTACCACCGCAGGCTTGACCCGATCGGCGAGGGTGACGAAGACGCTCTGAATTTCCTCGAGCAGGCGGAGGCCGGACAGTTCTTCCGCGGCCTGGGAGATGCCGAGAAAAGGTTCGAACAGCAGGAGGTTTGCCAGCATCGCCCAGCCCAATAGCCGCTGACGCATGTGAGGGTTCCGAACCTTCATTGTATGCTCCTTTGCAAGGTGAGACGGCATGTGCACACTATCCCTTTTGAGCCAAGCGCGGATTCCTCCCGCTCTAGGTTATCCTAACAAAGGGCTTTGAAAAAATACAGCTTGAGCCGCCATGGCGATTATGCAAGGAGCGATTGAATGGCGCCTGGAAGCTCGGATCGGTTTCCGATGATGGTCACCTGGTCGCCGGCCCGCAAAACCATCTGGCCGGAAGGGAACAGGAGAGAATCGTTCCGCCGGACCAGGACGATGCGGACGCTTTCAGGGAGTGCCACCTCGCTGAGCGGCTTGCCGTCAGACTGGGCGTTCGGGACAATCGTGACGCGCTCAATGGTACCGCCGCCTGCCTGTAGGTCCTCCTGGAGGCGGATCAGAGGGACGATGAGAACGTCGTCGTAGCGGGACGCCAGGCGGTCCCGGATTTCCTGCAGCGCGCGCTGTTCGGCGCGAATGTCTTCGCAGAGGGGAAGGGAATCATCAACCTTTGCCGTTTCCGGTGAATGTGTGGCATGGACGGCATGCAGGCGCTGCCCCAGGGATTCATAGGCCTGTCGGAGACGCGCTTCAGCGTCTTCGGCCTGGAGTTGCAGTTTCGTGACCTGGACCCTGCGGGCCACACGCTCTGCGACAGCCATGACGGCCTCTTTTGCACCGTCAAAACTGATTGAGAGCGTGCGCAGGGAGGACTGGAAGATGCTCATAGTTAACGTCGGATAAGAGGGATTATGTTAACTTATATCCCAATTGTCCCATGACTGTATAAAAGGCTAGAAATTGGGCGAAAAACGCAAACGGAAGCCTCTTCCACTCCCCTCCAAATCGGTGGATGAATGTCTCAAATCCGCGCTGAGAATCCTCAAGGCTAACGCCCGGCGGCCATTGAAGGGCGTGAAGGCTAACGGGGAAGATTTTAATGGTCGCTTGATTCCACGTACCGGGTACCATCTTTACGTGAACTCTAGCGGCAACAGGCTCGTGTGCGAGCCACTTAACGCTCAAAATTTGAAGGGCCAAGCGACCAAAAGCCATTGTCTGAACGTGTGTCTTGTAGGATTTTCCAGAGCGACCTACGCTGCGAAGAGTTCTGTGATCAGTAAACGCGCGAAAGTTGGTGCCGTAATAATGGCCAAGCCAAACACTCGTAGAACCCATAGGGGTTAGATGTTTCCTAAAATGGGAGCGATCTAATTGATCATAGAAAACGTCCCCGCCATCCATACTGTCAAAGACCATGGCGCATTTAGTCAGCCATGTTGCAATGGTCAGTTGCTGCATGGTACTAAGCGTTGTCGGGGCGCCTTGAATCATCGGGGTAAGAATGGGCTTTACTCTCTCTTCCAGCGTACTCATCCAGCCGTTATTGCAGACTTTCCTGCATACCTTCCTGACGCGAAGGCCAGCATTGACGCCTTGCCACTGCCCAGTCGATCCGTCCCGCCTGCTGACACTAATAGGGACATTCTCCCTTGGTTTAAGTTGCAGGGCTTTCAACAACCACCTTGGCCATGCGTCTTCATTCGAGTTTGCTCGGCCCCCACAAAAAATGCACGTTCCCATGGAGAACTAGCCTATGAAAAAGAAGCAAAAGACATCAAAGGGCATCGAAATCCCAATCCCGAAACGTGGCGAATTCCTCAAGAATATGAAGAAAGCCGCCACGCCCTCACCGTCCCGCCGCCCGAAGAAGTAACGTCCGTACCTGCGCCCGCTGATCGTTGCGGTGATTGTACCGCCACGTGTACTCGTTCAAGTATCCCTGAAGGTGCTTTTTAGAGACCGCATGGTACACGCCACCAATCCCACGTTTCGTGAGCGACCAGAACCCCTCGATGGTGTTCGTATGCACATCCCCGCTCACGTACACCTTTTCGTCATGCCGGATACGGGAATGCTTAAAGCCTCTCGCTTCCAAGGAATGATACGCCGCCCACGTATCGGTGTAGACCGTGGACTTGGGCATCACCCGCTCCAGAATGTGGGGCAAGAGGGCACCTGTGGTCGCGTTCTCGACCGTGACCGCTGCTACACGCCCTCCCCGCTGCACCATCCCAAAGACCGCCGTCTTATGCTTCGATCCGGCGGCTGGCCGTCCCTGTGGGTTCCGTCCACGCTTGCGCCCACCCATGTACGTTTCGTCCAGTTCGATTGGCTTACCGTTCGTAAACGGCTGGCCGTCCTGCTTCATCAGCTTATTACGAATCAGGAATGCGATACGCCACGCGGTTTTGTACGTGACGCCCAACTCCCGCTCAAGCTGCTTGGCAGAAATGCCGCAACGGGTGCTTGTCATCAGGTACATCGCGTAAAACCACAGGTGCAGCGACGTGGACGACTTGTGAAAGATCGTCCCTGCGGTCGGATGGATATGGTGTCCGCATCCGGTACACGTCCACGCCTGCCGCTGCTGAGAGGTTTCATACCGCTCAAACAGGCGCTTCGCTTTGCACTTCGGACACTGCGCGTGCTTCCCGTCTTGGGAGTACCGCGTCTGCCACAGCCATTCAAGGCAGGTGGCATCGTCTGGAAACTCGCGCATAAACTCCATGAGCGAGTACTGCGAATCCGACGATTCGGCGCGGACTGGCTTATTTCGATTCACTGGCGGCATGGTCTGATTCCTCCCTATCTGAGGGGAGTCTATCAGAAACCGCTTCTACAGTAAAGGGATAATTGCCACTTATATTTCATGGTGAAATGGTGATGCCCTGAGCGGATGACCGTTGCCCAAATTTCGGCTCGGTCCCCGCTCGCAGTCGACTGATGTTCTCTCGGTGCCGGTACACAATCAAAAGAATGATACCCGTCGCGAACGCTGCCATTGGTACCGTGGCATGAAACAGCCACGCCCAAAACGGCAGGCTTCCGAACGCGATCACAGCCGCCAAGGATGACATCCGCCAGATGGCGGCTGCAGACAGCCATGCCGCCACCAGGCAGCCGCCGAGGGCCGGTTCTGCCGCCAGCAGGACACCCAGCGCAGTGGCGACGCCTTTCCCCCCCTTGAACCGTAAAAAGACCGGGAACACATGGCCCAGAATCGCGGCGGCTCCGGCCGCCAGGACGGAGTCGCCGGCCGCGGGTCCTATCAGTACGCGGGCCAGATAGATCGCCAAGGCGCCTTTCCCTATATCGCCGATCAGCGTGACAATCCCTGCCGCTTTTCCGGCAACTCTGAGGACGTTGGTGAACCCGATATTCCGGCTACCAGCATTGCGGGGATCGATGCCTGAAAACGCTCTACCGGCAAAGATGCCGATCGGGATCGCGCCCAGGAAATAGCCGAGAACAAGCGAGAGGGCCAGGTCCGTCGCCATCAGGTATCGCCTGTTCCGGAGCCACCTCTGGGAAGCATCTGGAGGACGAACTGCTGGATGTATTGCGCGGCGGAAATCAAGGAAAGCGCCAGGGAAACGAAAAGGATCGCCGTTCCCCATTGGTGGAAATTCAGCGAGCCCGGCACGGCCTCGTCCAGGATCAGGAAGAGTATGGCCACGACCTGGGCTGCCATTTTTACTTTGCCTGTGGTTTCCGGGGTCAAATCGATTCCTTCGCGGGCGGCCACTCCCCTCAAGCCGGTGACGACCAGCTCGCGGCCGGCCAGCACGATGGCGACCCAGGCCTGCACCCGGTCGAAGTCCACGAGGAGAAAGAGCGCGGTCAGGACCAACAGTTTGTCGGCGATCGGGTCGAGCATCTTGCCCAGTCTGGTAACGTGTCCCCACCGTCTGGCGACGTAGCCGTCCACGGCATCGGTCAGAGCTGCCAGCCCGAAGACGGCCGCCGCCACGATGGAGCGATAGGGCGTCGGCTCCAAAAAGCACAACACAAAAACTGGAATCAATAGAATGCGGCTGACGGTAATGGCATTCGGCAAATGCGCGAGCATGCTGGCCTGTGTGCTCGCGCGGGGGTGTTCGTGACTCTGAGTGGACAGGGTGATCACGCCGGAATGCGTCCGACCGCCGCCGCCACGCGCACGATCTGCTCCAGCAGGCCGCGCACCTCGGCCAGCGGAACCATATTGGGCCCGTCCGACAGGGCTTTGTCGGGATTCGGGTGGACTTCCATGAACAGCCCCTCGCAGCCGACCGCCACGGCGCCGCGGGCGAGCGGCGCAATGAACTCCCGTTGCCCGGATGATGTGGTGCCAGCCCCGCCCGGCAACTGGACGCTGTGGGTCGCGTCAAAGATGACCGGATAGCCGAGGTGCCGCATGATCGGGAGCGCGCGAAAGTCTGTGACGAGGTTATTGTAGCCAAAGGAGGCGCCCCGCTCGGTCAGCAGGATTCGCCGGTTGCCCGCCTCCTCAATTTTATGGACGACATTGGCCATGTCCCAGGGGGCCAGAAACTGGCCTTTCTTGACGTTGACGATCTTGCCTGTCCGTGCGGCCGCGATGAGGAGGTCGGTTTGCCGGCACAGAAAGGCCGGGATCTGGAGCACGTCCAGCACGTTCCCCGCTTCCGTCGCCTCCTCGACCGAATGGACGTCAGACAGGATCGGCACGCCCACCTGGTCGCGCACGCGGTTCAGGATGCGAAGCCCTTCCTTGATCCCCGGCCCTCGGAACGATTTCACTGAACTCCGGTTGGCCTTGTCATAGGATGATTTAAAGACAAAGTTAAGCTTTAACTCTCCCGTGATACGCTTCAATTCTTTGGCTGTTTCCATGACCAGCCCCTCATCCTCGATCACGCAAGGCCCGGCGATGACGAGGTGAGGCTGCCCCTCCCCGACCTTGAACCCGGCGATGTCGACCGTCTGCATGGGCTGGCTCACCCCCCGACCTTGTGCCGGAGCGCGGCCTGGATGAATCCCTTGAACAGGGGATGCGGCCGGCGCGGGCGTGAATTGAATTCGGGATGGAACTGCGTGGCCATGAACCAGGGATGGTGCTGCAGTTCCACGATCTCCACAAGCCGGCTGTCCGGCGAGAGCCCGCTGAGCACCAGCCCGTGCTTGGTCAGTTGGTCGCGATAGGCGTTGTTGAACTCGTAGCGGTGGCGATGGCGCTCCCGGATCTCCGTGGCGCCGTAGGCCTCGTGCGCCCGCGATCCCTTCTCCAGCACGCAGGGATAGGAGCCCAGCCGCATGGTACCGCCCTTGTCCTCCACCGTGCGCTGGTCGGACATGAGATCAATGACAGAGGTCGGCCCTTCCGGAACGAATTCAGAACTGTTGGCGTCCTTCAGCCCGGCGACGTTCCGGGCGAATTCGATGACGGCGCACTGCATGCCAAGGCAGAGACCCAGGAACGGCACCTGCTTTTCCCGCGCGTGGCGGATGGCCTGGATCTTTCCTTCGATCCCCCGGTTGCCGAAGCCGCCCGGTACGATGATGCCGTCCACTCCGGCCAGCACGCGATCGGGGCCACGCCGTTCGATGTCGTCGGACTCGATCCACTGGATGCTCGCCCGCGTTTCGGAGTCGATACCCCCGTGCACGAGAGCTTCAGTCAAACTTTTATATGATTCCTTCAGGCCGGTGTACTTGCCGACCAGGGCGATCGTGACCTCATGCTGGGGGCGCTTGATCCGCTGGACCAGACTGTCCCACTGGCGAAGATCGGGTTCCTTGAGCTCCAAGTGCAGGTGCTTCACGATCAGATCGTCCAGCCCTTCCTTGTGAAAGACCAGCGGGACTTCATAGGGCGTCTCCACATCTTTCGCCGTGATGACTTCTTCCTTTTGCAGATTACAGAAGAGCGCAATCTTTTCTTTGAGTTCGGGCGGCAGATAGCGGTCTGTCCGGCACAAGAGGATGTGGGGCTGGATGCCGATCTCGCGCAGCTTGTTCACGCTGTGCTGGGTCGGCTTGGTTTTAATCTCGCCCGCGGTGCTGAGATAGGGCACCAGCGTGACATGGACATACAGGACGTTGTCACGGCCCACATCGTACGGCAGCTGGCGGATGGCTTCGAGGAACGGCAGGCTTTCGATGTCGCCGACCGTGCCCCCGATCTCGCAGATCACGAGGTCCACCCCTTCGGCCAGGGCGCGGATGGAGCGCTTGATTTCATCCGTGATGTGTGGGACCACCTGGACCGTCCCTCCCAGGTAATCGCCCCGCCGCTCCTTCATGATCACATCGTAGTAGATGCGCCCTGTCGTGAAATTGTTGCGCCGCCCGGCGACCACGGAGGTGAACCGCTCGTAATGCCCCAGATCGAGGTCGGTCTCCGCTCCGTCTTCCGTGACGTAGACCTCCCCGTGCTGGTAGGGATTCATCGTGCCCGGGTCCACGTTGATGTACGGGTCGATCTTCAGGAAGGTCAGGCGGGCTCCCCGGCTTTCCAGGAGATTCCCGATGGACGCCGAGGCCAGACCCTTTCCCAACGACGACACCACACCACCGGTCACAAAGATGAATTTCGCCATGCCGGCTTTCCTCCTATTTGCACCCGCCCTCCCCAAGCGCGCCGAGACGCGCTCCTTCCCGTGTAAGCATCTGTTCGGCCCTCTCGAGGTCGGCGGGCGTGTCCACCCGCAGAGAGGCGTGTTTGGTTTCCCAGACCCGTATTCGGATGCCGGCTTCCAGCAGCCGGAGCTGTTCCAATTGTTCGGTGACCTCCAGGGTCCCGGACGGCAGCTTGGCGAAGCCGGCCAGCGCCGCGGCGCGGTAGATGTAGATGCCCAGGTGCTTCCAGTGCAGGCCCGGCACGAGCGCGTTGTCGCCCGCGTGCCGGTCCCGAAGATAGGGAACGGGACTGCGAGAGAAATATAGCGCATCGCCGTTGCTGTCCGTGACGACCTTGACGACGTTCGGATCCAGGAGGTCGTGCTCCTCTGTGATGGCCTGCTTGAGAGTCCCGACTGCGACGTCAGACTTGACGAACGGAAGGATCAGGTCTTCCAGCAAGCCCGGGTCCAACGGGATTTCATCGCCCTGAAGGTTGACGTAGACGTCCGCCTGGATTTCGCGTGCGACGGCTGCCACGCGATCCGAGCCGGACCGGAGGTCGTTTCCCGTGACGATCGCCTCGCCGCCGAATCCGGTGACGCAATCGCGAATGCGCATGTCGTCCGTGGCCACGACGACCCGGCTCACACCGCGCGCCTGGCGGACCCGCTCGTAGACCTGCTGAATCATGGGTTGGCCGCCCAGCCGGGCCAGCGGCTTGCCTGGAAACCGGGTGGATGCGTAGCGGGCCGGGATTATCACGGCCACGGTGGCGCGGGCGTGCGTGGCGGCCTCAACCATGAAGGAGTGCCTCGTCAAGCTGAGCGGCCGTGACCGTGCCCGTCCCCACCATCCCGACGACAATGCCGGCGGCGTGATTGGCGAGGATCGCGGCCTGTCGCATGGATGCGCCGGCGGACAGGGCCAGCGCCAGCGCGGCGACCACGGTGTCTCCCGCGCCGGTGACGTCGAAGACCTGTCTTGCGACGGTCGGGATATGCGTCACCTTCCCGACACCTTCGACGAGGCTCATGCCATGCTCGCCCCGCGTGATCAGAACCGCCTGGCAGCTCAGCCGCTGGTGCAGCTGGCGTCCGGCTTCAAGGAGCGTCGCCTCGTCATCGCCGTGCAGGCCCGCAGCCTGGACGGCTTCGAGGTGGTTCGGTGTGATGACCGTGACGCCCTTGTACCGGCCGATGTGTGCGACCTTGGGGTCGACGATGACCGGAATGCCGTGGCGGTGGGCCAGGTCTGTGAGGTCGGCCATGACCCGTGGGGTCACGACGCCCTTGGCGTAGTCCGAGACGACGAGCGCTGAGGCCGAGCGGATGCAGGCCGCCACGTAGCGGCAAATCCGCGCTTCCAGGACGCCGCTGATCGCGCCGGCCTTTTCGGTGTCGAACCGGACCAGTTGCTGGTTGTGCGCCACGACCCGTGTCTTTCTCGTTGTGGGACGGTTTTTATCGGTGAGGATGCCGTCGCACCCGATGCCCTGGCTTTGCAGGACTTTCAGGAATTGCTGGCCCCCCTCGTCCGCGCCGATGATCCCGCACAGGTCGACCCGCCCGCCGAGCGAGCGAACATTATTCGACACGTTGGCCGCGCCGCCCAGCCGGATCGTCTCCGACGACACGGTCACCACGGGAACGGGAGCCTCGGGGGAGATCCGGCTGACCTGGCCCCAGATGTACTGATCCAGGATCAGGTCGCCCACGACCAGGATTTTCCCCGTCCGGAATTTCTTGATGTAGGACCGCAGGGCTTCCGCCTTCATCGAATGGTCTTTCCAAGGCGCTCCCAGCGCACCCAGTTGGCGAACGACCCCTGCCCGCTCCATGACCAGTAGACAAGGAACGCCTTGCCCTTGATCTTCGGCAGCTTGACGAAGCCCCAGAAGCGGCTGTCCAGGCTCTGGTCGCGGTTGTCCCCCATTACGAAGTAGGACTCCGGCGGGACGGTCAGCGGGCCGAGATTGTCGCGGGGCTGAACCTGGTGCGGCAGGATGTTCGGGTCCACGTGTTGCGTGTAGGATTCCGGCAGGAGTTCCTCGTTGATCCAGACGCGTTTGCTGCGGATTTCCACCTTGTCGCCGGGTAGGCCGACCACGCGCTTGATGAAGTCCTTGCTCTCATCCTCCGGGAATTTGAAGACGATGATGTCTCCCCGCTGAGGCTCTGAAAACCGGACGACGATGGTGTCCCAGAACGGCATTTTGATGCTGTATAGGAATTTTGTCACCAGGATGTGGTCGCCGATCGTGAGCGTGGGGATCATGGAGCCCGAGGGGATTTTAAACGCCTGCACGACGAACGTCCGGATGAACAGGGCGAGGATGATGGCGATGACGATCGCCTCGGCGTACTCCCGCCAGAGCGGTTTGCTTCGAGTGGACGCGACCGCCTCCCCTTCCGGGGCCGTCGTGAGAAGCGGGGACGGCTCGATCGAAGGAACGGCTAGTCCGTCACTTTCAATAGAGCCAGAAAGGCCTCCTGAGGCACTTCCACCCGGCCGATCTGTTTCATCCTTTTCTTGCCTTCCTTCTGCTTGTCCCATAGCTTCCTTTTGCGGCTAATGTCGCCGCCGTAGCATTTCGCGGTCACGTTCTTCTTCATGGCGCCGACGGTCTCACGGGCGATGATTTTGCTGCCGATGGCAGCCTGGATCGCCACCTCGAACATCTGGCGCGGAATGAACTCCTTCATTTTCTCCGCCACCTGGCGGCCTCGGGTGATGGCCTTGTCGCGGTGGACGATAAACGAAAGCGCGTCCACGCTCTCCCCGTTCAACAGCAGGTCCACCTTGACCAGCTCCGCCGGCTGGTAGCCGATGATCTCATAGTCCAGCGAGGCGTACCCCTGTGTCTTTGATTTCAAACGATCGTAGAAATCCAGCACGATCTCGTTCAGCGGCATCTCGTACACCAGCATGACGCGCGTGGGGTTCAGGTAGGTCAGGCTCTTCTGCGTCCCCCGGCGTTCCTGGCAGAGCGCCAGGAGATTGCCGACGTAGGCCTCCGGTGTGATGATCGTGGCCTTGATGAACGGCTCTTCGAACAACTCGATGTGGTTGGGCTCCGGCAGCTTGGCCGGATTGTCAATGTAGAGCACGTCGCCTTTGGTCGTGGTCACCCGGTAGACGGCGGTGGGTGTCGTGCTGATCAGGTCGAGCGCGTATTCCCGTTCCAGCCGCTCCTGGATGATCTCCATGTGGAGCAGCCCCAAAAATCCGCACCGGAAGCCGAAGCCCAGCGCCAGCGAGGTTTCCGGTTCATAGACAAAGCTGGAATCGTTCAGCCGCAGTTTTTCCAGCGCGTCCCTCAGGTCTTCAAACAGATCGCTGTCCGTTGGATACAGGCCGCAGAAGACCATGGGTTTGGCTTCCTTGTACCCTGGGTACGGGGTCGCCGTCGGACGGTCGGCCTCGGTGATCGTGTCGCCGATGCGCGTGTCGCCGATGCGTCTGATGCCGGCCACGACGTAGCCGACTTCGCCTGTCTCCAGCCGGTCCTGTTTGGTCCGCTTCGGGTTAAAGATGCCGACCTCCAGGACTTCAAACACTTGCGCGGTGCCCATCATGCGGACTTTCATGCCCGGGGCGATCGCGCCGTCTCCCACCCTTGCCAGGACCGTCACGCCCTGGTAGTTGTCGAACCAGGTATCGAAGACCAGCGCTTTGAGCGGCGCCTGCGGGTCACCCGCCGGAGGAGGAATGCGGTGCACGACCGCTTCGAGGATGTCCTTCGTGCCGAGCCCGGCCTTGGCGCTGGTTGCGATGGCGTCGTGCGCGTCCAGGCCGATCACGTCTTCGATCTGCCGCTTGGCGCCCTCGACGTCGGCGCTGGCCAGGTCCACCTTGTTGACGACCGGAATGATGGTGAGGTTGTTGTCGATCGCCAGGTGCGCGTTCGCAATGGTCTGGGCCTCGACGCCCTGCGAGGCGTCCACCAGGAGCAGCGCCCCTTCACAGGCAGCCAGGCTGCGCGAGACTTCATAGGTGAAGTCCACATGGCCCGGCGTGTCGATCAGGTTCAGCAAGTACTCGTTTCCGTCCTCGGCCTTGTAGCGGATCGTGACCGTGTGGGCCTTGATGGTGATCCCGCGCTCACGTTCCAGGTCCATCGCATCCAGAATCTGCTCGCGCGATTCCCTGGGGGTGATGGCGCCGGTATATTCGAGCAACCGATCTGCGAGCGTCGACTTCCCGTGGTCTATGTGCGCGATGATGGAAAAGTTGCGGATATATGCCTGCAAATTGGGGATTCCTTAACGCGTCTAAGTTCGCTGATTATAATAATTTTTCATCGGATTGTCAAAGCGGGCGCCCCTCCCTATAATGGCCCATCTTTCATGTCTCGCACGACCCGCACCCAGAGACTCCAGGCCGAGGATCGCCGATACCTCTGGCACCCCTTTACCCAGCAGCGCGACTGGGTCAGGACTGCTCCCCTGATCATCGAACGAGGCCATGGGGTTTACCTGGAAGACACCGACGGCCGCCGCTATCTGGACGGCACCTCCTCGATCTGGGTCACGCTCCACGGCCATCGCAAGGGAGCGCTGGACCGGGCGTTGATCGCTCAACTGAAGCGCATTGCGCACTCGACCCTGTTGGGCCTCTCGAATGTCCCGGCCATCGAACTGGCCAAGCGGCTGGTGGGCATCGCGCCGCGCGGGCTCACCAGGGTGTTTTATTCGGACAACGGCTCGACGGCCGTCGAAGTCGCCCTCAAGATGGCGTTTCAGTACTGGCGGCTGCGGGGCGGCGCCGACCGATCCAAAACGAAATTCCTGCATCTCGGCCAGGCCTACCATGGCGACACGCTTGGCGCAGTCGGAGTGGGCGGCATCCCGATCTTCCACGAGCGCTTCAAGCCGCTGCTGCGCCCGTCTTTTGAAGCGCATGCGCCCTACTGCTACCGCTGCCCGCTGAACATGACGTTTCCCCAATGCCGTCTGGCCTGCGCAGATTCAGTGGAAGATGTTCTCACGCGCCATCACGGCGAAATCGCGGCCCTCATTGTCGAACCGATGCTGCTGGCGGCCGGCGGGATGATCACGATGCCGCCCGGCTACCTGACCCATCTTCGCAAGCTCTGTACGCGCTATCGCGTGCTGCTTATCGCCGACGAGGTGGCGACAGGATTTGGCCGGACCGGCCGGATGTTCGCCTGCGAGCATGAGGGGGTCAAACCGGACCTCATGGCCATCAGCAAGGGGCTCACCGGCGGGTACCTGCCCCTGGCCGCCACATTGACCACGGAGAAAATTTACCGGGCGTTTCTTGGGCGCTACGAAGAGTTCAAGACCTTCTTCCACGGGCACAGCTACACCGGCAACCCCTTAGGGTGCGCGGTCGCCCTGGCCAATCTGGATATTTTTGAGAAGGAGAAGACGCTCGATCGACTCCAGCCGAAGATTGCGGCGCTCACCCGCCTGCTGAAACCGCTCCGTGACCATCCACACGTCGGGGACATCCGCCAGATCGGGTTCGTCGTGGGGATCGAGTTGGTGAGGAATCGCGCGACGAAGGCGCCCTACCCGCTTTCAGAACGTCTCGGGATGCTGGTTGCCGATGAGGCAAGAAGGCTGGGGCTACTCATTCGCCCACTCGGCAACATCATCGTCCTCATGCCGCCGCTCAGCACGACCACGAAGGAACTGCGGCAGATGATGGAGATCGTGACGAAGGCGATCAAAGCGGTGACTTCAGATCTTTAAGTGCGACCGGATGCGAGAGAGCCGTTCTTGCAGGTCGTTTGCCGTCAGCCGTTTCGGTTCATGCCGGACGGTCCACACGGCTTCGCGTGGGGCGGGATCGCCCGTCAGTCTCGGAATGACGTGCCAGTGGATGTGCGGAAGCTGGTTGCCGAGCAGTTCGTAATTGATCTTCACCGGCTCGAACGCCATGGTGAGTGCCAGCGCGACTTCGGAGACTTCCTCAATGAGCCGGCTCCGTTCATCCTTGGTCAGGTCGAACAGCTCGGTCGCGTGTCGGTTGAGCACCAGCACCGTCCAGCCTGGGAAAAACTGGTCGTCAAACAAATACGCCTTCGTGATGCCGAAGTCGGCGATCCAGTGATCTGTGCTCGGCCACTCCCCTGCACAGGCTTTACAGGTCATAGCGGGTCACATCAGGCGGCAGTTCGTGGCTTGAACCGACGCGAGCAACGAATGCTCCGGGTTGATGGGCAAGACATCGAGCTCAAGGTCCTCGAGCGCGAGCGCGGACAGGCCCAGCAGAATTTCGTCTACGACTTCTTCGGAGGAGGAGGCGGAGTTAACCACGACCACCAGCACCTGCGCGGGCTGCGCCATTATTCCCATGGCGAAGCACTCCGGCAGATGGGCCTCCACGACGCCGTCCACGCTCAGCAGCATCGTGCCGATGGACTGAAGCAGGGCCTCCTCCAGCGATCTGGCCGGCACCCCCAGCATAATCGGCGTGCCCTGTGGGATGGTTAAAAGCGGCATATCCTTCTTCTCTTATTTCTTGCTTCCCATATATTTCTGCCGGAGCGCTTCTTTCTCACCGTGATGCCGGTCCTGCATGGCGCGCATGTCCTGCTTGCATTTGTCCTGAAGCACGCGTCGTTCCTGCTCCAGCTTGTCCTCCAGTTGGCGCATCTCATTTTTCATCTGCTCGTGCATCTGGCGGTTCCCCTGCTCGTTCTGCTCGACGGCGGAGACTGTGCCCCCAGTGAAGATCAGCGCTGCAGCCAGTATGAAGCCGCTCATTCCCAGTGTGTGCCAGGTTCGTATCATGTCCTCCCCTCCTCTGTTAACGACTCAAGCAAAGTAGCCTGTCCTATATTTATTTCGGCCCCTGGATTTCGACGCGGTCGCCGAGTTTGGCCTTGGCCATCTTGTCGGCGCGGGTTTGGTTGCAGAAGAGCTCCAGCCAGCCGTCGCTGTTGACGAGCGCGGCGAGCTTCTTCGGCTTCGCGTCCGCGTAGCACCGCTGGAGCCCCTTCACTGTGGCCGCTCGGACCTTCACCTGCAGGCCCAGCCAATTGTCCATGTCCGTCAGGTCTCGCAACTCGGCATAGCCGATGTTGGTGACCAGGTTGCCGAACCGGTCGATGTGCTGGACTTCGCCGACGAGCCGCCCCTTGACCATCACCGGACGGCGGATTTCAAACCGGACGCAGTCATTGATCCTGGGCCCGAAGGCGTCCAGCGGCTCGCCCTGCGCGAGCCATGCCGCCACCGGCGCAAAGAGGTCGCGCCCGTGAAAGGTCGGCCCGAGGGCGGCGAGAAAATACTTCTGTGAGGTCAGAACCCGAATTTCGGCGTCCGACTCCTCGGCGAGGACGTAACTCAGCAGCCCGTTGTCGGGGGCCAGGAAGTGCTGCGTGGAGGTGGAGACCAGCAGGGGCCGCCTCGTGCTGCCCACGCCGGGGTCCACCACCGCCACATGGATGGTGCCGGGGGGGAAATAGCGCGTGGCCGTCTGGAGAAGATAGGCGCCGGAGCAGATGTCGTGCGCGGGCACCTCATGGGTAAGGTCCACGATGCGCGCCTCGGGATTGATCCCCAGGATGGCGCCCTTCATGCTGCCGACAAACGTGTCGGCCGTGCCGAAATCGGTGAGGAGCGTGATCAGCGGGATGGCCGATGCGGCCGCCATGGGTGTGCCTAGGATTCCTCGAAGCAGATAGTGAGCACTTCATACTCCACCACCTTCGCCGGCGTCTTGACCTCGAAGGTGTCCCCGACCCGCTTTCCGATGAGGGCGCGCCCCACCGGCGACTGGACCGAAATCCGGCCGTTCTTCAAGTCCCCTTCGTCCTGCCCGACCAACGTGTAGCGTTGCTCTTTGTCGGTGTGGTTGTCCTTGAGCGTCACGGTCGCGCCGAAAAGCACTTTCTCGTTGGAAAAGTTCGACGTGTCGATGATCTGGGCCTCCACCAGCTTGTGCTCCAGATCACGGATCCGCCCAGCGATGTGGCTCTGCCGCTCTTTCGCGGCGTGGTACTCCGCGTTCTCCTTAAGGTCGCCGTGGCCGCGGGCCTCTTCGATGTCCTTGATGTTCTTGGGACGCTCGACCTTCTTGTAGCGCTCGAGCTCCGCCTGCAGCGCGGCGTATCCCTTCTTGGTGATCGGTGTCTGGGCCATCGGTCCTCGGTCCTTATTTATGGGTTAGCGTAATATTCCTGGAGCGGCTTGACGGTCAGCTTGCGCTTGAGACCCGCCTCGATCGCCATCAGCGTCGCGCGGGCGCCGGCCAGCGTGGTCTGGTAGGGCACGTTCTGCACCAACGCGGCGCGTCGAAGCGAGGCGGAGTCCAGCTGGGAGGCCTTGTCGCCCACCGTGTTGATGACGAGGTGGATCTCCCCGTTCTTGATGTGGTCCACAATATGAGGGCGGCCCTCCATGACTTTGTTCACGACGTTCACGACGACCCCGTGTTGGGCCAGATACCCGGCTGTGCCGCGTGTCGCCTCAACAGTGAAGCCCAACTCCAGGACGCGCCGGACCAGCGCCACGGTCGCCATTTTATCCTTGTCCTTCACGCTGAGAAAGACCCGGCCGCTCATCGGCAAAGGGCTGCCCGCACCGGCCTGCGACTTGAGGAACGCCGAGCCAAAGTCATCGGCGATGCCCATGACCTCGCCGGTGGAGCGCATCTCCGGGCCCAGCAGCACGTCGGTGCCGGGAAACTTGTTGAAGGGAAAGACCGCTTCCTTCACGGAGACGTGGGCCGGCGTCCGCTCCGTCGTGAAGCCGATCTGCGCCAGCGTCCGTCCCATCATCACCTGCATGGCCAGCTTGGCCAGCGGCACACCGATCGCCTTACTGACGAACGGCACGGTCCGGGACGCCCGCGGGTTCACCTCCAGGACGTACACGATCCCGTCGCGGATCGCGAACTGAATATTCATCAGGCCGATCACGTGCAGTTCCCGGGCCAGGGCGACCGCCTGCCGGCGGATCTCCTCCACGAGCGTGGGCGAGAGCGAGTACGGTGGCAGCGAGCAGGCCGAATCCCCGGAGTGGACGCCCGCCTCCTCGATATGCTCCATGATGCCGCCGATCACCACCTGCGTTCCGTCCGACAGGGCGTCCACGTCGATCTCGATGGCGTCCTCGAGGTACTTGTCGATAAGGATCGGATGCTTTGCCGATGCCTTGATGGCCTTCCCGATGTAGGCCTGGAGGCTCTTTTCGTCGTAGATGATTTCCATGGCCCGGCCGCCCAGCACGTAGGAGGGGCGCACCATCACGGGATAGGTGATTGCCGTTGCAATGGCGGTGGCCTCCTTGACGGAACGGGCGAGGCCGCTGGCCGGCTGCGTGAGATCCAATTTTTCCAGCAAGGCCTTAAACCGTTCCCGGTCCTCCGCGCGGTCGATCGCCTCCGGCGAGGTGCCGAGGATGGGCACGCCGGCTTTTTCCAGTGGCAGGGCCAGCTTGAGCGGCGTTTGCCCGCCGAACTGCACCACGACGCCGAGCAACTCGCCCGCCCGGCGCTCGGTCTCCACGATGCTCAGCACGTCCTCCTCCGTGAGCGGCTCGAAGTACAACCGGTCGGAGGTGTCGTAGTCGGTGCTGACCGTCTCCGGATTGCAGTTGACCATGATGGTTTCGTAGCCCATGTCGCGCAGCGCCAGCGCGGCATGCACGCAGCAGTAGTCGAACTCGATCCCCTGTCCGATGCGGTTCGGGCCGCCGCCGAGGATCATGACCTTGCGCGTCGCCTGCGGCCGGCTTTCGCACTCGGTTTCATAGGTGGAGTAGAGGTACGGCGTGAGCGCCTGGAACTCGGCGCCGCAGGTGTCCACCCGCTTGAAGGTCGGCGTCACCCCTGCCTTCAGCCGCTGTTTGCGGATCTCCGCTTCAGACACCTGCAGCAGTTCGCCGAGCCGTCGGTCCGAAAATCCCAGCGCCTTTGCCTCACGAAGCCGCTCGGGCGCCAGCGGGTGCTTCTCGCGCGCAAGCTGATCCTCGACCGACAGGAGGTCCTTCAGCTGGTTCAAAAACCAGGGGTCGATCCTTGTCAGCCCGTGCAACTCCTCGACGGAGATGCCCATCCGCAGGCCATCAGCCACGTGCCACAGGCGTTCGGCGTCCGGGCGGCGGATGCGCTCGCGGATCTGCGCGACGGTCTCTTCCGGGTCCCCTTCCTCAAGCGAGGGATGCGGGTCGAACCCGTACCGGTCGACTTCCAGTGACCGGATGGCCTTCTGGAGCGACTCCTTGAACGTGCGCCCGATGGCCATCACCTCTCCCACCGACTTCATCTGCGTCGTCAGGGTAGGGTCCGCCTGGGGGAACTTTTCGAAGGCGAAACGCGGAATTTTGACCACCACGTAATCGATGCTGGGTTCGAAGGACGCCTTGGTCACGCGGGTGATGTCGTTCGGGATCTCGTCGAGCGTGTAGCCGACGGCGAGCTTGGCGGCGATCTTCGCAATAGGGAAGCCGGTGGCCTTCGAGGCCAGGGCGGAGCTGCGGGACACCCGGGGATTCATTTCGATCACGACCAGGTCCCCGTCCGCCGGGTTCACGCCGAACTGGATATTGGAGCCGCCGGTGTCCACCCCGATCTCCCGCATGATCCGCAGCGACGCGTCGCGCATGACCTGGTATTCCCTGTCGGTCAGGGTCTGTGCGGGCGCCACCGTGATGCTGTCGCCGGTGTGGATGCCCATGGGGTCGAAGTTTTCGATGGAGCAGACGATGACGACATTGTCCTTCGTATCGCGCATCACCTCCAGCTCGAACTCCTTCCAGCCGATGATCGAGCGTTCGATCAGGATCTCGCCGGCAGGGCTTGCGCTCAGGCCCCACTCGGTGAACGACTCGAACTCTTCGCGGTTGTAGGCAATGTTTCCGCCCGTGCCGCCCAGCGTGAAGGACGGCCGGATGATGGCGGGAAAGCCGATCTCGTCCATGGCCCGCAGCGCGTCTTCCCGCGAGCGCGCGACCGCACTGGCCGGCGTGCGCAGCCCGATGCGCGCCATCGCCAGCTTGAACTCCTCGCGGTTCTCGGCCTTGCGAATCGCCTCGTAGCTCGCGCCGATGAGCTGTACGCCGTACTTCTTCAGGATGCCCTGCTCCGTCAGCGCGATGGCCGCGTTGAGCGCGGTCTGCCCGCCCATGGTCGGCAGCAGGGCGTCCGGCTGCTCGCGCTGGATGATCTGCTCGATGATGTCGGTGGTGATGGGCTCGATGTAGGTGCGGTCGGCCAGCTCCGGATCGGTCATGATGGTCGCCGGGTTGCTGTTGATCAGGACGATCCGGTAGCCCTCCTCGCGCAGGGCTTTGCAGGCCTGGGTGCCCGAGTAGTCGAACTCACAGGCCTGTCCGATCACGATCGGGCCTGAGCCGATCAGCAGGATCGTTTTGATATCGGTGCGTTTGGGCACGGTTGCGCGCTCAGCCCACGGCCTTTGGAGGCAACGCTGCGGGCGGGGGACCGGCCGGCGGGTTGTAGTACTTCATGGCTTCGGGCGTCCACTTTTCAAGATTTCTGATCCGGGTTTCTTCAGAAGGATGCGTGCTCAGAAACTCCGGAACGCCGGCGCCGGCTCGGAAACAGAGTTTGCCGATGTACTCCCGCGAGCACCCGCTCATGCGTTCCCAGAACCCAACCGCTTCATGCGGATCGTAGCCGGCCTGGGCCATCAGGCGGAGCCCGATGTAGTCCGCTTCGCTCTCCTGGCTGCGGTTGAACGGCAGGGAGGCGTTGACGCCATATGCCATCAGAACGCCTTGCAGGACAGCGGGGTTCACCGCGCCTGTGGCAGCACCGGCCAGCGCCCCTGCTTGCGCGATCATTTCGAGATAGCTCCGGCTGATGCGTTCCACCCCATGCCGGTAGAGGGCATGCGTGACCTCATGGCCCATGACCGTGGCGACGCCCGCTTCGGTTTGCGTGTGCTTGAGAATGCCGGTGAAAAAAGCGACCTTCCCGCCCGGCAGGCAGAAGGCGTTGACGATCTTATCGTCCTGGATGACGGCGAACTCCCATTCGAAGCTCGGTTTGTTGGCGGCCTCGGCGATCCGCTCACCGACCCGGCGGATCATCGCGTTGATGGTTGGATCCGTGCTCAGCGGGTAGTGTCTCAGAACATCCCGATAGGCCTCGATGCCGAGCTCACGCTCCCTCTCCTCCGTGAAGTTCGGCAGGATGAACTGCTCGCGGCCCGTCACAGGCGCACGGGTGCACCCCGACAGCGCCTCCAACAGCCCGCCGGTCAGGCTCAGGCCGCAGATCCCCTTGGCAAGCCCCAAGGCCCGAGCCAGGGCTTCGCGTCTTCCGATCACGGCATCCATAGATAGAGGAACTGCGGGGTACCGCCGCGGACCAGGCCCATGACATCCAGATTGGCCAGCGACTCCAGCGTGCTCGGGCCCGATGCGCTCGAGTAGATGTTGTGTTTGTAGGCGCCGGGGCGCGCGTAGATGATGACCCGCGCGTCGGCGACGCCGGCCATCTTTTTGGCCGCCGTGATGCCGTCCTCCAGGTAGCCGGTCTGGTCGGCCAGCCCCAACTGCTCAGCCTGAGGGCCGGTGAGGACGCGGCCGTCGGCAATGAGCTTGAGCCGCTCAGGGGTCAGCCCGCTGCGGCTTTTCGTCACGACCTCAAGAAAACGCGCCTGGAACCCGTTGATCATGGTCTGGAAGATCTCACGCTCTTCCTCGTTCATCGGGCGGAACGGCGATCCGATGTCCTTTTTCGCCCCGGACTTGATCGCGCTGGCCTCCACCCCGATCTTCTGGAGCAGTCCCTCGGCGTTCACCCGCAACATGATGACGCCCACGCTGCCGGTCACGCTCGTGGGGTGCACGACGATGCGGTCCGCCGCGGTCGCCACGTAGTAGCCGCCGGAGGCGCCCACGTCCATGATGACGGCGACGATGGGGATCTTGCGCCTGGCCTTGAACGCCATCAGCTCGTGATACATGACGTCCGACGCCGTGACCGTGCCGCCCGGGCTGTTGATCCGCAGCAGCAGCGCCTTGATCTGCCCGTCCTCGGCGGCCATGGTCAGCTCTTCCTTGACCCGCGCGACGATGTCTTCCGGAGAGCCGAGCCCCCCCCCGTTCCCCGTCTTCTCGGCGATGATGCCCGAGACGTCGATCATCAGGATTTTTTCCGCCGCCGTACCCTGCACCGTTTTCTCCTGCAGGGGCTGAGGTACAGGGAACAGGGAGATGGAGATGCACCCGGCTGTGGCCAGGGTGAAAATTAGGGTCAGACTCCATTTCCACCCGATGGAGCGTACCGTCTGTGGCTTTGCCTGGAAATGGAGTCTGACCCTATTTTTCATTACGCCTTCCCTTTCGCCATCAACTTGGTGAACCGCTCGAAGAGATAGCCCGCGTCGTGCGGGCCCGGAGACGCTTCCGGGTGGTACTGCACGGAGTAGGCCGGAAGGTCCAGGCAGCGCATGCCCTCGACCGCGTCGTCGTTGAGACTCTGGTGCGTGAGCTGGACGCGGCCATGGGGCGTGGTCCACGGCGTTGCATGGGACGCGGCGGCGGAGTCCCCTCCACGCACGGCGAAATTATGGTTTTGCGAGGTGATCTCGACCTTGTTGGTGTCCAGGTCCATGACCGGGTGGTTCGCTCCGTGGTGGCCGAACTTCAACTTGTACGTCTGCAAGCCCAGCGCCAGCCCCATGATCTGGTGCCCGAGGCAGATGCCGAACAGGGGTTTCCTGCCAAGCAAGGCGCGGACGGCGGCGATCGCGTAGGGAACGGCTTCCGGATCGCCCGGCCCGTTGGAAAGAAACACGCCGTCGGGATTCAACGCCAGCGCCTCTTCGGCCGTTGTCGAGGCCGGGACGATCGTCACGTCGTAGCCTTCGTCCACGAGCCGTCGTAAAATATTGTACTTGATCCCAAAGTCGAAGGCCACGACCTTGAAGGGGTGCCTGGCATGCCCGTTCGGTTGTGCCCACACACCGCTGCTCTCCGTCCATTGATAGGTCTTGGCGCAGGTCACTTCCTTGACCAGGTCGCGGCCGACGATGCCGGGCGCTTCCCGCGCCTTCCGGATCACCCGCGCAGGGTCGAGGTCGGTGTGCGAGATCAGGCCCTGCTGGGAGCCGTGGTCGCGGAGGTGCGTGGTGAGGGCGCGCGTGTCGATGCCCTGGATGCCCACGATGCCGTGCTGACGGAGGTACTCATCCAGGGATTGCCGGCTTCGCCAGTTGCTGGGATAGGGGCAGGCTTCCTTGACGATGAAGCCGGCCAGCCACGGCTGTTTGGACTCGTTATCCTCGGGGTTGATCCCGTAGTTGCCGATGTGCGGGTACGTCATCGTGACCATCTGTCCCCGGTACGAGGGATCCGTGAGGATCTCCTGATAGCCGGAGAGTGCGGTGTTGAAGACAACCTCGCCGGTGGTCTCGCCGGAGGCTCCCAAGGCCGTGCCTTTGAAGACGGTTCCGTCCGCCAGCGCCAGGATCGCCGGTGTCATCGTGCTCATTTGCGCGCCCATTGTTTCACCTTGACGCAGAGCACGGTGACGCCGAGCCCCAGATTGGTGATGTAAAGCGCACGCGCCACCCGATGGTATGCAAAAAAGTTGTCGTAGGCGATTCGCTTGGCGTCGTCTTTTGCTCCGAACACGATCTCCTGGAGGCGGGCTGTCTCCGGAGTCAGCCAAAACACGAGGGTCGCCACGATGACGACCATGGTTGCCAGCAGCGTGAGCTCAGTCATGCCGATCTGCTCTCTCCAGGTTCCGGTGGACCCGTAGATCCGCACCAGCGTGCCGGCGGCGATCAGCCCGGCCGACACCAACGCCAGGCGATCGTAGCCTTGAAACATCCGCGTGAGCATGCGGCCCCCCGTCTCCATGCTGATCGTGTTGAAGACCGCGGGAATCACCGCCGCGATGATGGAGACCAACCCGCCGACCCAGACCGCCAGGGCGAGCATCTCCACGCAGTGGCACGCGATGACGACTTTACGGATGGACGACCCTTCCGCCGACGAGCGTGGACACGACCCGCCCTTTCAGCTTCCAGCCCGCGAAGGGCGTATTGCGGCCTTTGGATTTGAACTGCCCGGGATCCACGACCCATTGGGCCTCCGGGTCCACGATTGTCACGTCGGCGTCCGCTCCGACGGCCAGGGTGCCCTTGGCCAGTCCAAACGCGCGGGCCGGCTGGATCGTCAGCGCCGCCACCACCTGCTCGACCGTGAGCACGCCTTCCTCGGCAAGCACCAGGGCAAGCCCCCAGGCGGTTTCCAGGCCGACGATCCCGAACGGTGCGTAGTCGAACTCCCGCTCCTTCTCGAAGGCCGCATGCGGCGCATGGTCCGTGGCGATCACGTCGATGGTGCCGTCCTTCAGCCCCGCCTTGACGGCCTCCACGTCCTTCCGGCTCCGCAGGGGGGGATTCATTTTGGCGTTCGTGTTGAACTCGCGCACGGCTTCCTCGGTCAGGAGGAAGTGGTGCGGGCAGGCTTCGGCGGTGACTCTGATCCCGCGCGCCTTGGCCTCCCGGACCATCCGGACCGAGCCGGCCGTGCTCAGATGGGCCAGGTGCAGGCGCCCGCCGGTCAGTTCCGCCAGGGCCAGATTCCTGGCCACCATCACGTCCTCTGACGCCGAGGGAATGCCGTGCAGGCCCATCTCGGTGGCGACCTGGCCTTCATGCATGCACCCGCCTTCCGAGAGATGCGTGCACTCGCAGTGGTCCACAACCGGCAAATCAAAGGCCCGTGCGTATTCAAGCGCGCGGCGCATGACCATGCCGTTCATCACCGGCTTGCCGTCATCGGAAACGGCGACGCAGCCGGCTTTTTTCAGATCGCCGAACTCCGCCAGTTCCTTTCCCTCAGAGCCCTTCGTGATCGCGCCGATGGGGAAGACGTTGGCCAGGCCCGCGGCTTTGGCCTTGTCCAGGATGAACTCGGTGATGGACTGATTGTCGTTGACCGGTTGGGTGTTGGGCATGCAGCAGACGGACGTGAAACCGCCGGCCACTGCGGCCGCCGCGCCGGTCGCGATCGTCTCCTTGTACTCGAACCCGGGTTCCCTGAAATGCACATGCAGGTCCACGAATCCCGGCAGGACCCACTTGCCGGTCGCGTCAATCACGGTTGCGCCGGCCGGGGCCTTCAGCCCGGAACCGACCGCGGCGATCGTCCCGTTTTCGATGAGCACGTCGGCGGGGCCGTTGATCCGGCCCGGATCGATGACGCGGCCATTTTTGATGATGACGCTCATTTGCCTCCCGATAGTAAGTACAGCACCGCCATGCGCACGGCGACGCCGTTGGTCACCTGATCGAGGATCACGGACGACACGCTGTCCGCCACCTCGGGCGCGATCTCGACGCCCCGGTTGATCGGCCCCGGGTGCATGACCAGGGCGTCCGGTGCGGCCAGTGTGACACGCTCCGGCGTCAGGCAGTAGAGCCGCGAGTACTCCCGGATGCTGGGGAAGAGGGCGATCCCCTGCCGCTCCAATTGAAGCCGCAGCATCATGATGACATCCACGCCGCGCAGGCCCTCGTCCATATCGTAAAAGACTTTCACGCCCAGCCGTTCGACCTCCAGGGGCATCATCGTGGGAGGCCCGATGACCCGCACCTCCGCGCCGAGCTTCGTGAGGGCGTAGATGTTGGAGCGGGCAACGCGGCTGTGGGCGATGTCTCCGACGATCGCCAGGCGGAGACCCTTGAACTCCCGCTTCTTCTCGCGGAGCGTGTAGAGGTCCAGGAGGGCCTGGGTCGGATGCTCGTGCCCCCCGTCCCCGGCGTTCACGATCGAGGCCCGCAGCAGTTTGGCGAGGATATTCGGCGCGCCGGCCATCGGGTGGCGCAGCACGATGAAGTCGGCCTGCATGGCTTCGATGTTGCGGGCCGTGTCCAGCAGCGTCTCCCCTTTGGAGACGCTGCTGGCCGACACCGCAAAGTTGATCACGTCGGCGCTCAGGCGCTTGGCGGCCAGTTCAAAGGACGTGCGGGTCCGCGTGCTGGGCTCGAAGAAGAGGTTGACGACGGTCTTGCCGCGGAGTGTGGGCACCTTCTTGATGTCGCGACCGGACACTTCCTTGAACGACTCGGCCGTCTCAAGGACCAGGTTGATCTCCTCGACTGGCATGTCCTGAATGCCCAGCAGGTCTTTGCGCTTGAGGCTCATGACAGAATCGCCACGCGATCAGGCCCACCCGTTTCATCGAGAAAAACTTCAACTGTTTCTTCAAGTGCAGTCGGTAAGTTCTTGCCGACATAGGTGGCTTTGATTGGGAGCTGCCGGTGCCCGCGGTCCACCAGCACGGCCAGTTGGATCTCAGCCGGACGTCCGAGGTCCATCAGCCCGTCCATGGCGGCGCGGATGGTTCGCCCCGTGAAGAGGACGTCGTCCACCAGGATGATCTTCAGGTCGGTGATGTCGAACGGAATCTCGGTCTTGCGGAGCACCGGCTGTTCCTTCCGGGCGTTCAGGTCGTCCCGGTATAGCGTGATGTCCAATGTCCCGACGGGCACAGTGGTGCCTTCGATCTCCTTGAGCCGGGCAACCAGCCGATTGGCGAGATGCACTCCCCCGCTCCGGATGCCCACCAGCGCCACGTTGGTCACGCCGCGGCTTCGCTCGCTGATCTCGTGTGCCACGCGCGTGAGGGCCCGGTTGATCTCCTGGGCATCCATGACTGTGCGTTCGGCTTTTTTCACGTTCATTGTGTCGCTCGCGCGGGCATAAAAAAGCCTTCCGTGAAAAATCCACCGGAAGGCGTCAGGGTCGCAGATTGTGTGTGCACGATAGACTGCGCAGAGTGCATGCGGTGCTCCTTGCCAGCCTCGCGGGACTGGCGTTAAAGGTCTTTATATCCTACCCGCGCGCTGGCCGGCTGTCAAGCCAAGGGTTGGGCGATTGCTTTCGGCAGGGCATCCTTCGTATGCTTCCCCTATGAAGATTTTAGACCTGACGCCGGATGAACTGAAGGAACTGGTCAAGGGTGCTGTGGACGACCGCCTGAGGGAACTCCTGGGAGATCCCGATCTGGGCATGGAACTGGGCGAAGCGGCTCGGGCAAGGCTGAAGGCGTCGTTGGCTGCCAGCGCACGGATCACAGGCGACGAGGTGGCCGAGAAGCTCGGCCTGCGCTGGTAACCGATGGCCTGGTATCGTGTCGCCTATCGGCCCGAGGTGGTTACCGACCTCGCGAAAATTGAGCAGTCCGTCGCGCAACGGATTCTCGACAAGACCAAGTGGCTGGCTTCCAATGTCGAGAATTTGCGACATGAGGCCGCCTCCCCTGACCTTCCCGGCTTGTCCAAATACGCCGTCAGTGAATGGCGCATCTTCTACTCAATCGACCGCAATGAGCACCTGCTCGACGTACACATGATTGCGAACCACAAGGAGCTTAGCCGATGAGCATGCAGAAGTATCCGCGCAGTCCGAAGGTGTTGCTGGGCGGCATGGCCCACCTGGCCCGGCTCATCGATAAAATCAGGATGCGCCACGCAGGACAGATCCAGGATTACAACTACCTCACGACCGGATTCGACAAATACCTGCTCGATTTTCTTCTGATCAAGGGGGACGATTTCGAAAAGCGTGTACTGCAGGGTGGAACGGATGAGGAGATTCTTGCGTGGGTCAAGGCGCAGACAAGACCGCTCTCGGACCAGGACCTGCGCGAATGGAGCGAGGGTATTGTAAACGGCGGGCCCAAGGATGACGGTGCGCGCCAGCGCTTTCAGGGCCGGCTGGCCGATGTCGCCGTGAAGCGCGGCGTGCCTGTCGAGGCACTTCCTCCTGCCTCTGTCTGGGTGGACCTCATCGAGTTGGACGAAGAGCGCCTGTGATCCCGGACTGTTCCATCGTCTCGGCAGCCCAGGCCGCGCATCTTCACTCCTCCTCCATAACAGTCAGGGAACAGCCACGCCCGATGCCCTGACTCAGAATCGTTTCCGTCTCCGCCTGGCTATTCGCCGGGCTATTTTTCGGGCAGATGAAGTCGTCCTCTGCGAATTGTCCTGTGCGAATGTCGTAGAGCCGGATTGGCATGCCATCGTATCTGATCTGATATGCACGGCATCTGGAGGCCCCTGGTTGTCCTATTGCGCCGAGAAGCTCCAAGTTTTCGCAGCGCAGGGTTATCCCCTCGCTTTCCACTTCACAGCATGCGCCGCACTGGTTACAGTCTCCCACTAGAACGATGCGTTTTGACAAGTCTGCCTCCCCTCCTGATCTCTCTCCCGTACTGGCTTGCTGCATTATGCCACGGCCTATTACTTGCTTTCCTCCACAACCAGGTGCGCGCGGCGGTTCTTCCAATAACAGGACTCATCGTGCTCGGTGCAGACCGGCCGTTCTTTGCCGAAGCTTGTGATGGTGACAGGGTTTTTGATGCCGAGGGCTTCCAGGTAACGGCGGGTTTCCTGGGCGCGTTTCTCGCCCAACACCAAATTGTACTCGCGACTGCCGCGTTCATCGCAATGGCCCTCAATCAGGAGTTTGGTTGAGGAATTCCGCTTCAACGCCTCAGCGCTTTGAGCCAGGTTATTTTTGCCTTCGGTGGAGAGCGCCCATTTATCGTACGCAAAATAAATGTCCGCAAGCTGTTTCTGCGCCGCCTCCCGCGCCTTACGCGCCGCGATTTCCGCATCGTCGGCCTTGGCGACCATCATGGGCGGCGGCTGCACCCTCTCTTCCTTGGATGACTTGGGCGGTGCGCTCTCGACTTTCGCCGGCACCGCTTCTGTTCCCGATGTGATGGCCACAACGCTTTTCTTTGAACACCCTCCCAGGCTGACAAGTCCCGCCAGCAGCATGACGACAACCATGCACAGAGATTTTGCCGAGACAACCCTCATCTGTCTATCCTCCTTAATTTCGATTCTTACCCCTTTGGTTTAAGTGCTCTGCCCTTGACGGCCACACCAGCGTGTCCCATCAGGGTCTGGAGCGCCTGTAGGATTTCCGCGGGTCGCGGAGGACATCCGGGAACCTTCACGTCCACCGGCACGTGACGCTCAACCGGGCCGGTGACGGCATAGCTGCCCTTGAACATTCCGCAGTCACAGGCGCAATCGCCGAGCGCGATGACCAGCTTCGGGTCGGGCGTCGCGCGGTACGCGTCCTTGAGTGCCTTTTCCATGTTGACCGTTACCGGGCCCGTGACCACCAGCGCGTCGGCATGCCGAGGGGAGGCGGCGATGTGTATGCCAAACCGTTCCGCGTCGTAGACCGGGTTCATGAGCGCGTTCATCTCCATCTCGCACCCGTTGCAGGAACCGCTATCCACTTCCCGGATGGCAAGTGATCGGCGAAAGCTCCGCGCCTTCTCTGCGGATTCGCCGGCAACGGTGGGCGTCGACGTCGAGGATGCGTCATGCTGTCCCGTCACAATCCCGGTCTTCAGGCTTTTCCTCAGAATGCGAAACATCGGCACCTCCCTACAGATCGTTCCCCGCGTATGACAGGTTGAAACTCTTATTGATCAGTGGGAAGTCGGGAATAATATTTCCCAGGACGGCAAATTGAATGGCCGGCCAGTTGACGAACGAGGGATCCCGTGCCTTGCATCGGTGAATCATCCCGTCCTGTCCGGCCATGACGAAGTACAGGATCTCCCCTCGCCAGCCTTCGACAGCCGAGAGTGCCCAATCTCCAGGGTGTGCGGCAGGTAGGCACGCCGCCGTGATCGCACCCTCCGGCAACCTCTCGTGCGCCTGCCTGATCAGGTCGATGGATTCGTGAACCTCGTCAATGCGCACACGCATGCGGGCCTGCACGTCGCCGTAGTGATAGACGGGAACCTTCAGCGTGAAGTCCTTGTAGGCTGCGAAGGGGTGATCCCGGCGGACGTCGCGATTGATGTTGGATGCCCGCCCGACCACGCCCATCACCCCATGATCCCAGGCGGTGCGTTCATTGAGCACCCCGGTCGTCTCCAGTCTGTCAGCGAGTGAAGCATTATTGAAGAGAATCTGAGTCAATTCCGTAAAGTCTTCCTCAATCTCATCCAGTTCATGCACGATTTCATCCAAATGGTACGGCCAGAGATTGACCGTGACCCCTCCCGCAATGTTCACACCTCGCAAAAATCGGCTCCCCGTCAGCCGATCGTTGAGCTGCATGATGCGTTCCTTCATCCTGGCGCAGTGCGCGTGGGCCAGTGCATAGGCGGTGTCATTGCAGATTGCGCCGACATCCCCGATATGGTTGTGCAGCCGTTCCAATTCCAGGAAAATGGTGCGCAGATACCTCGCGCGGGGCGGCGCCTCGACCCCCATGAGCGTCTCGACCGCCTGGCAATAACAGAGACTATGCCCGAACGACGTGTCTCCGGACACTTTTTCAGCCAGCGAGACGCCGTTCACAAGCGAGAGGTTTTCAAAAACCTTTTCGACGCCGCGGTGCTTCCAGAAATGGCGCAGTTCGAGCTGCATGATCGGTTCGCCGGCCACCGAAAATCGGAAATGGCCCGACTCGATGATTCCCGCGTGGATCGGCCCCACCGGGACTTCAAGCACGCCTTCTCCGTCAATGCGCCGGAATGCGTACTCTCCTTGCCGCCGTTCCATCACGGTATTCCACGGAAAATCCTTTTTCAGCGGGTGCGCGCCCTTGGGCCAGTGTTCGTGACGAACCAGGCGGCGAAGATCCGGATGCCCCTGGGCGATGAGCCCGAACATGTCCCGGATCTCACGCTCGTACCACTTGGCCGCATGGATGTGCGGGGTGATCGAGTGAAACAGCCGGTCGTCGCCATCCAGTTCGGTCAGGAGGACCAGCCAGTCCCCTCGCTCCTTGAGCGAAAAGAGATAGTACAACTGGAATCGGCGCTCGCCGGGCCGAAGATCCACCGCCCATTGCAAGGACAAGGTACCGCGCAGGGACGGGGCTGTGTGGATAAAGTGAGCGATGACGGGAAGGTCCTCCTTCGGCACCTTCACCACCGGAAGGCCGTGCACCGCCTCCACGTTCAAGACGATGCTCCCGAAGCCTTCAATGATTTTTCTTACTGCTTCGCTGGTGTCTTCCATCGCTTACCTCGCCGTGAGAATCTTCACCGCCACCGTCATCAACTCCCCGACCGATTCAGGTATGAAAAAGCCCAGAGCCACCAGCGCTCCCATGCTCACGACGAACGGCGCATGGGCCAGACTCCAGGGCTCTCGCTGCTGGATTTCTGCCGGAGGGTCTCCCCAGACCATCCCTAGAATACGATACATAAATCCCCCGAAGACCACGACCGCCAGGACAAGAAAGAGCGACACAAGACCCATGTTGCGCGCTTCATCGGCGATGGTGATCGTGAGAAAGCGCCCCAGGTGGAAGGTCTCGCCGCCTGAGACATGCGTCGCTAGGGCCGTCATGACCGACACTTCGCTGAGGAACATTGCGGTCGGAGGCATTGCGACCAGCGCCACCCCTGCGGTCAACAGGGCCAGGGCCGTAATCGGCTGGGCCTTCAGCAGGCCGCGCACGTTGCCGATCTCCCGCGTGCCGAACCGGATGTGGACGTTGCCGGCAGCAAAAAAAGCCAGGGATTTGGCAAGGGCATGGTTAAGCAGATGAAAGAGCGCCCCGAATGTCCCCACGGCGCCACCGATTCCGAAGCCGATGATGGCGATACCCATATGTTCGATACTTGAGTATGCGAATAAGCGTTTCACGTCGCGCTGGATCAGGATGAAGCAGGCGGCGACGCCGAACGACAGCAGCCCGAAAAAAATCAGCAGATTGCCGGCATAGCCGGGCGATACCACCGCGTCCACCACCGTCTTGCTTCGCAGAACGGCATAGAGCGCCACGGTCTCAAGGACGCCCGCCAGCATGGCGGAAACAGGGGCCGGCGCCTCGCTATAGGCTTCAGGCACCCAGGTGTGCATGGGAACCAGGCCGATCTTGGTGCCGTACCCGATGAGGATGAAAATAAAGGCCACCTTGACGGCATGGGGATCCAATTGATCGGCGGCCTGAAGAAGCTCGGTCACGTTGAGCGCGCCACTGACATCGCCCAGGGCACGCACCGACGACAGGTACATCAAGACCGTCCCAAACAGGGCCAGGGCGATGCCGACCGAACAGAGAATCAAATATTTCCACCCGGCCTCGAGCGACGCCTTCCGCTTGAAGAAATTGACCAGGAACGTTGTGGCCAGCGTGGTGGCCTCAATGGCCACCCACAGGATCCCCAGACTGTTGGCGAGTGTCGCCAGGATCATTGTGAACATAAACATGTGAAACAGAAAAAAATATCGGCTCATCCGGACGGGCGAGATCGTCCCTTGCGCCCGGTAATGCTCAAAATACGACCGGGTATACAATGAGCACGTGAAACCGATGCCGGTAATGATGAGGAGGACGTATGCCGACAGGGCGTCCACCGCGACGAGGTCGTGATAGGCGCGAAATCCCCCGTGTTGCACGACGCGCATCATGGTCGCAGCCTGAGCACCCGCCAGCACCAGCATGGCCGTGAGGTTCACGCCGTGGAGGGCGTCGGCGCGCCGCAAGCCCAGGCTGACGAAACCGGCCACCAGCGGCGTGAGCAAGAGCAGGGCGACGGCGCTCATGGCAGCTCCACGATCACGCCGAAGAATCGCGTCATCGGGATGAAGAGGTCACGGAGGAACCCCGGCATGTGGGTCCCGGCATAGCCCATCGCCGCAAGGTTGGCCACGAGGGCGGACGTGGTGAAGCGGTTGGTTCGATCGGTGACTGGAATGTCCTTTTCCATCGGCTCACCCATGGCCATCCTGGAGACTTGATAGAGCAATGTCGCGAATGCGACCGCGAGGAGACACAAAAACACATACGCGACCCACGGGCGTTGGCCGTATGCCTCCGTCGTGATCAGCACTTCGCTGACGAACAGGCCGAACGGCGGCATTCCGGCCAAAGCAAGCGTCGCCAGCATCATGCTCCCGCCCACAAGGGGCATCTGCCGGACCAACCCGGTTACGCGCTCAATGGTCTTGTGGCCGCGACGCAACATGACCATCCCGGCGGCATAGAATACGGTGGACTTGGCCAGGGCATGATTGAGCATGTGGAACAGCCCTCCGAATACCCCAAGCGGCCCACCGATCCCGAACCCCACCAGGGCAATGCCGACATGCTCGATGCTCGAATAGGCAAACAACCGCTTGTAGTCGCGCTGAACCAGGAGATAAATCGCGGCAATCGTGACCGACAGCAGGCCCAGGACCAATAAGATCGGCCCGGTGAAATCCATCCCGACCGTCCGATCCACAATGCTCTTGAACCGAAGTACCGCGTAGAGAGCCAGGTTGAGCATGAGCCCGGACAGCATGGCGCTGACGGGAGTGGGCGCCTCCCCGTGCGCCTCCGACAACCACGTGTGCATGGGCGCGACTCCGGCCTTGGTTCCATATCCGATCAACACAAAGACAAAGGCCAGCTTCAGGGCGATCGGATTCAAGTCAGGCGCAATGCGGTACAGCTCTTTCCAACTCAGCGCCTCCATGCTGACTCCCAGGACGTGCTCCGAGGCGTAATAGACGAGGACCGTCCCGAACAGCGCCAGCGCGATCCCCACAAAGCTGAGAATGATGTATTTCCATCCAGCCTCCAGCGCCGCCTTGGTCTTTTCGAAGCCGATCAGAAGAGCCGCCGAGAGCGTGGAACCTTCAATGGCGATCCACATCAGGGCGATGTTATCCACGTTGGCTGCCGACAGCATCGCGAACAGGTACAGATTGAACAGGCAAAAAAACCGCTTGTAATGCCGGTGCAATACATGCCCGCGGGTGACTTCCTCTCCCATATAGCCCAGGGCGTAGAGCAGACCGGTGGCGCCTACGAAGGCCAGCATGAGGTCCATGAACGCGCTCAGGGCATCGGCGCGAAGGAGTATCCCGACGGTGATGACGGACTCCTCCGCCACATTCATCACCACCACGCTCATCATGGCGAGCAAGACGGCGGCATGGGCGCATTGCAGCCACTCCATTGCACGGCGTGTCCGCACCACCAGACTCGATAGGCCGGCGACGAGCGGCGCGGCGATCAGCACGGTCAGCGCAAAGCCCATGGCTATTCCTTCAGTTCCGTGAGCTTGCTGGTATCCACGCTGTCGAAGGTGTCCTGGAGCCGATGGGTGAAAATGCCGATGATGAGTCCGGCGACCAGGACGTCGAAAAACACGCCCAATTCCACGATCAGCGGCATGCCGTAGGCGGCCGCCGTTGCGCCCAGAAACAGCCCATTTTCCATCACCAGGAACCCGACCACCTGGGTCACCGCCTTTTTGCGGGCGATCATCGTGAAAAAGCCGATGAGCACGATCGCCAGAGAGATGGCGAGGGAGTCCTTGGTGAGGAGAAACCCCAGACTGATGATGGGCTGGGTAATGTAGAAGGCCAGGATGACCAGCGCGCCGCAAATCAAAAGCGAGGGCGGAATATTGATGTTGAGGACCAGCTCACGCGTGACGTTCAGGCGCTTGATGACTTTTTTCAAGATCCGGGGGATGATAATCACTTTGATGATCACGGTGAGGAGAGCCGCGATGAAAATATGGTGAATCCCCGTCAGGAACGCCATCAATGCCGCCGTGACGGCCAAAAATGCGGATTGTAGCGCGAACAGGTCCACGCAGGCCGAGAGCCGCCGTTGTGCGACGATCGCAAAGCACGTCAGGAGCAGGAGGGCGGCGCACAGGTCCACCATCTGCGACGCAATATCCGGACGGATCACTCCCACGTCAGACCCTCAGGATGTAGAAGAACACGACCGCCAGCAGGGACAAAATGAATGCGACTCCAAGAAGATCCGTCACGCGGAAAAGGC
>JAUSHW010000155.1 GCA_030648395.1 Nitrospirales bacterium | reverse complement strand
CTGCGGGACCGGATGAATCTCGTCGTGATCGGTGGCATGGACCACGGCGCAGATGTGATCCGCGAAGCCGTCGGCCGGGCGGGCCTGGAATCGGCGGTCATTTTTCCCGGCCATGTGCCGCTCGACGACTTGCGGGCGCTCTACGCCGGCTGCGCGCTGTTTGCGTTCCCATCATTGTATGAAGGGTTTGGCATGCCGCCGCTCGAGGCCATGGCCTGCGGCGCGCCGGTTGTGTGCTCGAATGCATCTTCGCTCCCCGAAGCCGTCGGCGATGCGGCTCTGCTCGTGGACCCGCGCGATCCGGACGGATGGGCGCAGGCGATGACGCGGGCGGCGGACGATGCGGCACTGCGCGAGGACCTTCGCCGGCGCGGCGCGCTCCGGGCCAAGGCGTTCTCCTGGGAACAGTCGGCGCGAGACCTGCTGGCGGTGTATCAGGACCTGATGAAAGGGAAGGCGGCATGAAGCGCGCGCTCATCACCGGCATTACCGGACAGGACGGGTCGTACCTCGCGGAGCTGTTGCTCGAAAAAGGCTACGAGGTGCACGGGATCGTCCGGCGGGTGGCGATCGAGGACCCGGAGCACCGGCTGTGGCGCATCCTGCACTTCCGGGACCGCCTGCACCTGCACGCCGCTTCCCTGGAAAGCCTGCCGAGCATTTACCGGGTGTTCCAGGCGGTCAAGCCCGACGAATGCTATCACCTGGCCGCGCAGAGCTTCGTCGCCTATTCGTTCGAGGACGAATTCTCAACGCTGAACACCAACATCAATGGCACGCACTATGTGCTGGCCGCGCTGCGCGACTGCGCACCGGACTGCCGGTTTTACTTCGCCGCATCGAGCGAGATGTTCGGCAAAGTGTCGCAGGTGCCTCAGAACGAAGAGACGCCCTTCCATCCCCGGTCCGCCTACGGCATCTCGAAGGTGGCCGGGTTCCACCTGAGCAGGAATTACCGCGAGGCGTACGGCATCAAGGCGTGCTCCGGCATCCTGTACAATCATGAGTCCCCGCGCCGGGGGTTCGAATTTGTCACGCGGAAGATTACGTCCCACGCCGCGCGGATCAAGCTTGGCCTGGCGAAGGAAGTCCGGCTCGGCAATCTGGACGCGCGGCGCGACTGGGGGCACGCGCGCGAGTACGTGCGGGCCATGTGGCTGATGCTGCAGCAGGAGAAGCCGGACGACTATGTCATCGCGACCGGCGAGCAGCATTCGGTACGGGAGTTTGCTGAACTGGCGTTCACGCGCCTCGGTCTCGACTACCTGAAGCATGTGGTTGTGGACCCGCAGTTTCTCCGGCCTGCCGATGTGGAAACGCTGCTTGGCGATGCCTCCAAGGCCAGGCAGCAGTTGGGCTGGGCGTACACGGTGGCGTTCAAGGATCTGGTCTATGAGATGGTGGATGAAGACCTGGCACGTCTGAAGGGGTCAGCCTCTTCCTGATGGCGGGACTGACTCCTGACCGGATCCTGGTCATCAAGCTCCGGTACGTCGGGGACGTGCTGTTGGCGACGCCGGTGCTGAGCCGGTTGCGTGAGGGATTTCCCCAGGCGCATCTCGCCATGCTGGTGAACCCCGGTACCGACGGCGTGGTGCGGGGGCATCCGGCGCTTGATGACGTGTTGGTGGTGGAGCGGGGCAATCCGGCCCGGCAGTGGCGCTTCGCGCGGGAACTCCGGGCCCGGCGGTACGATCTCGTGATCGATTTGACGGACAGCGACCGGTCGGCCGTCCTGTCACGGCTATCGGGCGCGCCGGTGCGTCTCGGCTACAACAGCGAGGGCCGCCGGCGCGGATGTCTCTACACCCGGATCGTCGACGCGGACCGGTTCGGGATGCACCAGGTGCGCTATCATCTCAAGGCGACGGAGGCGCTGGGGCTTGCGGGCCCGCCGCCGGAACCGATGCTGGTGGTGTCCCAGGAAGCCCGATCGGCGGCCGATCGCCTGCTGAAAGAGACGGGGATCGACGCGTCGAGGCCGCTGGTCTGTCTGCATCCGGGTGCGCGGTGGTGGTTCAAGTCCTGGCCGGGCGAGCGGTTCGCCGTGCTCGCGGATCGGGTCCAGACCGACACGTCTGTGCAGGCGCTGTTCCTGGGCGGCGAGCAGGAGCGGGTCATGGCGGGTCGCATTGCCGAAAGCATGAAGACGCCCTTTCGCTCGCTGGTCGGGCGGACGGGGCTGCAGGAGCTTGCGGCGGTGCTCGCGCGGGCCGCGCTGCACGTCGGCAACGACAACGGACCGATGCACATGGCGGCGGCGCTGCGGGTCCCGGTGATTGGCCTGTTCGGGCCGTCCGACCCGGCCGTGTGGGGCCCTTGGGGCGACGGGCACCGGACATTTTACAAGGGACTGGATTGCCGGGCCTGCTTTCATCCCGACTGTTTCAGGGGAGAACAGAACTGCATGCGACTCATCACGCTGGACGAAGTCTGGGAAGCCGTCAGGAAGGCGCTGCAGAACCGGGTGAACGGCGTCGGATGAGAACCGGCTGGGATTGGCTGGTCATCGCGGTGGCGTACCTCGGATATGCCTTTTTATATGTCGGGCTGCTCCTGCACACGTCTTCTCAAGATCGGAACAAGGTGCTGCGCAAGTACTCTTATCCGCACGCGTTCCTGTTGCTGGCCGGCCTCCTTCCGTTCTATTTCATTCCGGTCTTTTTGGGGACGGTAGGGCAGGTGGCCTGGCTGGCAGGTGGCCTGCTGGTGGCTCTTGGGTGCTGGGAGATCTTGCTACAGATCCGACGTCGAGGGGGCGGGTCGAGGAAACGAAAAGGGGTGGAATGGCCTGCGCATCCCTTTCTGCAGACCTGCCGACAGCCCGATCCGGCGAGGGGCATCAATAGTCAGGGCTTTCGGGGAGCCGACATCGGACGGCCGAAGTCCGCCGGCACGTACCGGATTTTCCTGCAAGGAGATTCGGCGTTTGAGAACGAATGGAATCCCTATCAGGAATCACTGGCTGGTGTGCTTGAATCGCGTCTCACGGGTCGATGCGAGACGGCGATCGAAGTCCAGAATGCCGCCGTGGCTTGGCACTCGACCCAGCACGCCCTGATTGATTACCTGTTCCGACTCCAGGAATTCAAGCCTGACCTCGTCATCCTCTGCCATGCCATGAACGATCTCTATCGGGGCTTTTCCGCCCCTGGTGTCACCCTTCCCGGCACGTCCTATCAGTCGGATTACTCCCACTTCTGGGCCGTGCTGGCCCCGATCATCCAGGAGCACGAGACGGGCCGGCCATGGGAAGTTCCCCTGAAGATGGGGAAGCTTGCCCGGCAGTATCTGTATTCGGACTGGAGACCGCAGCCGTGGGGAGGGTCGTTTCTGGAATATTTCTGCGGGCCGGCACTGCGGGAGACGGAGTTCACTGAATTCCCCAGCATCGGGGCCTTCGAGCGAAATCTCCGCAGTATTGTGGAAATTTACCGGCTGAAAGGCTCGGACGTCATCCTGGCCACGCAGCCATCTCTCTATAAGGACAACATGACGGAGGCCGAGTTGCGGCGGATCGGCATCCCCCAGCGGTATGTGCGGGAGGGGAATCGAATTGCCAGCATTGCGACGATGAAGCGCGGGATGGACGCCTTCAATAATGTGATCCGGCGTATCGCAAACGAATTCCACTGCGGGTTCGTCGACCTGGAGCCTCTCGTACCCAAGACCATCGACCATTTCGCCAACGATGTGCATTACACGGTGCTGTCGAATCGCCTTATCGGAGAGGCGCTTTCGGACTATGTCATCAGCCGGAAGCATGTGATCGTTGCTGAGACAATGGGGGCGCAGTCGCAATGAGCGTCGCGGTCCTGTTCGTTCACGGCATCACCGAGATTGGAGGAGCCGAGCGCGAGTTGCTGGTCATGCTGGACCGGCTCCCGCAGTGCGGGTATCGCCCAGTCGTGGTCTGCCAGGATCGCGGGCCCCTGGTCGTGGAGCTGGAGCGGCGCGGCATCGAGACGCGCATGGCGCCCATGCCGCCCTGGCGCAAGTTCTTTGCGTATCTCAATCGGCCCGCGGCGGTCCGCGCGCTGCATGACGTGATCGCGGCGGTCCGGCCGGCGTTGATTCACGTCAACGACATCTGGTGGGTTCCGCAGACGCTCCGCGCCGTCGCGGGATTGCCTGCTGTTCCAATCGTCGCGCACGTCCGGCAGGAGATCGAACCCCCGAAAGTGCGACGGTATGAGCTCGAGCAGGCCGGCCTTGTGTTCCCCGTGTCACGCCAGATTCAGCGGTCGTTGGAGAGTGGCGGCGTGCGGCCGGAACGGTTGCAGACGCTCTACAGCGGACTTGACATGACGCGCGTGATGGATCAAAAAAGCGGCCTGGACGCGCGGCGCCGGTTCGGCATCCCCGCGGAGGCGCCAGTGCTCGGCACCGTGGCGAATCTGTTCGAACGCAAAGGGTACGAGGTGATGGTCGAGGCGCTCCCGACGATTGTGAATGCATCACCTGCGGTCCATTACCTGATCGTCGGGAGCGGCGATACCGCCTATGAAGCACGGCTGAAGGCGATGGTCGAAGTCCTGGGACTGGAGAGCCTCGTGCATTTTGCCGGATTTCAGGAGTCGGTCTTTCCCTGCCTGGCGGCCATGGATCTCTACGTGCATCCGGCCCTGATGGAGGGATTCGGGATTGCGGTGCTCGAGGCCATGGCGATGCGCAAGCCGGTGGTGGCGACCGCGACCGGCGGCCTGCCCGAAATTGTGCAGGAGGGAGAGACCGGCATGCTCGTCCCTCCCGGCGACGCCGATGCGCTGGCGAAGGCCGTGTCGTCGCTGCTTCAGGACCCGGCACGATGCCGGCGATTCGGCGAGGCCGGTCGGGCCCGCGTCGCCGCGCACTTCACGGTCGAAGCCATGATGGACGGGCTTGTGTCCGGGTATGAATCGTTGCTCGGCCGCGAAGTTCCGGCGGTGCCCCTGTGAAGCAGACCGTGCGCGTCAGTCTCGTCATCCCAGTGTACAACCAGCTCGTGCATACCATGCAGTGCCTGGAGTCCATTCTGCGTCTGCCCGACAAGGGGGACGAAATCATCGTCGTGGACAACGCCTCCACCGACGGGACGCCCGAGTATCTGAAGGGCGCCGGCGTGACGGTCATCAGCAACGCGACCAACCTGGGCTGTGCCAAGGCATGGAACCAGGGCATCCGGGCGAGCCGCGGCGGGGTGGTCGGCATCCTGAGCAACGATATCGTCGTGACGCCGGGATGGCTGCCGGCGCTGCTGCGCTTCATGGAGCAGGCCGGGCACGGCATTGTCAGCCCGGCGATGCGCGAGGGGCCGCTCGACTACGAGCTGGACCGCTATGCCGCCGAGTTCACGGCGGCCTGCCGGGAGGCGACACGTCCGGGCCTGCTGGGGCCCTGCATGCTGGTCCGCCGGGAAGTGTTCGACAAGGCCGGCCTGTTCGATGAAAGCTTCAGCTACGGGGGGTGCGAGGACGTGGACTTTCTCTGGCAGGCGCAGAAGGCCGGGATCACGGCCGGCGTGACGGGCGCCGCCTTCATCCACCACTTCGGCATGGTCACCCAGAAAGCCGTCAAGAAGTCCGGAACGAGCGCGTATGCGACGCAGAACCTGGCGTACTTCCAGCGCAAGTGGGGGCGGACGGTGCGGGGCAACTGGTGGCAGCGTCGAATAGCCGGCGTGCGGGACCGGTGGATGGAGCGGATGGAGCAGATCCGCTACGGACACCGGCTCGTGGAGCGGGGGTAGGCTGGACTTTCGTATCGGTTTGAGGCACAAGTAGTTTCCAGGGGAGGAATGCCATCGTGCGTGTATTGATCACCGGGGGCGCGGGTTTTCTGGGGAGCCATCTCTGCGAACGCCTGCTCGGGATGGGCCACGAGGTGACGTGCGTCGACAACCTGATCACGGGGTCGATGGACAATCTGGCCCACCTCGTGGGGCACGAACGGTTCCGCTTCGTCCAACACAACGTCTGCGATTACCTGTTCGTCGAAGGCCCACTGGATGCGGTGATGCACTTCGCCTCGCCCGCGAGCCCGCAGGACTACCTCGAATACCCAATCGCTACCTTGAAGGTCGGGGCGCTCGGCACGCACAAGGCGTTGGGGCTCGCCAAGGCCAAGAACGCCCGGTTTCTCCTGGCCAGCACGTCGGAAGTGTACGGCGATCCGCTCGTCTCGCCGCAGCCGGAATCCTACTGGGGGAACGTCAACCCGATGAGCCCGCGCGGCGTCTACGACGAGGCCAAGCGTTTCGCGGAGGCCATGACGATGGCCTATCACCGCTATCACGGGATCGATACGCGGATCGTGCGCATTTTCAACACCTACGGGCCACGGATGCGGCCGCACGACGGCCGGGTCGTCTCGAACTTCATCGTCCAGGCCCTGACCGGCAAGCCGCTGACGATCTTCGGCACCGGCTCGCAGACCCGCAGCTTCTGTTATGTGGACGATCTGGTCGAAGTGATCACGCGCCTGTTGATGATCCCTTCTGACCGCACACCCGAGCAACGGACCGACCGGCAGTCCTTCCTTTACAAGGGAGAATCGCTCGGCGAGACGATGCACGAGCCGATCAACATCGGCAACCCACACGAGCTGACCGTGCTGGAGATCGCGAAAAAAGTCCAGGCGATGGTCGGAAAGCCGACCCGGATTGAATTCAAGCCGCTCCCGGCCGACGACCCGAAGGTCCGCTGCCCTGACATTCGGCGCGCGCAGACGCTGCTCGGGTGGGAACCCCAAGTGAGCCTCGACGAGGGGCTCGCGCGCACCATCGAATACTTCCGGAAGAAAGTCGGATGAAGCTGCACTGCTTCATCTGCGCGACGGTCGTCTTCCCCGACGACCCCGAGGCCGACCGCAAGCATCACGCCTATTTCCTGCACGCCCAGGTGGCCGCCTTCCAGAAGACGGGGGTGCCGGTCACCCTCATCCAGAACGGCTGCGAGTTTCCGTCGCTGGGCTTTCCGGTCATCCGCAACCCGGTTCCCAAGAGTCTGGCGTACAACTATCTTCTGTGCGATGCGAACTGTGCCGGCGACTACTGGGTGTTCCTGCCGGAGGACTGCCGGATCACGACGGAAGGATGGGAGGCGATCCGCAAGCGCAGCGGCCGCGCCTGCTTCGCGTTGGCCAAGGACCCTAAGTGCCTCGTCTGCCGCAAGGGGATTTTCGACGAGCTCGCGCCGGAGGCCCGCGCCGCCAGCGACCTGAATTTTTTGGGCAAGGAAATCAGCCACATGCTCGTCCGCGGCGAGCTGGAGAGGCAGGGGTTTCACTGCATCAGTCCCGACTGGCCGAAAGTCAGCGAGGAGCCGCCTCTCTGGGCCAACCGCTATCTGGAAATGATCCCCGGCGTGCATCCCAACGCCAACATCCTCCGGCGTATGCCCGCGCTCGACGACTACGGCATCAGCGGCTATAAGGCGAGCGCCGCTCGGATCGAAGAGCTCTACGCCAGGATCGTGCGGGACCGGCTCGGCCGCCTGTCGGCCGAGGCCCTGACCTGCAAGTCCCTTATCTCCCGCTTCGGCCCCGTCATTACTGAAGTTCCGTACGAGCCGTAACGCTCCAGCCTAGCATCTTTCCTCTACAGAGTATTTTTCTTGACTCCGAATCCGGCTTGTGTTCAACTGTTGAACGGTTGTCGGAGATTACATTGTCACGTATGGACTTACAGGCCCAGCGCGACCTGCAGCTCCTCAATGAGGTCGAGCAGGACGCCGCCGTCACCCAGCGCTCGCTGGCAGACAAGCTCGACGTTGCGCTTGGGCTGACCAACCTCTACCTCAAGCGTCTGGCCCACAAGGGCTACATCAAGATCACCACCATTCCCCGGCACCGCATCAAGTATCTGCTGACCCCGCAAGGCATGGTCGAGAAGACCCGCCTCACCTACCAGTACATGGAATATTCCCTGACGCACTACCGTCAGATACGGGAGCGCCTGAAAATCATCCTGACGGCGCGTGCTAAGGCCGGCGCCAAGCGGGTTGTTGTCTACGGCACCGGGGAACTGGCAGAGATGGCGTACATCAGCCTGCGGGAGATGGACCTGACCCTCGTCGGATTCGTGGACGGCAAAAAGGGGACGTTTCTGTCCTACCCACTGTGGCCGGTCGAGGAATTGTCCAACTGGGAATTTGATTTCGTCCTGATCGCCGACCTGGAAGAGGGAAAGAAGCTTCAGTCCAGGATCAGCAAAGCAGGCGTGCCGCGCGAGAAGATCGCAACGCTGTAGCGTCTGGGGTGGTAACAGAGCCGTTGGGGACGCCAGGGCGATGCCGGGGCGTTCGCCGATGGAACGAAGAGGCGGACCAGGATTGTGCCCACTGTAAGCGAGAGGGCGAAGCTGTGCCTGAGGCCGACGACATTGCGCGGTGGTTTGCTGTTCGCACCCGGTCGAGACATGAAAAGCTCGTGCGGGACCGGCTGGCGGGTCTTGGCGTCGAGCATCTGTTGCCGACCGTCATGCGGCTTAGCCAGTGGAAGGACCGGAAGAAGGAAATCGAAGCCCCGCTCTTTTCCGGATACTGCTTCGCCCGGTTTCGCTGGCCGGACCGCCTGGCCGTGCAGACAGTGTCCGGCGTGGTCGGGCTTGTGGGCGGGGGACAGCGCCCCGAGCCGATTCCGGATGAGGAGATCGACGCGCTCAAGTTGCTCATGGCAAGCGAGCTTCCCTACGACGCCCACCCATATTTGCGTGAAGGCATGATGGTGGAGGTGAGAAGAGGCCCGCTGGAGGGCGTGCGGGGCATTCTGCTGCGGAAGGCCAAGCGGCATCGCCTGGTTATCTCGATCCACCTGATCCAGCAAGCCGCTGCGGTCGAAATCGACGATTCGGAAGTCGTGCCGGTCTGAATAGTGCATTGAGGCGGAATCGCATTCCCTGGTCTTGGAGAGCCAGAGCATAGCTGGTCAACGTTGGCGGTGCAGTCTTTGGGCAGATAAATTGAAAGGGCAAGCACAAAAGAGGGGGAGGCATGAGTCACACAACAGTAAAGATCGGTAACAGAATGGTCGGACAGGGACAGCCTTGCTATATTATTGCGGAGATTGGGATCAACCACAACGGATCGGTGGATCTTGCGAAACAGCTCATTGATGTGGCTGTGGATTGCGGCTGCGACGCTGTCAAGTTCCAGAAACGCACTGTTGAGGTCGTGTACTCTCCGGAGGAATTGGCCCGACCGAGGGAGAACCCGTTCGGTCCCACCAATGGCGATCTCAAAAGGGGACTCGAATTCGGAGTCAAGGAATACGCGGAAATCGACAAATACTGCAAGCAAAAGGGCATTGATTGGCTTGCGTCCTGTTGGGATGAGGCGTCGGTCGATTTTTTAGAGCGATTCAATCCGCCCTGCTACAAAATCGCCTCCGCATCGCTGACGGACGACAATTTGTTGCGGCATCACCGGAAATATGGAAGGCCGGTGATTCTCTCAACAGGCCTGAGCGAGATGAAGCAGATCGAGCACGCTGTGGAGGTGTTAGACAAGGACCATCTCATCCTGCTTCATTGCACCAGCACCTATCCGTCGAAGCCGGAGGAGCTGAATCTGCGGGGGATCGTTGCCCTGAAGGAGAAATTTGGGGTTCCTGTCGGCTACTCAGGCCATGAAGTCGGATTGGTCACCTCTTATGCCGCCGCGGTGCTGGGCGCGTGTGTCGTGGAACGGCATATTACCGTGGATCGGTCAATGTGGGGGAGTGACCAGGCGGCATCGGTGGAGCCGCCTGGAATGAAGCGGTTGGTGCGAGACATCAGGGAATTGGACCAGGCGATGGGTGATGGGGTCAAGAAAGTCTATGAGAGCGAGAAGCCCATCATTCAAAAGCTCCGGAGAGTCTAGTGATCGAAGCGGTCTTCCTCGACATCGACGGGGTTCTGACGGACGGCGCCGTGTATGTCGACGCTGCCGGCCATGAAATCAAGCGCATCTCTTTCGAGGATATCGACGCCGTCTTCGAACTCAAGAGGGCGGGAATCAAGATTGGGTTCATCACCGGGGAGGCCAACGGATTTTGCCGGTACGTACGTGAGCGATTCGCGCCGGATTTCTTTCTGGAAGGATGCAAGGACAAGCTGGGCGCGTTCAAGCTGCTCATGCGCAAGGCCGGATTGGACGAGTCAAAAGTCTGCTACGTGGGCGACTCCAAGAAAGATGTCGAGCTGCTTCGATACGTGGCCTCCAGCTTTGTGCCGGCTGACGTGGACCCCGGGGTGAAGGATTCCGCCAAGTTCGTGTTGAAAGCCGGTCGGGGGAAGGGTGTCATCAAGGAAGTCGCCGGCCACGTGCTGAAGCCCCGCGCGCAGCGCCGCAAGCCGCCTCGTGCGACATGAGTAAGGGAGATCGTGTGACACACCGGGGACGCCTTGTCTACATGAACGGGATGTTTGTTCCCGAAACGGAAGCGAAGATTTCGATCTACGATTCGGCGCTGATGTTCGGGGACATGGTGTTCGAGATGACCAGGTCGTTCAACAAGAAGCAGTTCAAACTGCGCGAGCATTTGGAGCGTCTCTATGCGTCCATCAAGTATGTCCATATTCCGATGACGATGACGATCGATCAGATGGAGCAGGCCTGCCACGAGGTGGTGGCCAAGAACGATCCGGTCTTCGAACAAGACGATGAGCATCGGTTGATGATCAATGTCAGCCGCGGCCCGCTGGCTATTTATGCGGACATTTTCGACGGCAAATTGGAGCCGACGGTCGTCATTGCGGACTTTCCGCTCAAATGGACGGTGGCGGGGATGGGAAAGCTGTTCGACACCGGCATCAATGCCGTGATTCCCTCACAACGTGCCATTCCGGCCCATCTCCTCGAGCCGAAGGTCAAGAACAGGAGCCGGATTCACTACATGATGGCGAATATCGAGGTCTCCAACTTGCCTGGCGACAACAATTGGGCCCTCCTGCTGGATCCGGACGGGTTCATTGCGGAAGGCACCGGCGACAACTTTTTTATTGTCACAGACGGGACCATCGTGACGCCGGAGCCGCGCAACATCCTCCGCGGAATCAGCCGTGGCTACATTTTCGAACTGGCCAAGCAGTTGAAGCTGCCATGCGTCGAGCGGAATATCGAGCCCTACGATGTCACGACGTCGGATGAAGCGTTCATGACCGGGACGCCGTTTTGCCTTTTGCCCGTGACCAAGCTGAACGGCGTGCCGATCGGCGACGGAGGGATGGGGGACGTCACCAGGCGGCTTTTGGCCCGATGGAGCGAAAATGTGGGTGTGGATATACCCGCCCAAATCAAACAGTGGAATCAGCGGTCGGCCTCGCGCACGTCCGACGGTTCCACACCGTACCGGTTCAAGCGATAGGCCGTGCAACCCCTGGTGCGCCAGATCGGGATCATGCAGGGTCGTCTTTCGCCGCCGGTCGACGGGCGCATCCAGGCCTTTCCGAAAACGACCTGGAGAGAGGAATTCGCCAAGGCGCAGGCCTGCGGACTCGACCTCATCGAGTGGATCTTCGAGGCGGACGAGTGGGAGAAGAATCCGCTCTTTTCGGAACCCCAGGAGGTGCGCCGCCTGTCCCGGCATCACGGCGTGAGCGTCGTGTCGCTGTGCGCCGATTATTTCATGGACCTGCCGGTGATACGGGTTTCCAAGGCGGACCAGGAGATCCGCGTGGACATGCTCAAAAAAGTGATCGAGCGAGCGGGGCAACTGGGCGTGACGTACCTCGGCATCCCCTTCGTGGACGCGTCGGCGATCAAGACGGATGAGGAATTGGGGGAGGTCGCGCGCTGTCTCCGCGGGTGCTTGCCGCTCGCGGAACGGGCGGGCGTGCAGCTGGCGCTTGAAACCTCGCTGGGCCCTCCGATGTTCACGGAACTGCTCGCACGGCTCGATCATCCGAGCGTCAAGGTCAATTATGACATCGGCAACAGCGCGTCGCTGGGCTATGACACTCGCGAGGAAATCGAAGCGTATGGGAAACGGATCGCCACGATCCATGTCAAGGATCGCAAACGGGGCGGCGGGACGGTCCCGCTGGGGACGGGCGATGCGGACTTTGATGCCACGTTCGCGGCGCTTGCCGGGGCCGGCTACCAGGGCCCTTTCATTTTGCAGGCGGCACGGGACGGAGAAGAGACGCTGCTGGCCGAGCGGAACGTGCAATTCGTCCGCCGCTATCTTGAAAAATACTTTTAACGACCCATTCCCACCTCCCCTCATGGATCTGGAAATCAAAGATAAAGTCGTCCTCATCACCGGTTCGAGTCGAGGGATTGGACGGGCCATCGCGTTGGCGTTCGCCAGGGAGGGGGCCATGGTCGCGATCACCGGGAGAAACGAGGCGGATGTCGAGAAGACGGCGGCGGAGATCGACTCGATCAAGGGGACAGGGCGCGCGCACCGGTTTGTGGGGGATCTGCAGCAGGAGGAGGGCCTCCACGCGTGTGTGGAGAGCGTCGTCAAAGCCTGGGGAAGGATCGATAGCCTCGTCGCCAACCTGGGCAGTGGACGCGGCGAGCGTGGTTGGCAGGCAGGCGATCAGGAATGGGATCGGCTTCTGGAGGTCAACCTGTTGAGCGGGGTTCGGGCGGCCCGCGTGGTGATCCCGCACCTGATCCGTGCCGGCGGCGGAAGCATTGTCTATATCGGCTCGATCGCGGGGATTGAATATCTGGGTGCGCCGGCCGCGTATGAGTCGGCCAAGGCCGCGATGATTTCTTTTTCGAAACATCTGGCGAAGACACTGGCGTCTCACGGCATCAGGGTCAACACCGTGGCTCCCGGTAACATCCTTTTCCCCGGCAGCACATGGGATGAAAAGTTGCAGTCTGAGAGAGCGAAGACCATGGCCATGCTCGAGACCGAAGTACCCTTGAAACGATTCGGCCGACCGGAAGAGGTGGCGGATGCAGTTGTCTTTCTCGCTTCGCCCAAGGCGTCCTTCATCACCGGCGCCTGTCTGGTGGTCGATGGAGGGCAGACGCGGACGTTCGCCTGAGGGATACGCATGAAGGGAGAGGCTCCAAACCGCATGTTTGATCTGACCGGCCGCGTGGCCGTGATCACGGGGGGGGCAGGCATGCTGGGACGGATGCATGCCGAGGCGATCGCGGAAGCCGGTGGCTGCCCGGTCCTGGTCGATATCAGGGAGGATCTTGCCAAAGAGGCCGCCGAAGCGATCGGAAAGCGGTTCCAGGTGTCTGCGCTGGGAGTCCGCGCGGACATTACCAGCAAGGTCGAGGTCGAGCGCCTGCGCGATGCCGTCATACGGGAGTACGGGAAGATCGATATTCTGATAAACAACGCCGCCAACGATCCCAAAGTGGGGGCCGGCACGCGCGATGTCGCATGGACGAGGTTCGAGAACTTTCCGTTGGAGGCGTGGAGTCAGGACCTGGCCGTGGGGTTGACGGGCGCGTTTCTCTGCGCTCAGGTGATCGGAAGCGAGATGGCCAAGCGCGGCTCCGGCGTGATCGTGAACATCTCATCGGACCTCGGTCTTGTGGCTCCGGATCAGCGGCTGTACGAGAAGGCGGGAACGCCGCCGGACCGCCAGCCGGTCAAGCCGGTGTCCTACTCCGTCGTGAAGACCGCGCTCATCGGCCTGACGCGCTACCTGGCGACCTATTGGGCCCAGCAGGGAATCCGGGTCAATGCGCTCTGTCCCGGCGGGGTCGACACGGGACAGCCGGACGAATTCAAGGAGCAGGTGCATTTCAGGATTCCCCTGGGCCGCATGGCCCGCAAGGATGAATACAAGGGCGCGGTGCTGTTCCTGGTCTCCGATGCCTCTTCGTACATGACGGGTGCGACGCTCGTCGTGGACGGCGGACGGACGTGCTGGTGAGGAAGTGAGTGGAGGGCGCCGGCGTGGAGGTTGACTCGGAAGACTATCACGATTACGTGTTTCGGCAGGGCAAGCTCGTCGGCGAGTTCGAGCAGATGTATCGCAAGGCGAAGGAGATCCCCTGGCATCAGGACAAGATCGCCGATGAACTGGACCTGTCCATTGCCAGGTCCTTTGCGCGGGTCCGCTCGCCCTACGACACGATCCTGGACGTCGGGTGCGGCCTCGGCTACTTTGCCCACGAGCTGTCCGGTTTGGGCCGTAACGTCTACGGGATCGATGTCTCTCCGACCGCGATCCAGAAGCTGAAGGCCCGCTTTCCCCACATCGAGGCGTGCGTGGCGGATATCACCGAGAGGCAGGGCGATCGCCCGCTCTTTCCCGGCATCTCCGACTTCGACTTGGTCGTGTGTCGAGGGCTGTTCTGGTACGTCTTTCCGTGCATGCGCGAGGTTGTGGCGAACATCACGACCTGGGTCAAAGACCGCGGCTGCCTCTTGATTCACCAGAACTTTCCTGACTTGGAGGGCAATTTTGTCGGGAAAGACGTCATCCCGACGCCCGCTCGTCTTGCGGAATTCTTTCTGGAGGGCGGAACGTTCAGGGTGGTCTATGCGAATGTCCTGGAAGACCGTGCGAAAAGCAAGGGCAACGACAACTGGCACACCTTCCTGCTGGAAAAAGCCGGACAGGATCGCCGATGAAGCCGAAGGTTGTAGCGATCATCCAAGCGCGGATGGGGTCCAATCGCCTCCCCGGAAAATCCATCGCCGACCTGGCCGGGAAGCCTCTTTTGTGGCAGGTTCTCGAGCGCGTGAAGCGGAGTCAGCGGATCGACGAGATCGTCCTGGCTACCACGAACAAACCTGAGGACGATGTGCTGGCCGGTATTGCGAAAGGGTGTGGTGTCAGCTCCTTTCGCGGGGCTGAAAACGACCTGGTGGACCGTTACTACGAGGCAGCCAAGGTCCACAAGGCTGATGTTGTGGTCAGAATTTGCGCGGACAACCCTGTCCTGGAGCCGGCGGAAATCGACCGGATTATTGAGTTTCACCTACAGGGGAAGAGCGATTTTTCCTCGAACACCCACAATATCAACGGCAATGAATACCCTGACGGACTTGGCGCGGAAGTGTTCGATTTCAGTAAGCTGGAAGAGGTGTGGAAGGTCACGACGGATCCCCGGAATCGCGAGCACCCGCACACCTATTTTTACGAGCATCCGGATCAATACCGGATCGGCACCGTCCCTTGCCCCGCCGCCTTCAGGCGACCGGATCTGAAGTTGGACGTCAATACTTCGGAGGAGTTGGCGTTTATCCGCGCAATTTACGAATATTGGTATCCCAAGAAACGGGACTTTCATATCACCGACATCATCTGGTGGTACGACAATATCAAGAGCGTGACCAGCCCGTGAAGCTTTGGAGGCAATGTCGTTCATGAAAAACAAGGACCTGCGCTCGTTTTATGCGAACCTCTACAAAAAAGGCGAGCGCAAGCACTATACGGCGCTTCTCTTTTCCAAGGAACTTCCGGAGGAAATGGCCGCGGTGATCGATGAGGTTCCGTCCTGGCGCGGCAAGACCGTTGTCGATGTGGGATGCGGGACTGGACGGATAGGCTGGGAGCTGGTCCATAAAGGGGCGAAGCATTTTCTCGGGATCGATTACGCTTCGTCCGCTATCAAAGAGGCGCAACAGCATTACCGGCGTCCCAATCTGGAATTCCGCGAGATGGACGTGAAGAACCTGCAGGGGACCTTTGACGTGGTCATTTCCCTCGGGACGTTGGAGCACATGGATGATCCCTTCGCCATGCTGAAGACTCTGAAGCGACATGTGAAGCCGGGGGGCTCGCTGATCGTCACGTGTCCCAACTGGGTCAATCCCCGCGGCTATTTTCTGCAGACGCTGGAGCTGCTGTTCAAGGCGCCGATCACGCTCGCCGACCTCCATTACCTGACGCCGATCGAATTCCAAACATGGTCGAAACGGCTTCGGATGCCCCTGTCATGGAAGACTGTGGACCACGACTGGGCGCACGGGAAGCTGCTCATCAAGGATTTCAAACGCCGCATCCCCAACGTCCTGCGCGACGCCAAACTTCCGCGCCGCCAATCGCAGATTGATGCCTTCATCCGCTGGATCGAGGAGCACGTGCTGCCGCTCGACCACAAGACGGCGTTTAGCGGCGCGACCGGTCTCTATCATTTTCGAAGGCCGAACTGACGAAACCGCTCCATTTTGAGCACCCTGGCGTTTCTCGAATTCCCGCAGCAGATCGATCCGGCGCTTGAAGCGCTGGAGGCGGCGGGAGCCTACCGCCTGGTGCCGCTCACGCCTCACGTCGAAATTGCGTTGGAAGCCCGGGGGCTGACTCATCTGGCGATCAGTTCACGGTTGCCGGACAAGAGCCAGGAGCATCTGGGTTTCGAGAATTTCGGCAAAGTCGAGCGCCTCTGCGCCGTCATCGACGATTTTTGGAAAGAGCGGTTCCCGTATTTTCGAGAACGCGAGTTGCGGCCGGCCTGGTTCAACTTCTTCGCATTGAAGATGTTGTATGACGCGGTGACCCTCCGTTTCTCTGAGGTCGTGAGCATTCTGGGAGATGTGAGGCCTGAGAGGGTGCTCTGCTTTGAGACACAGCCTGTCCCGTTCGACGAGAAGCTGTACTGGGGAAGCGAGTCGGTTTATACGCGGGTGATTGTTTTCGCATGCGAGTCACGAAGCATTCCGGTGGAGTTTGTGCAAAGCGGGGAGTTACCCCGTCCGCCACGGCCGACTGTCGTTGGGTGCGGAATGTGGCGACAGCGGCTGATGCAGACTCGGTGGGGACAGTTGGCGCGGGCACTCAAAGAGTTGGGTGCCGGCGCTATGCTCCGCCAATGGCTAAGCAAGCCCGTCGGTGGCATGACGGCTCAAGGCCGGATTCTGTTTTGCGGGCTGGAGCACAACCTTTCACTCATCGCCGCCGCGCTGTTGGGGCGCGGTGATACGGATGTCTGGGTCTGGAATGACGGGCGGCCGTCTCCCATTGGGAAGCCCTGGCTGGGCATGCCCCGACCGGAAGCGGTGTCGTTTTTGTCCGGGGACCGACGGCGGGCGTGGGAAGCCCTGCGCGGTCACCCTGACTTTCGTTCCGTGTTTCAGTTCGAAGGCATGGACTGGATTGGCCTGGTAGCCGACCGGCTTCAATACTTGTGTCTGTCGGCTTTCGGCGAAATAGAAGGGCAGGCTGTGCGAGATCGGGCCTTGCTGGAGCGGATGAAGCCGGATGCGATCGTCTTCTCGTCCATCAGCGACCAACGCCGCAAGGTTCTGGCTCATGTCGCCCGCACGTTGAATATCCCGGTTGTGTTCTCGCCCCACGGGGAAATGGGCACCCACTTTTTTCCCATGAACTATTACAACGACTTTGTCTCAGCGAACCACTGCCTGGCATATGGGCCGGGATTTGCCGCCTACCTGGATCGGCATTGCCCTGGCCTGATGACGTGCGAATCGGTCGGCTCACCTCGCCTCGACGGATTGGCCCAACGCGCGCTGCCGCGCGATAGCCTTTGCCGGAAATATGGGCTGGCTCAGGCGCGCAAGATCGTCATGTACGTGCCGACGATGCTGGACGGGAATTTCCATTATCGCTCGTTCCGACTCCCGGAAGATCGGGAGTACTTCAGAATACAGAGACGGTTGGTGGAGGAGTTCTCCAAGCATCCGGCCGTCCAGTTCGTCGTCAAGCTGCCGCCCCTTTCCGCTCATCCCCGCTCACCGATCAATGAATTCATCCGCCATCGCGACATTGCCAACTGCCTTGTCGTCGAGGACATGTCTTTCGGCGCGTTGCTGAACCTTGCGGACGCGTTCGTCATCGATTCGGCCAGCACGTCCTTGCTTGAGATGCTGACCACGGACACGCCGGTCTACATCTTCAACGACTGGTTTCACTGGGAGCCGGAGGCGCTGGAAGCGTTGAGGCGCCGGGTGCATCTGGCTGAGGAACTGGAAGCCTTTTGCGCCGTGCTGTCGGACGACATCCGTACGGGCCGGGCCTTCGATCGGCGTTTGACGGATCGGACCTTCCTGCAGCTGTATGGGTTGCCCTATCCGGGCCAGGCTGCGAAGCGCGCGGCCGACGCGCTGGTCTCTTTCGCCGACTATTCTGAAACCATCGGATCAAAATCGAGATGCATGGGGGAAGCCTGTTCATGACGAACACTCACTGGGACAACCAAACTATCCTGGTCACCGGCGGCACCGGTTCATTCGGCCATAAATTCGTCGAGACCATGCTCGCGTCCCATCGTCCGCGGAAGCTCATCGTTTTTAGCCGCGACGAGCTCAAGCAGCACGACATGCGCGACCGGTTTCCTGACAGCTCAGGATCGCCCATCCGCTACTTCATCGGCGATGTGCGCGATCGGGACCGTCTGTATCGGGCCCTGGATGGGGTGGACGTTGTGGTACATGCAGCCGCCCTCAAGCAGGTGCCGGCCGCGGAATACAACCCCCTGGAGTTCATCAAGACCAATATCCTTGGCGCAGCCAATGTCATCGACGCGGCGATTGATCGAAACGTGAAAAAAGTGATCGCGCTGAGCACCGACAAGGCGGCGAATCCGATCAACTTGTACGGGGCGACCAAGCTTTGCTCGGACAAGCTCTTCATCGCGGCCAACAGCTACTCGGGCCCCCACCGGACGCGATTCAGCGTGGTGCGCTACGGGAACGTGGTCGGCAGCCGGGGCAGCGTGGTGCCCTTTTTTCTCAAGATGCGCAAGACCGGCGTCCTGCCGATCACCGATCCGCGCATGACTCGTTTCTGGATCACGCTGGAGCAGGGGGTGAACTTCGTGGTGTCGCGCCTGGGGAAGATGCAGGGAGGCGAGCTGTTCGTGCCCAAGATCCCCAGCATGAACATCATGGACCTGGCCCGCGCAATGGGGCCTGAGTGCAAGACGGAGATCGTCGGCATCCGTCCTGGAGAGAAATTGCACGAGGTGATGGTGTCGGAGGACGATGCGCGGCATACGGTTGAGTACGAAGACTCCTATCTGATCCTCCCGCCCTTCCACGAGCGGGACTGTGCCGCCTACGCGAGTCAGAATGGCGGCAAGCTGTGCCCGGACGGGTTTCGGTACAGCAGCGATACCAACACCCAGTGGCTGGCGGTCGAGCAGTTGCAGAAGATGGTGGCGTCGTTGGGGAAGGAACCGGGTGGCTGATCTGGCGATCGAAGGAGGGAAGCCCGTTCGCAAGAACCCGCTTCCGTACGGCCGGCAATCCGTGGATGAGGAAGACATCCAGTCCGTGGTCGCCGTACTGCGGTCCGAGTGGCTAACGACCGGGCCCAAGGTCGGGGCATTCGAGGAGGCGTTCGCCTCGGCCGTCGGTGCGCCGCACGCCGTCGCGGTGAGCAGCGGCACTGCGGCCTTGCATGCCGCCGTGTACGCGCTCGGCGTCGGACCCGGCAATGAGGTAATCGTGCCCGCCATGACGTTTGCCGCCACAGCCAATTGCGTGGTCTATCAGGGCGGGACGCTGGTGTTCGCCGACGTGGACCGGGAGACGCTGCTGATCGATCCGGAGCAGGTCGAAAAGAAGATCACGTCTCGCACCAAGGCGGTCATCGCCGTGGACTACACCGGCCAGCCCTGCGACTACGATCGGTTGAAGGCCCTTACTGACCGTCGTGGGATCAAACTGGTGGCTGATGCTTGCCACGCGCTGGGGGGGGCGTACAAGGGCCACCCCGTGGGAGCGCTCGCCGATCTCAACACGTTCAGTCTCCACCCGGTCAAGCACATCACAACGGGAGAGGGCGGCATCATCACCACGCATGACGCGACGTTCGCCCAGCGCATGCGGGTGTTCCGCAATCACGGGATCACCAGCGATCATCGCCAGCGGGAGGCGTCGGGCGGGTGGCACTACGAGATGGTGGACCTGGGCTATAACTACCGCCTGACCGACATTCAATGTGCTCTCGGTCTGAGCCAGTTACGCAAGCTGCCCGGATGGATCGCCCGGCGGCAGGAGATCGCCCGGCGCTACGACGCGGCCTTTGCCGATCTCAAGACGATAAAACCGCTCGTGGTGCGGCCGGACGTGTCCCACGCCTACCACCTCTACGTGATTGCGCTTGATCCCGACCGGCTGCGGGTCAAGCGCGACGCGGTCTTCGCCGCCTTGCGCGCCGAGGGCATCGGGGTCAACGTCCATTACATGCCGGTGCATCTCCATCCGTTCTACCGGAAGCGGTTCGGCACCGGCCCGGGGCTCTGCCCTGTGGCGGAGGAGGCCTACGAGCAGATCATCTCTCTGCCGATCTTTCCGGGCATGGCGGACGACGATGTTGATGACGTGATCGCCGCGGTTCGGAAAGTCGTGACGGCCTACGCCGTATGAGAATCATCGCGATCACGCAGGCGCGGATGGGCAGTACCAGGCTGCAGGGCAAGGTCATGATGGACCTGGCCGGCGAGCCGATGTTGGTTCGCCATGTCAACCGGGTGCTGCGGGCGTGCACCCTCGATGGCGTGGTCGTGGCGACATCCGACAAGCCGGCCGACGACGTGATCGTACGGCTCTGCAAGGAACGCGGCTGGACCTCGTTTCGGGGCAGCGAGGAGGACCTGCTAGATCGCTACTATCAGGCGGCATTGCAGCACCGGGCCGACGTCGTGGTGCGCGTCACCTCCGATTGTCCGCTCATCGAGCCTGCCGTGGTGGATCGCCTGGTAGGGGAGTTCCTCGATCGCCAGCCCGATTTGGACTATGCCTGTAACTTTTTGCCGCGCAAGACCTTCCCCCACGGGCTGGATGCCGAGGTCATGCGCTTTGATGCTCTGGAACGGGCCTGGCGGGAGAGTAGGGACCCTGTCTGGCGCGAGCATGTGACGCTCCCGATCCTGCGCAATCCCGATCGCTATCGAATACACGGCATGACGAACGATGCCGACTACTCCTATCTGCGGTGGACGGTGGATGAAGCGGAAGACCTGGAATTCGTCCGCCGCATCTATGATCACTTCGGCCATGACCGTTTTTCGTGGCATGAGGTAATCGCTCTTCTTGACATGCATCCCGAATGGACGGAGATCAACCGGTCCGTCAAGCCGAAGGCTGTGCGATGAACGCGTCTGTGCCCACACTGACGGTGGTTGCGGTCCATCCGCCGGCGCACGCATTCACGGACCCGTCCGGGTTTGTCGCGGGCGCCGATGAGGTGATCGAGGTCGGCGGCGCAGCGTCCGGATCGCTGAAGGCCGCGGCGGAGCGCACGGGCGTGGTGCATCGGTTTGTGTCCGCCGACCGCAGGGTCTGTCGGCAATTGAACCTGGGAATCTCCTTCGCGTCCTCCGAATGGATTGCGTTGAGTTATTCCGACGAGTCCCTGAAGCCGGGATGGGTTCTCGAACTCAAACGCCTGCTCGCCGGCGAGACGCGCGGAGTGTTGCTGGTCACGGCGCGCTCAGGACGGTCGTCGCCGCTGGTGGTGGTGCGGCGAGCCGCCTTCGTGTACGGCGCGCTCGATGAGCGGTTTCTCTGTGATCGGCTGTCGGCCTTGCATTGGGTGCATCGCATCTATGCGCAGGCTGCTCGCCGGGTCGCCGGCCTCGATGGGATCGCCGAGCATCACTGCGACTGGCTGGGCGAGGGCTGGTCGATCTGTGATCATCCAATCGTCGGTCTGCTTGAATTATGGGCGGACCTCAGTGTGAACGGGCGCGCCGCTCTCATCGGTCAAGCGCTGGTTGACCCGAAGCGGTGCTGGGAAGACCTCCGGCTTCAGGAGAAGTTGATGCTGGAGCGCAGTGGCCCGTCCGACGCGTACCGGCGCCAGGCTTCCTATCGGGCCAAAGAGTTTTGGGAAACCAATACCGCCGATTACGTCAAGTGGGAGGTCTATCAGCCCGACGAGCCGGAGATCCGGGCGGTGGTCGTGCGCACGGCTCCGCGACAGGTGCTGGAACTGGGGTGTGGAGCGGGACGCAATATCCGCTATTTCTCCGGATCGGAGCGGTATGCCGGAGTGGATCTGTCCATGAATCTCCTTCGGCGTGCCGTGGACCGGCAGGAACCGAATTCAATCGGTCTCGTCTGCGGGGACGTGACGGGCCTCTGCTTCGCGGATGCCGCGTTCGATCTCGTGTTCGCCGATTCCACCATCCAGCACGTGCCCCCCGACGCCATCGAGCAGTGCGTAGCCGAAATCCTGCGCGTCTCGGCTCGCTATATCGCCGTGATCGAGTACACCGCCGAGCTTGACGACGCCGGGACCTGGTTCCGGCAGGTCCACATGTTCGCCCATGACTACGCGCGTTTGCTGGCCCCCCATGCCGATCTGCTCTGGCGCATCGAGACGGCCATGCGTGTGCATCCGGCGAAGAAGGAAGTGTTTCTGTTCGAGAAGAGGCGGGGCGGGCATGCCTGAGGAAAAAGCCGGTTCCGGCATCGAGCGGGTCGGACGTGGATCGTGCCCGGGGAGCTTCGGCGAGCTCCTGCAGGGCGTGCTGCCGGAGCGCGGGAAGTTCCTCGTCAATTGCAAAATCAAGAACACGTCCCGCGTCACGCTCACGTTGTCGGCACCGCGGTATTCGGAGCAGAAAGAGGCCCGTTTCGCGGAGTCGTACCGGCGCTATCCCAAGTCCTACAAAGTCATCCGCAACATCTGCACCGACCTGGGCAACCACAGCGACTGCTACCTGGAGATCGAGTCCGACATCCCCGTGGGCAAGGGCCTGAGCTCCAGCACCGCCGATATGGTGGCCTGCATCCAGGCGTTGGCCTCGGCGCTGTCGGTCGTGATGAAGCCGGACTACGTCGGGCGCATGCTCACCGAGATCGAGCCGAACGACGGCCTCCAGCATGAAGGGACCGGCATCTACCGTCACACCGCCGGCGAACTCATCGCGCAGTTTCCGTACATCCCGCCGTTGAAGATCCTCGGCATTGATCTGGGCGGCACGATTGACACGGTCCAGTTTAATCAGCAGGCGGTCGAATGGAGCGAGCCGGAGACGCGCCGCTATCAGGACCTGCTCCAGGAGATGCAGGACGCCCTGGCCCGGCAGGATATTCCCGCGATCTGCCGGATCGCCACGGAGAGCGCCCGCCTGTGGCAGAAGGTCAATCCCAAGCGTGAACTGGACGACGTGCTCGCGCTCGTGGGCGAGACCGGCGCGCTGGGTGTGGCGAACACCCATAGCGGCACCTATCTGGGCCTGCTCTACGGCGAGGGCCGCAACGATCTCGACGCCGTGACGGGCGCGGTCGCGCGGCGCCTGCCGGGGAAGGCCGCCCGGTGGTTCGAGACGGTCAGTTGCGGTTCTCCCAGCGGCCAGGAGCAAGTGCATGGCTGAGTATCTCCTGCGGTGCGCAAAGTGCGGGGAGGGGCGGACAGAAGACGCCAATTACGTCGCCTGCCCGGCCTGCGGCGGGTTCCTGGAGGTGGAGTTCGCGCGCGTTCCCGCGAACCCGATCGACCCGCGGTTCGCGTCGATCTTCAAATATCATCCCGTGATGCCGTACGACCCGACCGTCGAGGACATCCAGGCGCACGAGGATCTGGAGGAGACGCCGGTGGTGCCGGCCAGGCGGCTGTCCGACAAGCTGGGCATCGAGCTGTTCTTCAAGGACGAGACGGTCATGCCCACCGGCACGTGGAAGGACCGCGAAGGCTACGTGACGATCCATCGCCTGCTCAAAAACAAGGTCGCCGATCTGGTCGTGTTCTCTTCGGGTAACACGGCGACGTCGCTTGCCCGGTCGGCATCCATCGTCAAGGGACCCCGTCTGCACTTCGTCATTCCCAGCGCGTCCCGCAACCGCATCCAGGCGTTGAAGAAGTTCTATCACGACGACTACGTGAAGGTGCACTTCTTCGACGGCAGCAACGACGAGTGCTCCGCGCAGGCGGCGAAGATGGCCAAAGAGCTAGGCTATCAGGTCGAGGGCGGGTTCGCCAATTACGCGCGGCGCGAAGGGCTGAAGCTGCTCGGGCTGGAAATCTTATTGGGCTGGAAGCAGCGGGTGGACTGGTACGTCCAGCCGATCGCCGGCGGCATCGGCGTCTACTCATTCTACAAGGCGCACAAGGACCTGGGGGTCGCGGACCAATGCCCGAAGATGCTCGGCGTGCAGGCCGACATCTGTGCGCCGATGGTGAACGCCTGGAAAGACGGCTCCGCCGTCCTGGAGGAGCGCCACATCCCGCAGGAGGTGGTGCCCTCGGAGTTCGTCCGCGTGCTGCGGACCCGCCGCCCCGTGGACAGCTATCCGGTGCTGAAGACCCTCATGGATCGCGTGGGCGGGCGCTTTGAAGCGGTGTCCGACCGGCAGATCCACGACGCGCTCCGGCTCCTGTATCTCGATGAGCACTACAGAGAGACCTACAAGCGGAGCGGCAAGCTGGTGGGGCTGGAGCCGGCGACGGCGCTGGCCGGCATCGTGAAGGGCGTCGGCGAGGGCTACATCCGTCCCGGCGAGAAGGTGCTGCTCAACGTGAGCGGGGCCGCCAAGGAGGGCGACATCCGCCTGGAGTGGATCTCCGACCTGCTATGACGACGCTGACGGTCATGCCGGTGTCCGCGCCCGATCTGAACGCGCCCGATTTCGAGCGCTGGCTGGCGGGCACCGAACCCGAATGGTTTTTGGAGTATCTGTCGCCGGGACCCGAGGCGCGTGCTCGCCATCTAATGGGCCGGTTCGCCGGCGCGCTCGCCTGGCCGACCGGCCGGGCGTTCCTCTGTTCCGAAGGGGATCGCATGTTGGGAGCCATTGCCCTCGAGCGGATGGCGTGGGACAGCGCGCACTTCGGGATCGAGTGCGGGCGGATCGCCACCTGCTGCATTGCGCAGGGGTTGAGTGTGGAACGCAGGCGGGCCCTCCATGCCGAACTGCTGCGGGACGCGCTGCGTTGGGCGGACGAACAGAAGATCCGCCTGCTCCAGCGGCGCTTGCTGGCGTCCCGGGTGGACGAGACCCAATGCCTGGGCGAGGCCGGCTTTCGCCCGGCCGACAGCATGGTGACGATGCTGGCGCCGCTCGCGATCGTGGCGCCTGTGTGCGGGCCCGATCCGCGCCTCGCCTTTCGCGCTGCGCGCGCGGACGATCTGCCGGCCCTGCTCGCGATGACCCGCGGCGCGTTCCCGCACAGCCGCTTCGTGCAGGACCCGATTCTGAAAGCCTCGCGCGGGGACGAGGTGTACCAGCGCTGGATCGAGAATCTGCTCCTGAACCAGCACACCGACAAGACGCCGGCGGGCACGAAGGAGGAAGTCATGGTCTGCGCCCTTGGCGGGGCGGTGGCCGGGTATGCCGCCTATCGGACGGATCGCGCGCTCGATGCGCTGCTGGGGCGGCGGCTGGGGATGCTGGACCTCATCGTCGTGGACAAGGTCTATCGCGGGCAGGGGATCGGACGCGCGCTCCTCGACCGGGTCATGGAGGCGATGCGGAAGGACGGAATCGGCGAAGTCGAGGCGACGACCTGGACCGACCAGCGCGAGGCACTGGCGCTGTACCGGCGCGCAGGCTTGCAGGAGAAGGAAACGCTGTTGACCTACCATTTGTGGCGGAACTGATGGCGGGCTCCGTCTTTCAGCGCATCGCCGACCCCGCGCGCACTTTCGTGATCGCGGAGCTCGGCTCGAACCACAACGGCGACTTCGCCATGGTCCTGCGTCTCATGGACGTCGCGCAAAAGGCGGGCGCGGACGCGGTCAAGTTCCAGAGCTTCCTCGCCGACCAACTGCTGAAGCGCGACAGTCCGGACTACGCGATGCTGAAGAGCCTGGAGCTGCCGCGCGATTGGTACCCCAGACTGAAAAAGGAAGCCGCGAATCGCGGGCTGGTGTTCTTCTCGACGGCGACCAACGACGTCACGCTGGGCTGGCTGCAGGAGGCCGGCGCCGAGCTGTACAAGATCGCCTCACCCAACCTCACGCACTTGCCGCTGATCCGCAAGACCGCGTCCATCGGCAAGCCGGTGATCATGTCCACGGGGATGGCGACCCTGCAGCAGATCGACGAGGCGGTCCAGGCCTTCACCGCGACGGGCAACAATGAACTGTGTCTCCTGCATTGCGTCAGCGAATATCCCGCCAGGCCGGAGAGCATCAACCTGCGAGTCATTCCGACCCTGCAGGCGCGGTATCCCTATCCGGTCGGGTTCTCCGACCACACGCTGGACATCGGCACGTCCATCGGGGCGGTGGCGCTGGGCGCGCGAGCGATCGAGAAGCACCTGACGCTCGACCGGGCGATGAAGGGGCCGGACCACCACTACGCGCTGGAGCCGGCCGAGTTCATTGCGATGACGCAGAACATCCGGGCCGTCGAGGCGGCGCTGGGAACCGGCGTCAAGACGGTGTCGGCAGCCGAGCAGGAGAAGTCCCAACTGTACTGGCGAAGCCTCCACGCCGCGCGCGACCTCAAGGTGGGCGCTGTGCTGACTGCTGATGACATCTCCGTCGTTCGTCCCAACGACGGCCTCCACCCGCGCCACTTGGAGGAAGTCATCGGAACGAAGATCAAGCACGCGCTCAAAGAAGGCCAAGCGATCACATGGGACTCTTTCAAGGAGTAGGGTCGTGGCTAGGCCGACTCCATATAATTCATTTGCCGATCTGAAGGCCGATGCGCGGCTGAGGGCGGCGTTCGAGTCGGAGGTGCCGGCGGTCGTCGTGTTTCCCGTGTCACATCCCGTCGGCCTCAGCGTGATCCGCTGCCTGAGCGGGCAGGGGATTCCAATTCTCGCGGTGGACTTCAGGCCCGACTCGGCCGGACTCTATTCCAACGACGTCGTCCCACTGCTGCTGCCGCGCCTCTATGACGACGTTGAAACCTTTGCCGAGGGCCTGCTCGCGATCGGCGCCTGCTTTCGCACGAAGCCGGTGCTGTTCCTCGTGGATGACGAGGATCTGTTTCTCTCGCTCAAGCGCGCCGACCAGTTTGGGCAGTACTACCGGATGCCGCTCTCGCCCTGGCCGGTCGTCCAGGCGATTGTGGACAAGGGGAAGCTCTACCGGACCTGCCAGGCGCAGAATTTTCCGATCCCGCAAACCTGGTTCATCTCGTCCGAAACAGACCTGGAAAAACAGCGGGCGCAGGTGACGTTCCCCTGCATTGTCAAACCGACCTTTTCCACGCAGTTCAGGAAACGGTTCGGCGTGAAGGCCGTCCGCTTTGACGGGTTCGATCAGTTAAAGGAGTTCGTCGCGCTGCTGCTCAAGGAAGGCATTGATTTCGTGGTGCAGGAGTTCATCGCGGGCCCGGCAGACTGTCTCTACACCTACGCGGCCTATTCCGACGACAAGGGAAACGTCGTCGCGGAGTTCACCGGCCGGAAGCTGCACCAGTTTCCGCCCGACTTCGGCACCTGCCGGCTCGGGGAGAGCGTGGACGATCCCGAGCTGGAGCGCGTCGGCAAGCGGCTGCTCGCGATGCTGCACTACCGCGGCATCTCGCTGACCGAGTTCAAGCGCGACCCGCAGGGGAACTATTTTCTGATCGAGCTGAATCCGCGGCCCGGTGACTGGCCGGAGCACCTGTCCTGGCTGTGCGGCGCCAATCTCGTGCTGGCCGCGTACCGCGAGACGATCGGCGAAAAAGTCCCGCCGCACCGGATCACGCGGTTCGGCGTGAAGTGGGCCAACCTGTGGGAGGATCTCTATTACTGCGTGCGCGGCTACCGGCTGCACGGCTACCCGGAGGAGCATCGCGGGCTGTTCGGGTGGCTGCGGGACCTGAAGGGATTGGGGACGGACGCCTTCTTCGCGTGGCACGATCCGCTGCCCGCGTGGGTGCGGTTCAAGGGCATGGTCCGTGACTTCGCCGCCCGCGAGCGCGCGCTGCGGAGCGGGGGATCGCAGGCGTGAGAGTCCTCTTCATCGTCGAAGCCGGCTTCCGGTACGGGCTCGGGCACCTGATGCGGTGCCGCTCGCTGCTCCTTGAGCTGGAGCGCCGCGGGATCGCCTCCGACCTCTGGGTGCGGGGCGAACGCTCGGCCCTCGACGGCCTGAAGTGGCCCGATACAATGGACGTGAGGATTTCCGGCGACGACGTGCCGATGGCCGGCCTGGAGAAGGAATTCTCGGCGCACCTCGGCCGGAACGCCTATGGCTGGATCGTTGTGGATGGGTACGGGTTCTCTGGCGCCCCGCTCTACGATCTGTTCGCCGCGCGCGGCGGCGGCCTGTTCATGCTGGACGACTTCGCCGACCGCTCGCTCAAGGCCGACGTGGTGCTCAATCAGAACACCGAACGGGCCGACCTCTATGCGGGCGCTCCGGTCCATGCCGGGCGGTTCCTGCTTGGGCCGCGCTACGCGCTGATCTCTCCCGACTACCGGGAAGTTCGCTGGGAGTGGGAAGAGCACAGGGAGCTGAAGCGGGTGCTCATCTCCTTCGGCGGAGTCGACCGCCACGGGCGCACGCAGAAGACACTGGCGCACCTGGACCGCTACGAAACAACGCTGGACGTAGATGTCGTGGCGGGGCCCTATTATCCGTTCGAGGAGGAGCTGAAAAAGTATTGCGGGCCACACCGGCTCGCCGTCCACCGGCGCGTGCCCTCGCTCGCCCCGTTGATGGCGCAGGCCGACCTGATGATCTCCGCGACGGGCGTGACCGTCCTGCAGGCCTGTTGCGTGGGCGTGCCGCTGATCGTGATTCAGACGCAGGACAACCAGCGGGAGCTGTACCGGACCATGGAGAGCGAAGGGATCGCGTCCTGCGCACGGGCGGAGGCGTCTGTGGACCTTCCCGCGGCGGAAGAAGGGGCCGCCATGTTTGCCGCGATGTTCAAAAGCGCGGCCGATTCAGCAACGAGGCGCGAGCGTTCGCTAAAGGGTCGTCGGCTGGTGGACGGCGCGGGCGCGTCCCGCGTAGCGGACGCGCTGGTCTCGGCTGATCTCAGGCAGGAGGTGCGAACTTGAAGAAAGTCCTGGTGGTGTGCGCCCATCCGGGCGATGAAATTCTGGGA
>JAUSHW010000152.1 GCA_030648395.1 Nitrospirales bacterium | reverse complement strand
TAATAGGTGATGCCCGCCTTGTCCCGCCGGAAGAAGCCGTCGGTTGGCCCCTTGTTGCCCTGGTTGGTCTCGCGGAAGATCTTGACGGTCTCGCCCTTGATGTTGGTCGTGCCGATGGCGCTCACTTCGTTGGTAAACGAGACCTCTGAGACGCGTTCCACCGCGTCCGTACGGCTGCGGCCTTTATAGCGCCACACGCTGCCGATCTCGTCTGGAAAATACTCTTCTGTTTTCTGGATTTCCCTGGCGGCTGGATTCGTCGCGGCCGCATCGGGCCCGGGCCCTGGCAGAAGACAGGCTGCGAGAAGGACCGCCGCAGAGATCGCGTATCGTGCACTCACGTTTTGTAAATTAGCACAACCCGCCGGCTCCATCAAGTCATGCTATAATCCGCTCCCTGCCTGGGAGATCGCGAATATCCATGGGAAATAGGCCCCCGTCCGGCACGCGCGTGGTCATGGTGACCGGGGCTTCCCGGGGGCTCGGCCGCGCCATCGCAGTGGGCTTCGGGCGGGCGGGCGATCAGGTCGTCGTCAACTACCGGACGGACGCGGCGGAGGCCGAACGGACCGCCCGGGCCGTCGAAGAGGCCGGCGGAGCCGCAATCCCGTACCAGGCGGATGTCCGGGATGCCAAGAACGTGGCCGCCATGGTGGCCGCCACGGTGGACCGGTGGGGACGCCTGGATGTCCTGGTGTGTAATGCGGCGGTGACCGAAGACAGCCTGGTGCTCCGCGTATCGGATGAGGCCTGGGACACGGTCGTCGCCACGACCTTGACCGGCGCCTTTCACTGCCTGCAGCAGGCGGGGGCCGTGATGCAGGCCCGGAAAGCCGGCGCCGTTATCCTGATTGGATCGCTTGCGGGCCTTCAGGGGCGGGTCGGGCAGGCGCCCTACGCGGCGGCAAAAGCGGGCCTCATCGGGCTCATGCGAAGCGTCGCGCGCGAGTGGGGCTCATCCAATGTGCGGATCAACATGATCCTGCCGGGCTGGCATGCCACGGCGCTGACGGGATTTCGTGACGATCCGGCCCCTGCTCCGTTCGAGCCGGTCCTCGGCCGCGGCACCACCCCGGACGCCGTCGCGGATTTCGTCGTCGCGCTCGCGGCCCTGCCGAATGTCTCCGGCCAGGTCTTTTCCCTCGACAGCCGGATCGCGCCATCATGAGCAGTCCCGGCCAAACACCCCGCGGCGTCCTCATCACAGGCACCGACACCGGCGTCGGCAAGACGATCGTGACGGCGGTCGTCGTCACGGCACTCACGGCGAATGGAATCAACACCGGCGTGATGAAGCCGATCGCAACGGGCACGTCGTCGGGCGCCGATGCGCTGTCGGACCCCGACTGGCTCGCGTCGGTCACGGGCGTGGGCGACCCTCCGGATCTGATCGCGCCCTACCGGCTTCGGACTGCCGCAGCCCCGCTGATCGCCGCGGCCCGCGAGGGCCTGGCCATCGAACCGGCCCGGATCATCGGGGCTTTTCAGGCCCTTTCAGCCAGGCATGACTGCGTCGTCGTGGAAGGCATCGGCGGCGTCCTTGTTCCCGTCACACCCGACCTCTTCGTCGCGGATCTGGCCAGGCAGATGGGGCTCTCCGTGCTGATCGTCGCGCGCACGGGACTGGGCAGCATCAATCACACACTCATGACGCTGGAATGCCTGCGAAGCCGTGGGGTGCCGATCCTCGGTCTGATCTTTAATCATCCTTCCCCTCCCCCGGCCGGCACAGACGAGAGCGACACCGTCCGGACCATCCTGCGGTTATCGGGACTCCCCTCGTTCGGCGAGCTGCCCTACTGCGCGGGGCTTCCCGCAGCATGGACACAGCACCGGAACCGGCTCGTCGCGGGATTGAGCGTGCACGGATTGCTGGACGCGCTGGGGCTGCGCGGACTGGCGTAGGCGCTTCCATCCACGCGCGACAGTGGAAAGATCCTGAACAAAAGGATATTGTTTGACCAGAAGGGCAGGGTATTGTGGTACCGACATGCTGACGTCCAGGGACAAGAACATGAAGCAGGCCATCCGCGAGCGCTTTGATACGCTGGCGAGCGGACGGGAGTACTGGCAGCGGAAGAATCGCTACTATTATCAGGACCAGCAGCGCTATTTCCGCTTCCTTGTGCCGGAAGGCCTTCGGGTGCTGGAAATCGGATGCGGGCTGGGAGATTTATTGGACGCCCTGAAGCCTGCAAGAGGTCTGGGGATCGACCTCAGCGAGGGCATGGTGAAGGAAGCCTCGCGCCGACACCCCCACCTGGAATTTCGAGCGGCCGATCTCGAGACGCTCGAGCTGGATGAAACCTTCGATGTGATCATCCTGGCGGATGTGGTCGGGCACCTGCTTGACGTGGAAACCGCCTTGAAGCATCTCCGTCGGTGTTGCACCCCTAAGACACGCCTCATCATTTCCTACTATAATTTTTTATGGGAGCCCGTCCTGCGCCTTGCTGAAATGGTTGGGGTGAAGATGCCGCAGCAACATCAAAACTGGCTGGCCCCGGAAGATCTCGTCAATTTGCTCTCCCTGGCGGACTATGAGGTGGTCAAGACCGAGCGGCGATTGTTACTTCCCAAGTGGATCCCCGTGCTGTCCGCCGTCGTCAACCACTTCCTCGCCCATCTGCCGGGATTGCGCGCGGCCTGCCTGTGCCACTATCTCGTAGCCAGGCCGCTGCTTCCTCGCCCAAACCGCCCGTACTCCACAACCATTGTGATTCCGTGCCGCAACGAGCGCGGCAACATCGAACCGGCCCTCCAGCGGATGCCGCAGTTCGGGGGGCACCAGGAGATTCTGTTCGTGGATGGACACTCCACCGATGGGACCCAGGAGGAAATCCAGCGCGTGATCGGCCAGTCCCCGCAATGGGACATTCGCCTCCTCGTCCAGGACGGCAAGGGCAAAGGCGACGCCGTGCGCACAGGTTTCGCCCAGGCCAAAGGGGACATCTTCATGATCCTGGACGCCGACCTGACCATGCCGCCGGAGGATCTCCCGAGATTCTACGAGGCTCTCACCAGCGGCAAGGGGGAATTCATCAACGGGTGCCGGCTGGTGTATCCGATGGAGAAGGAGGCGATGCGGGTCCTCAATCTGCTGGGCAATAAGTTCTTCAGTATGGCGTTTTCATGGTTGCTCAACCAGCGGATCAAGGACACGCTTTGCGGCACGAAGGTGCTGTTTGGCGAAGACTACCGCCGCATCGAGAAGAACCGCGGGTACTTCGGAGACTTTGACCCGTTCGGGGACTTCGACCTGCTGTTCGGGGCCTCCAAGCTCAACCTGAAAATCCTGGAAGTGCCCATCCGTTACCAGGAACGGCAATACGGCACCACGAACATCCGACGATTCGCCCACGGCTGGCTGCTGCTCAAGATGACCTTCTTCGGGTTTTTCAGGCTCAAGTCTGTGTGAGCTCCCAGGAGATCCTTGATCAGCACCGGGCGGTCTGGCAGAGCAAGCCCGTGCTCCGCGCACTCTACACGGCCTGGTACCACGAGATGGTGTCACACCTCCAGCCGGGCACGACCCTGGAGCTCGGCGGCGGCACCGGCAACCTCAAGGAATTTGCGCCGGCGGTGGTCTGTACGGATGTGGTCGCGCGGCCCTGGCTGGATGTCGTGGCCGACGCCCAACACCTGCCGATCGCCGCAGGGACCGTGTCGAACATCGTGCTGTTTGACGTCCTGCACCACATTGAGAATGTTCGCTTGTTCTTCGATGAGGCCGTGAGAGTCCTTCGGCCCGGCGGACGCATCGTCGTAATGGACCCGTACATTTCATGGGTGTCCTGGCCGGTCTATCACTACGCGCACCCCGAACCCGTCGATTTCGGGCAGGATCCGTTACGTCTCAGACCGCCCCAAGCCGATCGGGCGCCGTTTGATGCCAACCAGGCGGTGGCGACGATGCTCTTCGAACGCAACTACGCGGCCTTTCACCGGCAGTACCCGCAGCTGGACAAGCGCACCCACAGACGGCTGGCCTTCTTTGCCTATCCGCTGAGCGGCGGCTTCGAGCACCCCTCGCTGCTGCCCGCGTCGTTCGTGCAGCCATTGCTTGCGCTGGAACACGCGCTGGGATTTCTGGACCGTTTCCTGGCGTTCCGCATTCTGGTGGTGCTGGAAAAGACGGCCTGAGCGCGCTACGCGCCGTCGGCCGGGCCGATCAATTCCTTGATTTTTTCCCCGATGTCCTTCGCGGCCATGAGGGACTCGCCGACGAGGATGGCCCGCACGCCCGCTTCGGCCACACGCTTCACATCATCCCGCGTCGCAATCCCGCTCTCGCTCACGATCAGCTTGCCGGCGGGAATCCGTTTCGCCAGACGAGACGTCACATCAAGTGAGGTGACGAACGTCGTCAGATCGCGATTGTTGATGCCGATGAGCCGGGCATCGGGAAGCCGCTCCAGCACCTCGTCCAGCTCGCGCTCGCGGTGCACTTCGATGAGTACGTCGAGGCCGAACTCCTGCCGGGCGAGGTGGTAGAAGTCGATCAATTGCGGGCGGTCGAGTGCCGCCACGATCAAGAGCACGGCGTCTGCACGATGCGCCCGGGCTTCGTAGAACTGGAGTTCGTCCACCATGAACTCCTTGTTCAGGGCCGGCAGCGGAACCTCTTCCCTGATCGTTCGAAGGTAGTCGAGGCTGCCCTGGAAAAATTCCTTGTCCGTCAGCACGGAGAGCGCGGAGGCGCCGTGTTCGCGATAGGTCCGGGCGATCGCCAGCGGGTCAAAGTCCTCACGGATGACACCCTTGCTCGGCGACGCTTTCTTGACCTCGGCGATCAGGCGGGGAGTCTCCCCTCGGGGGATGAAATCCGGACCAGACGGTCCGACGGCGGGCTTGGCCGTAAGCCCGGCCAACGCCTGGTAGAAGCCGATCGGCGCCGGCAGGTCACGGATCGTGGCCTTGAGAGCGGCGAGGTAGCGAGCGTTCTTCTTCTCTTTGACTTCCCGCTTCTTGTGCTCAATGATCGTGTCGAGAATCATGGCAGGGGCTTACTTGTTGGTCCACTTGATCAGGCGCTCCAGCTTGTCCATCGCGGCCCCCGATCGGATGATCGTCTGCGCCAGCGCCACGCCGTCCTGCAGCGTCGCGGCCTTCCCGCAGGCGACCAGCGCGGGCGCGGCGTTGAGCTGGACGAGCTGCTGGCGAGGCCCTTCCCGGCCGGCCAGGATGTCTCGCATGATGCGCGCATTCTCGTCGGCATCGCCGCCGGCCAGGTCCTTGGGACGCGCCCGCGCAAACCCGAAATCGCCGGGCTCCACGACATAGCTGGTGAGGCGGCCCGCCTTTCCCTCGCAGATACGGGTCCGGTCCGTGAGCGTGATCTCGTCCAGCCCGTCCATGCCGTGCACCACATAACAATGCCGGACGCCCAGCCTCATCAGGACGCCGGCCATCAGGTCGCACAGGCTCTCCTCGTACACCCCGACGATCTGAACGGTCGCGCCGGCCGGATTCGTCAGCGGGCCCAGGAGATTGAAGATCGTGCGCACGCCGATCTCCTGCCGCGGACCGACGGCATGCTGCATGGCGCCGTGAAACATCGGCGCAAAGAGGAACCCGATGCCGAGCTCGTTCACGCACTCTTCCACCTGCTCGGGGAGAAGATCGATCCGCACGCCGAGGGCTTTCAGAACATCCGCGCTGCCCGAACGTGACGACACGGCCCGATTGCCGTGCTTGGCGACGGTGATCCCCGCGCCGGCCACGACAAACGCGACCGTGGTGGAGACGTTGAAGGTCGCCCCCCCATCCCCCCCCGTCCCGCAGGTGTCCACGACGACTGAGTCCCGGGGACGGATGCGCGTGGCTTTCTCCCGCATGGCCCGCGCGGACCCCGTGATCTCGTCCGCCGTTTCGCCGTTCATGCGAAGCGCAGTGAGATAGGCCGCGATCTGCGCCGGCGTCGCCCGGCCGTCCATGATCTCCTGCATGACGGCCTCGGCCTCGGCTTCCGTCAGGTGCTGCCGGTCGATGAGCTTGGCGATGGCGTCTTTAATCATGATCGGACCGGCCGGCCCTGCTACCGGCCCAGAAAATTGCGCAGCAGGTCCTTGCCCGGACGCGTCAGGATGGATTCCGGATGGAATTGCACACCCTCCACCGGAAGGGTCCGGTGACGCAGCCCCATGATTTCCCCTTCGGCGGTCTCGGCCGAGATCTCCAGGCAGGACGGGAGCGTCTCCCGCCGCACGATCAGGGAGTGGTAGCGCGTCGCCTCGAAAGGGTTCGGCACATCGCGGAAGATCGTCCTGCCGTCATGCTTGATCCACGAGGTCTTCCCGTGCATCAGCCGCCCGGCGCGGACCACCTCGCCGCCGAAGGCCTCGCCGATGCTCTGATGCCCCAGGCACACGCCCAGAATCGGAATCGTCCCGGCCAGCCGTTTGATGGTCTCGACCGACACCCCGGCCTCCTTGGGCGTGCATGGCCCGGGGGAGATCACGATCCGTTCCGGCTTCATCGCCGCGATCTCGTCCACCGTGATCGCGTCGTTGCGGACAACCCGCACATCCTGGCCGAGCTCGCCGAGGTACTGCACGAGGTTGTAGGTGAAGGAATCGTAGTTGTCGATGACCAGCAGCACGGCTCAGTCCAGCCCTTTCTCGGCCATCTCCACGGCCCGCATCATGGCCTTGGCCTTGTTACAGGTTTCGACATACTCGGCTTCAGGATCCGAGTCCGCCACAATCCCGGCGCCGGCCTGAATGAAGGCCTGACGGCCCTTCACCACGACGGTCCGGATATTGATGCAGGTGTCCATGTTGCCCGAGAACCCGAAGTACCCGACCGCGCCCGCATAGGGGCCCCGCCGCGACGGTTCCAGCTCCTCAATGATCTCCATGGCGCGGATCTTGGGCGCGCCGGAGACCGTCCCGGCCGGAAAGCAGGCCCGCAGCACATCGTAGGAATCCATGCCCTGCTGCAGACGGCCCTCCACCTGGGAGACGAGGTGCATGACGTGCGAGTACTGCTCCACGGCCATGAAGTCCTTGACGCGGACGGTCCCGGGACGCGCCACCCGCCCCACATCGTTGCGGCCCAGATCCACCAGCATCACGTGTTCCGCGCGCTCTTTCTCGTTGGCCAGAAGCTCCTCCCTCAAGACGCGGTCCTCTTCCTCGGTGGCCCCGCGACGACGGGTGCCGGCGATCGGCCGCAGCTGCACGAGGCCATCCTCGCAGCGGACCAGCACCTCCGGCGACGCGCCCACCAGCTCCACTTCGGGGAACCGCAGGTAGTACATGTAGGGCGAGGGGTTGATGACCCGCAGCGCGCGGTAGATATCGAACGGCCGGGCCCGGATGGATGCCTGCCACCGCTGGGATAGGACGCCCTGAAAAATGTCGCCGGCCTTGATGTACTCCTTCGTCTGCATCACGACCTTCTCGAAATCGGCTTTGCTCATGTTGGACGTGAAGGTGGGCGGGCGCCGGCTCGCGGGGCGCCGGGGCGCCGGCCGGCGTCCCGTGCGAAGCCGCGCGATCATCCGGTCGATCCGCCGGACGGCATCGGCGTAGGCCGCCTTATGATTGCGCGTGCCGACATGGGCGTTCGCCACAACCCTGATCGTCTGGGCCACGTTGTCGAAGATGAGCAGCGTATCCGTGAGCAGAAAGCAGGCCTGGGGCAGCCCCAGGATATCCTTTCGCTGCGCGGGGAGCCGCTCAAACTGGCGGACCACATCGTAGCTCAGGTACCCCACCGCGCCCCCGCAGAACCGGGGCAGCCCGGGGACCTGGACCGGGCGGTACTCCAACATGATCTCGCGGAGACAGGCCAGCAGATCCGTCTTCACCGGGATCCGCCGCCGGTGCCGCCCGCTCGACACGATCACTTCCCGGTCGTTCCCGTGAATCAGCGTCGGCGAGCCGCTCCCCAGGAACGAGTACCGCGCCCACTTGTCACCGCCCTCCACGCTTTCCAACAGGTAGGCGCACGACCCCCGATCGATCTTGGCCAAAGCCGAGACCGGGGTCTCAAAGTCGGCTAGCACTTCCCGGGAGACGGGAATCAGGTTTCCCTGTTTGGCCAGCGCGCAAAACTCTTTGAAATCAGGAGTGTATCCGCCTGTGTTCATAAGGGCACGGTACCACAGGATTTACCGCGAGTCAACGCAACAAGATTAGTTGATTTTACCTATTTGAGGTCAACGTTCGTAATAATCCTTTTCCGGAGCCTCGTCGAAATCGTCGGCGTTATGCCCGTGCCTGGTCCCCTCACCCTCCATGCGCTCCTCAAAGTCGGCCAGGCGGTTCCACACCGAATCCACTTTCTCGTCCAGGCGGGCCAGCCGGTCTGCAACGGCCTTGTCTTGATCGCGACGCGAGCCGCCCCCATCCCCCCCCCCAGCAGGACGCCTGCTCAATTCCAGCTTGACCGCTTCCAGCTCACAGGCGAGCCGCTTGACTTCAGCGGACAGGTCGCCGCCGCCCTGCACGGCCTTGCCGGGCTGTGCGGGCCCCTTCTCCCTGTCAGCGTCTTTCCGGACTTGCGGGGCAGTGATCGCCTTGGCGACCTTCCCCGTCTTCAAAGTCTTCTGCTTTCCCTTGGCAGGCATTGTCGCATGTCCTCCTCTCCCCACCTGACTGGGTCAACGCAAGATTTATGGTGTCAGCCAGCCCTCGTCGGCAAAGCTGACATACTGCCGGTCGCCGATAATAACGTGGTCCAGGACCCGAATGCCAATGATCTCGCCCACCGACACGAGCCGGCGGGTCAGCGCACGATCCTCAGGGCTGGCCTCCGGATCGCCGCTCGGATGGTTGTGCACGAAGATGACGGCCGCGGCCGACTCCTTGATAGCAGGCACGAACGCCTCCCTCGGGTGCACGATGCTAAGCGTCAAGCTCCCCTCCGAAACCGTCACGTCGCGAATGATGGCGTTCTTCCCGTCCAACAGGACCACCTTGAAGACTTCCCTGCGCAGGTCACGCATGAGAGGCCGGTAGTGCCGGAACACATCCTCGCTCGACGTCACCCGCTGCCCCGTCGTGAGCGGAGCCGCCGTGGCCCTCTTCCCAACCTCCATCGCCGCCTTGATGAGGGCGGCCTTCGCGGGCCCCACTCCGGGCACCGCGCAGAACTCGCGAACGCCGCGCCGGCTCAAACCGGACAGGCCGTCATACCGCTCAAGCAGGGCAACTCCGACATCCAGCGCCGTCGAGCCCTCAAACCCCGTTCCCAGCAGGATGGCAAGAAGCTGTCCATCCGTCAAGGTCTCCGGCCCATAGCGAACGAGCCGCTCGCGCGGACGCTCGTCCAGAGGCCACATGTTGATGCCCAGTGCCTTTCCCATGTCTGCTCCCCTTCCATCTGTGTAGCCGTTTACATACCTGATGGACTTTTTGACACAGGGAACGCACTCTAAGGTAAATCGTCATGGCCATAATTCTCGCAACCCACTGAAATCACGCGATGATATATTTTCGGCACCTGCCTTGCTTATACCACTGACAAAATATTCGTGCGTTTGCCGGGCTGGAGAGGGGGCATCTTATGCGATGCGAGAAATGTAAAGGCCTCATGGTCAGGGAGCGTTTCTCCGACTATTTCCTGATCGTCTACGCATGGAAATGCATCAACTGCGGAGCGATTGTCGATTCCACCATCACTCATAACCAGAAAAAGCATCCTGCGGTCAGCAACACCGAATCTCTCTCCGTCTAGTTTCGCTTCGGCGCCCTCGCTTTCCCATATCGCGAACTTCGCTTTCTTGTCAAGCCGATTTTCGGTTGCCACGAGCGGCAACACGCATGTTAGACTTGTGCCTATGCGAGTGATCGGTGGTACATCGCGCGGGCGCAGGCTGGCCGGTCCTCGAGGCCTGGATGTCCGGCCCACGGCGGACCACGTCAAGGAGGCGCTCTTCAACATTCTTGCGGACCGGATGGCCGGCGCCCGCTTCCTCGATCTCTTCGCGGGAACCGGCAACATCGGGATTGAGGCTCTGAGCCGGGAGGCCCGGCAGGCCACATTTGTGGAGTCCAGCCCGGCCGTGAGCCGGCTGCTTCGGACCAACCTGCAGCGATGCGGATTTGAGCGTCACGCCGACGTCCGGGTAATGCCGGTGTCACGATTCCTCAAGCACTGGCGCGAGCCGGCCTACGACATCGTCTTTCTCGACCCGCCGTACCAGACGCAGGAGGCGGAAAAGGTGTTGCCATCATTGGGGCGCGATGCTATTATCCGCCCGAACGGCGTGGTGGTCGTCGAGCACTTCCATAAATCCCCCCTGGACGATCGGATCGGTCATTTGGCCCTCGTGAAAACGTATCGGTACGGGGACACCTGCCTGTCGGTCTATCGGTCCGTTCGGGAGGAAACCCCTGTATGAAAATCGGCGTCTACCCGGGCACGTTCGACCCGATCACCAATGGGCACGTGGACCTGATCGCCCGGAGCCTGCGTCTCTTCGACAAGGTGTATGTGGCGATCGCCGCGAATCCTCAAAAGCACCCCGTTCTGACACTGGAAGAGCGGGTCGAGATGGTGCGCCTGGCGGCCAAAGAGCTGCCGCACGTTGAAATTGAGCCGTTCCACGGGCTGCTCGTGGATTTCGTCCGGGAGCGTGGCGCCCATGCGATCATCCGGGGACTCCGCGCCGTGTCGGATTTTGAGTTTGAGCTGCAGATGGCGCTCATGAACCGCAACCTGGACCAGAGCGTGGAAACCGTCTTCCTTATGCCGAGCCAGGAGTATATTTATTTGACGTCGACAATCATTAAGGAAGTGGCCCGTCTCGGCGGCGACCTCACAGGCCTGGTGCACCCTGAGATCGCCCGCCGGCTGTCCGCACACCTGAGGAAAGCCGCCCGATGAAGCTCGCGCAGCGGGTCGGCCGCGTCTCACCATCGCCAACGCTCCGCATCACCGCCGAGGCCAAGGCCATGGCGGCGCGCGGCGTGGATGTCATCGATTTCGCGTCCGGCGAGCCGGACCTCGACACCCCGCTCCCGGTAAAGGAGGCCGGGATTGCCGCCATCCGCAGCGGCTTCACCAAGTACACCGCGGCCGGTGGCACCGACGAACTCAAGCAGGCGGTCATCGACAAGCTCAGACGCGATCAGGGCCTCAGCTACGATAAATCCCAGATTCTGATCTCCAGCGGCGCCAAGCATTCCCTCTACAACCTCGTCCAGGCGTTCATCGAGGCCGGTGATGAGGTAATCATCCCTGCGCCCTACTGGGTGTCCTACCCGGACCAGGTCCTCCTCAACGACGGCACGCCGGTGCTGGTCCCGACGGAGGAGGCGACGGGCTTTCAACTGACGGGCGCGTTGCTGGAGCGTCATGTAACGCCGCGGACAAAGGCCGTGATTGTGAAC
>JAUSHW010000143.1 GCA_030648395.1 Nitrospirales bacterium | reverse complement strand
CCGTGCCGGTGACGCCGGGAGGCGGTGCAGAGACCGTCTCGGACTCTCGGAACGCCTCCCCCAACCGGCGCAGCCACCCGTCATCGGCCAGGCCCGCCAGCACCTGCGCCGCCGCGATCATTGCGGAATAGTCCACCTGCTCGTTGACGAGCTGAACAAAACGCCGATCGGCCACGGCCTGCGGACGCGTGCGTTCATCCAGCCTTTTGACATGCGGGATGAAGTTCTCCACGAGCGCCGCCGCATGATCGAACAGGAACTGCCGATCGTCCCGGCTGAGCGTTCGCAACGCCTTCTCGCGCAAGTGGCCGGCTTGATCCAGGACCGCCAGGAGAAACGCCACATGCTCCTCCCTGGCCGTTCCCATCGGAGCGGAAAGCGGCGTGACCGGTTCGGCGGCCCGATCCATCCCGGCTTCGATCGCGGCGATCAGGGACGGGAGACTCTCCGGCCCCTCCCTGGCAAGCTGCGCGATGCGATGCCCCTGGCGTTCCAGGGCGATCAAGCCGGTCCATGGATCGGTCAGCGCCTGGACAGCCAGCGGCCGCTTGAACCCGGCGGGCGCGCTCCAGGCCCGCGCCAGTTCCTTGATGGTCGCGGCCTGCTGCACGCCCACATACCGATCGAGATCCCCTTGCACCTCCTGCTGAAGCCTGGCCACCACCGGTTGCGAGGGTCTTGGAGTAAACGCCGCCTTCATCTCGGAATCGGCAGGTCTGAATTGCTCCACACTGCAACCGGCAACGATGAGAAGGCACGCGGCGCCGGCCACACCGCCCCACCCGGCCGCTCCGGTGCTTTTTGATCGAGACTCGGCTATGCTGGGCAGGATGTTCATTCGATGCATGGCAATCGCGTTGATCGTCGCTCAGTCTAGCACGACGTTCGCGGCTGGCTCTTCAGCAGATCCCTCCACGGTCACCTATACAGCCCGTGACTATACATTCGACGGCCCCGAGAAGATTGCGGGAGGCTGGACGACGGTCACCATCCTCAACCGGGGGAAAGACCTGCATCAGATCCAGTTCATCAAGCTGCCGGAAGGCAAGACCGCAAGGGATTTTCGAGCAGAGATGGCGGCCAACCCCACTCGCCTGCCGCGATGGGCCGAGCGAAGAAGCGGCCCCAACAGCGTCGTCCCCGGCGAGCAGGCACTCGCCATCGTGTATCTCGAACCCGGAGAGTATGTACTTGCCTGCGGCATCCCGGACTCACACGGCACCCCGCATGTCGTGCACGGGATGCTGAAACCACTGCATGTTGCCGCGGCGTCCCCGCGGCCGGCCGAGGCGCCGCCTGCCGATCAGTCCATCACGCTCGCGGACTTCAGCTTCGAACTCTCCCGACCAATGACAGCCGGCACACGCACGATCCACGTGGTCAACAAGGGCAGCCAGGCGCATGAAGTCGTGCTCGTCAAACTGGCACCCGGCGCATCCGTTGAAAATTTTCTCGATGCGTTCAGGCCCGGCGTGGCGTTCTCGCCGGCGGGCAAGCCGATCGGGGGCCTCGTCGGTCTCGATCCGGGGCGCGAGGGGTACTTTCGCGCTGAATTTTCACCAGGCAAGTACGGACTGATCTGCTTTTTACCCGGTCCCACCACGCGCGCACCCCACTTTGTGCAGGGCATGATGCTGGATTTTGACGTGCGCTAGCGCGTGCCCGACTCATCGGCAAGCCCTGCCCCTAGAAGACGCGCGGTAATTCCACGGCGCCGGCAAGTCGATGCAGGTACTCCGCACGGGAAATTTCCACCGCGCCGAGTTGGCGGGTGATCGGTGTGACCATCTGGATGTCACACAACACGAATTCTCGCTGGAGCAGATGATGGACGAGATGATGCAACGCCACCTTGGAGGCATCGCTGACGGAGTGGAACATCGATTCGCCCGCAAACAACCCGCCCACAGCCACGCCATAGATGCCGCCGACTAATTCCCCGTTCTGCCAGCATTCGACGCTATGGGCATGTCCGGCTTCGTGCAATCGCACGTACGCCTCGATAAATTCCGGCCCGATCCAGGTGTCGGACCGATCTCGTTTGGCGCATCCATTCATGACTTGGAAAAACGCGTTGTCGCGCGTCACCTCAAAGACATTTTGGCGCAGCGTCCGCGCCAGGCTCCGCGGCGTATGAAAGCGTGCCATCTCAATAATCCCGCGCGGATCGGGCGACCACCATGTGATGGGATCAACGCTCCACGGAAAGATGCCGCTGCGATACGCGAGCAGGAGCCGCTCCACCGACAGATCGCCGAAGACGGCCAGGAGTCCATCCTTTGATGCGAGCCGCGGATCAGGAAACCACAGCTGCGGTGTGAGGATGGCTGGGATGGGGTCGAGGTTTCGCATGTCTGACCATTCGCGGTTTACTTTTTCCGCATCGAACCGCTGACGAGCTTGAATTCGAACAGCCGGCACTCGAGCGCGCCGTTGAAGAGCGGCGTGCGGCGGCTGGCCGCCAGTCCGATCAGCTTGGGCAGGCGCAGGTCCGCCGTCAAGATATAGGCCCGCCAGCCGGCAAAGTTCCGCTTCAGGCTGTCGCCGAGACGCGGGTAGAACGCGGCCAGATGGTCCTCCTCGCCGATGCGAACCCCGTAGGGCGGGTTCGTGACCAGCATCCCCTCCCCGGCGGGCGGCTTCACGTCCAGCACGTCGGCCTGCTTGAGCGCCACCGCATCGGCCAGTCCGGCCGCTTCGAGATTAGCCTGCGCCGCCTTGAGGGCGCTTCCATCGATGTCGCTCCCGTAGATGGCCAGCGGCGCCTTCGGCGTTTGCCGCGCCCGGCCGGCCTCGCACAGCGTCCACCACTCGCGGGAGTCGAAGGGATACAGCTTCTCGAACGCGAAGCGCCGCCCCAGCCCGGGCGGAATGTTCCGCGCCATGAGCGCGGCTTCCATCAGGAACGTGCCGCCCCCGCACATCGGATCGAGCAACGGCTGCTCCGCGGTCCAGCCCGCCAGCCGCAGAATGCCGGCCGCGAGATTCTCGCGCAAGGGCGCCTCGGTGGCGGCGGGGCGAAGCCCGCGCTTGAAGAGCGCCTCACCCGACGTGTCGAGATAGAGGGTCACGTTCTGGTGGTCAAGAAACGCGTCAATGCGGATATCCGGCCGGCTCGTATCCACGTCGGGGCGGGCGCCGGCGGCCTCGCGGAAGCGATCGCAGACCGCGTCCTTGATCCTGAGCGTGACGAAATCCAGGCTCTTCAGCGGGCACTGCTGGGCGCTGACCTTCACCTTGATCGTGCGGCGGGCGGAAAACCATTCGTGCCAGGGCAGATCATGCGCGGCCTGAAAAATATCGTGCTCATCGCGGTAGGTGCCGTGAAAGACGCGCCAGAGGACCCGGCTGGCGACCCGGCTGTGGAGATTGACCGCGTAGCAGAGGGGAAACGGACCGGCGAAGGACACCCCGCCGGGGACGTCCGTCGCATCCTGCGCGCCCAACTGCTCCAGCTCGGCGCGCAGCACGGCCTCCAGCCCTCGCGGGCAGGGAGCAAAGAAGGCCTGGTTTTGCTTACTCATGCCGGTACACTTATGGCATAATAAAATGCATAGGTCATCAACATCTCCTGCCGCGAGGTCGGGGGACGATGACGGAGGGACATCATGAAACAGGCATTCGTCTTATCGTGGTTCAGCGGGCTGCTTCTTCTGATCGGCGGCCTTGCGGGCTGCAACTCCGGTTACTGAACGTGACACCCACACGCGGCGTGGTGCTGGTCGGGCACGGCGGAATCCCGAGGGACTACCCGCGCGAGCTGGTCACAAAGCTACGCGGGCTGGAGGCGAAGCGCCGGGCCACCGGCGGACCACCGACGCCGGAGGAAGTCGAGCTCGACACGAAGCTTCGCGGCTGGCCGCGCACGCCAAAGACCGATCCGTACCAGGCGGGACTTGAAGCCCTGGCCGACAGGCTCAAGGCCTCGCTGAACGGCGACTTGTTTGCGATCGCGTATAACGAGTTTTGCGCGCCGACCGTGGAGGAAGCGGTCGATACGCTGATCGGCGGCGGCGCGACGGCGATCACGATTGTCCCGTCCATGCTCACACCGGGCGGCAGCCATTCGGAGATTGAAATCCCGGAGACGCTCGCACATCTGCGCGCCAAATACCCCGGCGTCGAACTTCGCTATGCCTGGCCGTTCGACCTCGGCCAGGTCGCCGCCATGCTCGCGGGACAGATCCAGCAGTTTCAGAACTAGCGGCGCGGCAGCAGGCCCTCGGCCAGGCCCAGGAGCGCGTAGGCTTTCCTGGCGGGAGCGCTGTCCCTGGCAATCCACGAGAGCACCTGCTCCCGGTTTCCGCCCTGCGCTGCAGATATCACCCGCCAGGCATGCGCCCGCGCATGGACATCCCGGATGCCGTCAGCGGTTTCCACGGCGCCGGAGAAGTCCCCCGCACCTGACTGCACCATGGCCAGATCGATCAACGCGTCCGTCTTGTAGCGTTCGTCATCGCTCACGCGAACGGTCTGGCGGGCCTGCCGAAAGGTTCTCGTGGCCGCAGCCCGATCACCGACTTTTGCGTACGCCTGGGCGATTCCCAGCAACGCCGGAGCCTTTGCCGCGAATTCCCGAATGGCGGACGAGACCTGCATCGCCTTGCGGAGGGTCGCTTCCGCGGCGATCCGATCACCCCGCTCGACCTGGGCCACCGCGATCTCCGCGAGGGCGCTGGCCTGCATGTAGGGAATCGCAATGCTTCCGGCCGTCTGCAACGCTCGCGGACTGTCGCCCGCCTGGGCCTGCGCGACGGCAATCGCACGCAGCACTTCTGCCCTGGTGGTCATCGCGCCTTCAGGGATCGGCTTCCCGGCAAAGACACCCTCAATCAGGTCCACCGTCCGGAATGCTCCCTTCAGGTCGCCCACGGCCAGAAACGCCATCGTGATTCCGCCCAACGCATCGGCCTTTTCATTCTCGCCTTGAATGGCCCCGACGCTGTCGAGCGCCTGCTTCAGAATGTCGAGCGCGGCAGCCCGGTCCTTGAGAATCGGCGGCGCCACCGCAATGCGTCGTAACGTGCCGGCCTTCAGATAGGGATCACGGATCCCCGCGGCGGTTTGCAGCGCGCCATCCCGATCACCCTTCTCGGCGCGCGCCACCGCGATCCCGCGAAGCGCCTGGGCCTTGATCTTCTCATCGGCGATGGCGCCGGCGGTTTCGGTCGCGCCTTTGAAGTCGCCGCCCTTCGCCTGTATCAGGGCGATGTTGCGCAACGCTTCCACTCTCCCCGGAAGAACCTCAATAGTCATGGCGGTCTTGAGAGCGCCCGGCACGTCTCCGATTTGCGCCTGCGCCTCCGCCATCGCAATCAAGGCTTCCACGTGACGCAGGGGAACGTTCTTGAGCGACGCCACCTCCTGCAGCGCCTTGTCGAGGAGCTTGCCGGCCGCCCCGCGATCGCCGGCTCGCGCCCGTGCGACCGCGATCTGCCGCCACGCGCCCGTCCGCAGGTAGTCGTCGGCGATCAGCGCCGCCGTGTCCAGCGCAGCGTCGAACTGTCCATCCTCCGCCTGCGCCCCGGCAATGCCCCGCAAGGCGGTATCCCGCAGGTATGCGTCGCCCGCAATCGCGCGCGCGGCGTCCTTCGCCTCCTGAAGCAAGGAGGGCACGTCCTGGGATCCCGGGCGGCTCTCGGCCGCGGAGACGAGGCCTGCGGAGAGCATCACAGCCAGCGAGACGGACAAGCTGATGAATTGATGTCGGGCCATTCGAATCATGTCGCGCGATCCTATCAAGTCGCGGACCTCTTGCCTAGCCCGAAAATCAGGGCTGTGTTACCATCGCGCCGCTGCGGAATGTATGCACGATCGGATTGACATCGCCATTATCGGGGCCGGAGCGGCGGGACTGGCGGCGGGGATCTTTGCCGCGGAGGCCGCGCAAAGAAGGGGGACAGGCACATTTTCAGGAGAAAATGAGCCAGTCCCCAAGATGCGGATCGTCCTGCTGGACGGCGCCAAGTCCATCGGCGCAAAGATCCTGGTCTCCGGCGGCGGGCGGTGCAATGTCACGCACGACACGATCAGCCCCAGGGACTTCACCCCGTCGACCCCGGCGGTCCGGAACATTCTCGCGGCCTTCTCCGCACAGGCCGCGCGCGACTGGTTTGCCTCGATGGGCGTGGCGCTCAAGCGCGAGGAGACCGGCAAGCT
>JAUSHW010000138.1 GCA_030648395.1 Nitrospirales bacterium | reverse complement strand
CGCACATTGGTACTCAGAAATGGAAGGCATCCATATTGCTCGTATTATCAAGGTCATGATGGTCTCGCGTGCCAGAATCCTTGTCCTTGGCGGCGCCGTAGCCTTCGGCTTGTGCCCGGTCGTGGCACTGGCTGATGTCTGGATGTGCGCGCAGGAGGACGGCTCCTATCTCTTCACCGATCACAGCGTCGCCTATTGCCGGATGATTCAAAAGGACAAAGACCAGCCGGCGTATAAGAAAGAGGCTGCGAGTGAGGTCTTGGCGGGGCCGGCACCTGCCTCCGCCGCTCCGGCGACGGGTGGCAGGTCCCAGGCTTCCGTGCCGGCGCAACCCATCAAAACTCCCCCGGCTTTTCTGGCGGCCATCCATCGCATTCCTGTTTTGATGGTGAACCAGCTTTCGGCCAGGCAGGAAAGCCAGGGATTTTACGCGGCCAACAGGGGGGAACTGGCCCTGGTTGACCTCGCCGTCAGCCATGTCGCATCGGGGACGGGACCGGAAGTCTCGACCGACTCTCATTTCGGCGGCAACATCGACGTCTCCCTGCGCGCGGCGGTTTCCGCAGCAGCCAAGGCCGTGGGCTATGACCCGCGGTTCCTCCGTGTGCGGCTTTCCGTGAAGACCAGCATCCTTCAGAGCGGACTCTACATCGATGGGCCCAGCGCAGGCGCCGTGCTCGCCGTCGGGGTGGCCGCAGCCCTGCTGGGCGATCAGATCCGCCCCGATGTCTGCATGTCGGGGACCATCAACGAAAACCTCGACGTGGGGCCAGTGGGAGGGCTGGAGGAAAAGATCAGGGGCTGCCGGCAATTCAACTACCGCGAAATGGTCGTTCCCTATGGGCAGACCTCAATGGACCTTGTGCTCAAGGGCAAGGGGAGCGACATCAGGATTACAGAAGTCAGCACGTTCGATACGGCCTACCAGGCGGCGACGGGACAATCGATCAGGCCCGTGCCCCTGCCGTAACCCCTCTTCTAGGTCAGCCCCACAATGCGGCCCGTGTCAGGGTCGAGGTCCACCTGCTCGCCCGCTGGACGCCGGGGCAGCCCCGGCATGAGCTGCATGCCTCCGCACACCGCAGTCAGAAACCCGGCGCCGGCCAGTATCCGCAGTTCGCGGACCGGCAGGGTGAACCCTGTTGGACGGCCGAGGAGCAAGGGGTCGTGGGACAACGAGTATTGGGTCTTGGCCATGCAGATCGGGAATCGGCCGTAGCCCAACTGCTCGGCCTGTTCGATCTGGCCTGCCGCGGCCGGCTCGAAGCTCACGCCCTGCGCGCCGTAGATCCGCCGGGCGATGGTGTCGATTTTTTGCGCGATCGAGGCCGTGTCCTCATACAGCGGGCTGTAGGCCGCCGGCTGTTCGCAGGCCTGCAACACGGCGGACGCGAGCGCTTCGGCGCCTGCGCCGCCGTCCGCCCACGGAGTCGAGATGGCGGAGGCGACGGCCCCGCATTCCACCGCCTTCTCCCGCACGTAGTCCAGCTCATCCTTCGGATCGTCTCCGAAGGCGTTGACGGCGACGACGGCCGGCACGCCGAATGCGCGGACGTTGGCGATGTGCTGCTCAAGATTGACGAGGCCGCGCACAAGGGCCTCGCGGTTGGGACCTGTCAGCGTGGAAGGGAGCGGCGCGCCGGGCTTGGCAGGGCCGCCGCCCCCGTGGAGTTTCAAGGCTCTCAGAGAGGCCACGATGACCGCGGCCGACGGTCGCAGGCCGGACGCCCGGCATTTGATGTTGAAGAACTTCTCCGCGCCCAAATCGCTCCCGAAGCCCGCCTCCGTGACGACATAATCGGCCAGGCGGAGCGCGAGGGCGTCGGCCACGATCGAGCAGTTGCCGTGCGCGATGTTGCCGAAGGGCCCGGCGTGCAGGATGGCCGGTGTGCCCTCCGATGTCTGAAGCAGATTGGGGCGCATGGCGTCCCGCAGCAAGGCGGCCATCGCCCCGGCGCACCGAAGCTCCTCGGCCAGCACCGGCCGGTTGTCCTGCGTCATCCCCACGAGAATCCGGCCGAGCCGGCGGCGCAAGTCTCCCAGATCGGAGGCCAGCGCGAGGATCGCCATCACCTCGGAGGCTTCCGTGATCACGAACTGGGTGCGGCGGCCGCTTTGTAGTGTGACCTGGCGGAGATCGCGGTCGTTCAGCCCCATGACTCGCGGCCACGTGATCCGGTCTGGATCGATGCGCAGCGCGTTGCCGTGCGAGATGTGATTGTCGATGAAGGCCGCCAGCAGGTTGTGCGCCGAGGCGACGGCATGCGCGTCGCCGGTGAGATGCAGGTTGATGTCTTCCTGCGGCACCACCTGCGAACGGCCCCCGCCGGAGGCGCCGCCCTTGATGCCGAAGACAGGCCCCAGGCTGGGCTGGCGCAGGGTCACCACGGTTCGGTGTCCCAGTCGATTCAGGCCCATGGCGAGCCCGATGGACGTGACTGTTTTGCCTTCTCCCAGCGGGGTGGGGTTGATGGCGGTCACCAGAATATACCTACCGAGAGGACGGTCCCGCAGGCGATCGAGCGCCGCCAGCTCGATTTTTCCCTTCACGCGCCCGTAGGGAATCACCTCTTCATCGAGGAGCCCCAGCGCGGCGGCGAGGTCGCCGATCCGTTTTAGTGTTGTCATCTAGGTGGTCTGATAGGAAATCTTAGTGACGGTTCCGTCAACGATGCGAAAGGCGTTGGTCACTGGTTTCGATTCTTGAAGTGAAATTATGATATGGAAAATATCGGGGTAGAGGGCAAGTGCTTTGATATCAGTAGGAGATGGCCGAGATGGGGAAACGGGGTGTGAATGATAACTTGCGAGCAGTTCAATATCTTGCCTGCGCATATCTTTCTGGGCGGCGAACATATCTTTGTCATCCATCCAAAATGCAATATCTGCCCTCTCCTCGGGTGAGAGCCCTTCCAGGTGGACGATTTTAGCGTCGTCGAACATCTGCTTAACGGCTTCCGCCTTAGCAGCCACAATGTTCTTGATCTTGTAATGGTGGGTAACCTGTTTGCCCCGACCGGCAAGCATGCCGCAACATTCATGAGGGGCGGCGGCTCTGGCCTCGGCGATCATCTCGTCGAGAATCTGTTGAGGGACGGTCAGATCGAACACGAGACCGCGTAGTCGCCGGAGAGATCCTTGATCCGAGGCTTAGAACCGCAGAGGGGGCACGTGGGATCCTTGGGGATCCGGGTCTTGCGGAAGGTCATCTCGAGTGCGTCGTAGATCAGCATGGAGCCGGCGAGGGACGTGCCGAATCCGACGATCTCCTTGATGGCTTCGGCAGCCTGCAGCACGCCGATTGTCCCGGCGAGGACTCCCAGGACGCCGGCTTCCTGGCAGTTCGGGACGAGGCCGGCCGGCGGCGGTTCCGCGTAGAGGCACCGGTAGCAGGGAAAGCCGTCGTTCGGTTTGAGGACGGTGAGCTGCCCTTCGAACCGGAAAATGCTGCCGGAGATGAGCGTCTTCTTGGCGAAGAAGCAGGCATCGTTGACCAGGTAGCGGGTGGGGAAATTGTCCGACCCGTCCAGGACGATATCGTAATCACCGATGATGCCGAGGATATTCTCGGCGGCGATGTTCGTCTGGTACGTCTTGATCGCGACGTCCGGGTTCAGCGCGGCGAGTGTCTCCCGCCCGGACTCCACTTTCGGCTTGCCGATGCCGGCGGTCGTGTGGAGGATCTGGCGCTGGAGGTTCGACAGGTCCACCACGTCGCCGTCCACCAGCCCGATCGTGCCGACGCCGGCCGCCGCCAGATAGAATGCCGCCGGGGAGCCGAGGCCGCCGGCGCCGATGATGAGCACCCTGGCATTGGCCAGCTTCATTTGCCCCTTCCCGCCGACGTCGGGAAGGATGATGTGCCGGCTGTAGCGTTCGATCTGGGTCTCCGTGAATTCCATTGTCCCTACTCCACGACGTTCAGCTCGATGGGGTCCACGATGACGCCCTTCTTCCGGATGCCGTCGATGGCCCGCTCGATTTCGGCGGGGTCGCCCGCAAACTCAACGTCCATCCAGCCGGTCTTCTCCCGGACATCCGCGCGCCGGATGTTTGTATCGACCTTCGTGAATTCCCGGTTGATCTGGCAGAGCACCGGCTCCTTGATCTTGTCCTCGGGAAAACGCAGATGGAAGCGAAGGTGCGCCATCACGCGCTCCTTTCATGCGGATGGGCCCCGCCCGCGATGGCGGGGACAATGGAGATCTCATCGCCGTCCTTGAGCGGCGTGTCCTTGCCTTGCAGGAAGCGGATGTCTTCCTCGTTGAGATAGATGTTCACGAACCGCCGGATCTCGCCCTTGTCGTCGCAGACCCGGTCTTTGAGCCCCGGGAATTGTCCGTTGAGCGACTCGATCATGGACTGGATGTCCGAGGCCGTGGCCTCTACCTCGTTTTTCCCCCCCGTCAATGGCCGCAGGGGTGTGGGGATGCGAACCTTCACCATGTGGAGCTTACCTCTCGTGCTTGTCCAGGTTGAACGTCTTCAGGAATTGCGCCAGGCTCGGGGAAATTCGCGTCGGCCGGCCGACGGCGTGCATCACGGCCTCCTGGGTTTTAAGGCCGTTGCCCGTGATCAGGGCGACCGTCGTGTCGGTCCGTTTGATGACGCCTTGCTTGACCAGCTTCTTGAGGACGCCGATGGTCACGCCGCCCGCCGTCTCGGCGAAGACGCCCTCGGTCTGCGCGAGGAGCATCATGCCTTCCACGATCTCCTCGTCGGTGACGGAGTCCATGGCCCCGCCGCTCTCGGCGGTGGCCTTGAGCGCGTAATAGCCGTCGGCGGGATTGCCGATCGCCAGCGACTTGGCGATCGTGTTGGGCTTCACCGGCTTGAAAAAATCACGGCCCTGCTTGTAGGCCGCCGAGATGGGGGAGCAGCCTTCGGCCTGCGCCCCATGGACCTTGGTGGTCAGGCCATCGATCAGGCCCAGCTTGTGAAACTCGTTGAGCCCTTTCCAGATTTTCGTGAGCAGGGACCCGGAGGCCATCGGAATGACAATCTGGTCGGGGGCGATCCAGCCGAGCTGCTCAACGACCTCGTACGCCAGCGTCTTGGACCCCTCGGCATAATAGGGGCGGATGTTGACGTTGACGAAGGCCCATTTGCGCTCGCCGGCGATCTCGCTGCACAGCCGGTTCACGTCGTCGTAGTTGCCCTCGACTTCGACGACGTTCGGACGGTACACGAGGTTGCCCAGCACCTTGGAGGCTTCCAGGTCGTGGGGAATGAAGACGTAGCACTGCATCTTGGCCGCCGCCGCGTGGGCCGCCACTGAGTTCGCCAGGTTTCCGGTGGAGGCGCAGGCCACGGTGTCATAGCCCAGCTCGAGGGCGCGCGTCAGCGCCACCGAGACGACGCGATCCTTGAACGACAGGGTCGGGTGGTTCACGGTGTCGTTCTTGATGTAAAGCTTGTCCAGGCCGAGTTCGTCGCCGAGGTTCTTGGCCCGGATCAGCGGGGTGAGGCCGGCGTAGAGCCCCACCGTGGGCTCGCCCTGGATCGGCAGCAGGTCGATATACCGCCACAGGCTTTTGGGGCCTGCCTCGATTGTTTTGCGGGAGATGCGCGACTTGATCGCCTCGTAGTTGTATTGGACTTCCAGGGGGCCGAAGCACATGTCGCAGACGTGCAGGGATACCGGGGGGTACGTCTTCCCGCATTCTCGGCAGATCAGCCCTTTGATCTTGTCTGTGGTAGTGGGTGCCATGGGTATGCTTACGCGGTTTTGACCGCGCAGACCTCCGGCTCATGCTCGAAAAGCTGGGTGATTTCCGGTTGATCTCCGCACAACGGGCACTTGGGGTTTCTGGAAACTTTGATTTCGCGAAAGCGTGTCAGGCGCGCGTCGTAATCCAGCAACCGGTCGGTGAGGAGACGGCCGCGGTCCAGGATGAGCTTGAGCACCTCGGTGGCCTGGATGGTTCCAATGATGCCGGCCAGCGCGCCGATCACGCCGGCTTCCTGGCAGCTGGCCACCAGTCCCGGCGGCGGCGGCTGTTTAAAGACGCAGCGGTAGCACGCGCTTTTCCCCGGCAGGATGGTGAACACCCGCCCGTCGAATCGCAGGATTCCGCCGTGCACCAGGGGCTTTTGCGCGAAGAAGCAGGCGTCGTTGATCAGGAACTTGGCCGGAAAGTTGTCCACGCCGTCCAGAACGATGTCATAGCGGCCGATGATGTCCAGGGCGTTTTCGGCGGTGAGGCGCGTGTAGTGGGTCTCGACCGCGACGTTGGGATTGAGGGCAAGGATCCTGGCCCTGGCGGATTCCACCTTGGGCCTGCCGATGTCGGCGGTCTGATGAATCACCTGGCGCTGGAGATTGGACAGGTCCACCACGTCACCGTCGATCAGGCCGATCGTGCCGACGCCGGCCGCCGCCAGATAAAAGGCGGCGGGAGACCCCAGGCCGCCGGCGCCGACGATGAGCACCCTGGCCTGGCCAATCTTTTTCTGGCCTTTGCCGCCGACTTCCGGCAACAGAATGTGCCGGCTGTAGCGGGTAACCTGTTCTTCGGAATCCGGGATGAAGGCCATGGGCGTCCTGTTGTTTGGGAACGTGCGGCTAAATGTTAAAGTATTTCTCGATGCTGATATAGCGCTCGCCTGTGTCGCACAGGATGGTGACGACGTTCTTGCCGGGTCCGAGTTCGGCCGCAACTTTCTGTGCGGCGGCGACGTTGGCGCCCGAGGAGATGCCGACCAGGAGGCCTTCCTTTTTCGCCAGCAGCTTCGCGGTCTGATAGGCCTCCTCGTCCGTCACGGTGAGCACGCCGTCCAGGATCGAGCGGTTGAGGACCTTGGGGATGAACCCCGCGCCGATCCCCTGGATTCGATGCGGCCCCGGGTCGCCGCCCGAGAGGACGGGGGAGCCGGCCGGTTCCACCGCGATGACTTTGATCTTGGGGTTCCGTTCCTTGAAGACCTCGCCGCAACCCGTGATCGTGCCGCCGGTGCCGACGGCGGTGACGAACGCGTCGATCCGGCCGTCCAGCGCCTCCCAGATTTCGAGGGCCGTGGTTTTTCGGTGCGTGGCCGGGTTGGCCGGGTTCGAGAACTGGTCCGGCATGTAGTAATCCGGGTTCGCGGCGACGAGGCTCTCGGCTTCCTTGATGGACCCCTTCATGCCTTCCCAGGCGGCCGTGAGGACGAGTTGTGCCCCGTAGGATGACAGCAGGCTGGCCCGTTCCATGCTCATGCTCTCCGGCATCACGAGGATCAGCTTGTATCCGCGCACGGCGCTGATCAGGGCCAGCCCGATGCCGGTGTTTCCGCTCGTCGGTTCGATGATCGTGGCGCCGGGCTTGAGCTTGCCCTGCCGCTCCGCCTCGTCGATCATATTGAGGCAGATGCGATCCTTGACCGAGCCGCCCGGGTTGAAATACTCCACCTTGGCGTAAATCGTGGCGGCGCCTTCCGGGGTCAGCCGGTTGAGGCGGACCAGGGGCGTACGGCCGATGAGCTCGGTGATGGTGGCCGAGGTGCGGAACATTCAGCGGCCTCCACCCATGAAGAAGAGCAGCTCGATCGCGTCGCCGTTCTTGACCACCGTGCCGGCCAGTTCGTCCCGTTCCAGGATCTTCGAGTTGAGCTCGACCGCGACCATCTGGGGGCTGATGTCCTTGGCTTTGAGAATCTCCAGGATGGTTTCCCCTCCGACTTCTTCAGGCTTGCCGTTGATCGTCACCTGCATAAAAATAAAAGACCTCTGAGCCTAAAAATCTCCAAGAATGTACACTTTATCGAAGGCTTGCAGTGATTGTCAAGGAATCGGGAGCGGCATTCCCGCGATTGGCGAGGCCGGAATGTTTTTCTGGAATTCATCGCGACCGTCTGGTAGGCTCCACCCTTCAAGAACCTATGAATCTTCCCAATTCCCTGACGGTGCTTCGTATCCTCCTCATCCCTTTCTTCATAGGGTTCCTTACCTATGGGCAGTACCAGTGGGCGCTCTGGACGCTCCTGGCCGCGGGGGTGACGGACATTCTGGACGGGGTGATTGCCAGGATGGCGAACCAGAGCACGAAGCTCGGCGCCTACCTGGACCCCCTGGCTGACAAGCTGCTGCTAACCTCGGCCTTTGTGACGCTGTCGGTGCTGCATCTCGTGCCGGGCTGGGTCGCGATCGTGGTCGTCAGCCGGGATCTCATCATTGTGGCGGGGACCCTGCTCCTCCATGTGACGCAGACCCCGATCGCAGTGGTGCCGACGGCCCTCGGCAAGGGCACGACGCTGGTGCAGCTGTCGTATCTTGTCCTGGCGCTGGCGCTGATCGCGCTTCAGAAGGATGTCCGCGAGTTGATGCCGCTGCTGGTGCTCATGTTGACCCTGACCGTCGCCTCGGGGCTGCAATACGTCTATCGCGGGGTCCGCGCCTACCACCCCGACCTGGTCTGATCGCGTCGGTTCGTGGTCGCTGAAATCGCCGTCCCCGTTTGACAAGGGCGGCATGACGCAGTACACTCTTTTCCTATGTTTATCGGGGGCTTTTTCTCGGCTTAACCATTTCCACAAGGCGGGGTAAGGGCTATGGCTGTTGTCGCTGACAGGATAGGCAAGTTACTGGTTGACGCGAAGCTCATCACCGAGCAGCAGCTCAACGAGGCGCTGACGACCGTGAGAGCGTCCAAAGGCGCCAGCCGGCTGGGCAGCACGCTGGTCAAAATGGGCTATGTCCAGGAGGAAAAGCTCCTCCAGTTCCTGGCGCAACAGTACCGGGTGCAGGCCGTTGATCTGAAGATGTACCAGAGCATCGATCCCGCCATCATCAAGCTGGTGTCTCTGGAGCTGGTCAAAAAGCACCTGGTGCTGCCGTTGCGACGGGTCGGGGCGACGTTGACCGTGGCGATGCTGGACCCGACGAACATCCTCACGCTCGACGACCTCAAATTCCGAACCAACTATACGATCGAGCCCGTGATCGCCGCCGAGACCGCACTCATTGAAACGATCAAGAAGTATTACGGAGGGGATGTCGGCGGCAAAGCGGACGCCGGCTCCGCCGCCAAGTCCATCCTGTCAGCCAAGGACTACACCCTCTCCGATGCGCCCGAAGGCGATGAACTGGCCAATCTCGGCCAAGCCCAAGATGGTCCCATGGTGGACGTCGAGGACTTCGACAAGACCGTGGGCGATGCCCTTGACTCCGTGGAGGTGGCCGAGACCGAGCAGGAAGGCGGCATCATCGGCGAAGTTGAAGCCCCGATCATCAAGCTGGTCAACGGCATCCTGGTCAACGCCATGAAGGTGGGAGCCAGCGACATCCACATTGAGCCGTACGAAACCGTCTTCCGCATCCGCTACCGGGTGGACGGCGATCTGCAGACGGTCATGAACCTGCCCTTGAAAGTGAAGAACGCGATTATTTCACGCATCAAGATCATGGCCAGGCTGGACATTGCCGAGCGGCGGTTGCCTCAGGACGGGCGCATCAAGCTGAAACTGGGCCCCAAGAAGGATATCGACTTCCGTGTCTCGATCCTGCCCACCCTCTTCGGCGAAAAGGGCTGTCTCCGCCTCCTCGACAAGTCCAACATCCAGGTGGACAAGGACAAGCTCGGATTTGATGCCAAGCAGGCCGCGGATCTCAATGCCGCGCTGGCGGCTCCTTACGGGATGCTCCTTGTCACCGGGCCGACCGGGAGCGGCAAGACCGTGACCCTCTATTCGTGCCTGCAAGCCGTCAACACCGTCGACGTGAACATCTCCACGGCCGAAGACCCGGTCGAGTTCAACTTCATGGGGATCAACCAGGTGTTGATCCAGCCGGACATCGGACTGACCTTTCCGGCGGCCTTGAAGTCCTTCCTCCGGCAGGACCCCGACATCATTCTCATCGGTGAGATCCGGGATTTCGAGACGGGCGAGATCGCGGTCAAGGCGGCGATGACCGGCCACTTGGTCATGGCCTCACTGCATACCAACGACGCGCCGGCCACCATCTCGCGGCTCCTCCAAATGGGCATCGAACCCTTCATGGTCTCGACCGCGGTGATCCTGATCATCGCCCAGCGTTTGGCCAAACGTGTCTGCGGCGGCTGCAAGGAGCCGGATCCGAGTGTCACGCCGGAACTCCTGAGAAGTCTCGGGTTGAAGGACGCGGAGATCGCGACCGCCAAGCCAATGAAGGGCAAGGGATGCGAAAAGTGTAATAACAAAGGCTACAAGGGACGCTGTGCTTTCTACCAGATCATGCCGATCACGGAGGCGCTACGGGGAGCCATCATTCAAGGGAGAACGACGGACGAGATCAAGAAGACTTCGATCGAGGATGGTGTCAAGACGATCCGCATGAGCGGCCTGTCCAAAGTTGCTGAAGGAGTCACGACCATCTCGGAAGTAGAAGGCTCATCCGTGGCCGACTGAGTCGGATGCCATTGACCGATCGAGTGAGGTAACTGCATGCCTGTTTTTGCATACGCCGGGAAAGCCAAGGGGGGGAAGTCCGTCACGGCGGAGGTCACCGCCGACAACCGCGAAGCGGCAATCGACCAACTGCGCTCCCAGGGCGTCACCGTCACTTCCATTGACGAGAAAAAGAAGAAAGCGGCAAGCAAAAAGCAGGCGGTGACCGACAAGGACATCGTTGTCTTCACCCGCCAGTTTGCGACCATGATCGGCGCCGGGCTTCCCCTGGTCCAATGCCTCGAGATTCTCGCCTCGCAGTGCGACAATAAGTCCTTCGGCGCGATTGTCGGCGAGGTCAAAGCGGATGTGGAAACCGGGACGACATTCGCCGACGGCCTCAAAAAGCACCCCAAGGTCTTCAGCGGCCTCTACTGCAACATGGTACAGGCCGGCGAGATCGGCGGTGCGCTTGACACCACGCTGATTCGCCTTGCCGCCCAGCTGGAGAAGGCGGCAAAATTAAAAAGCCAGATCAAAGCGGCCATGGTCTACCCGACCGCCATCCTGGGGGTCGCCATCATCGTGGTCTCGGTCCTCCTGGTCTTTGTGATCCCGATCTTTGCGAAGATGTTCGGAGACTTCGGCGGGACGTTGCCGGCCCCCACCCAGTTCGTCATGGCCGTCAGCGAGTTCATGCAAAGCTACATTCTCGTTATCATTGCCGCGGCGGGTGGGAGCATCTACGGGCTGAAAAAGTACTACTTGACCAAGGGAGGCCGGTACCAAATCGATAAATTGATGCTCAAGGTGCCGGTGGCGGGGGACCTGATCCGCAAGATCTCGGTGGCGCAGTTCACCCGCACTTTCGGGACCCTGTTGCAGAGCGGCGTGCCGATTATGGAAGGGCTGGAAATCGTGGCACGGATCGCCGGAAACATCATTGTGCAGAATGCGATCCTGGAAGCGCGCACCAGCGTGGGCGAGGGCAAAACGTTGTCGGAGCCGCTGGGCAAGACCGGTGTGTTCCCTCCCATGGTCGTCCAAATGATCAATGTAGGCGAGGCGACCGGTGCCCTGGACGCGATGCTCGGCAAGATCGCCGATTTCTTTGATGATGAGGTGGATGCCGCGGTGTCGGCGCTGACGGCTCTTTTGGAGCCCATGTTGATGGTTTTCCTCGGGACGGTGATCGGGTTCATCGTGATCGCGATGTACCTGCCCATTTTCAAAATGGCCTCGGTCGTCGGCTAAGGTTTCGGTGCGGCTCGGCGCAATGCATGGAAGCCCTCCGGGATAAGCTAAAGTGGCTCATGGGCATCAGGGTCGCTGTTGTGACCCTGACCCTGGGCGTCCTGATTTATTTTCAGATCGGCAAAAGCACCCAGTCCATCCCGGCCTATTACGGCCTGATCGTCGCGACCTACCTCCTGACCATCCTGTATGGCGTCCTCATCAAGCGGGTCGAGCGGCTGGTCCTGTTCGCCTACGTCCAGATCGGAGTGGATATCCTCTTCGAAACCGCGCTGGTGGCACTGACCGGGGGCGTGGAGAGTCCGTTTTCGCTGCTCTATATCATGTCGATCACGGCCGCGAGCGCGCTGTTGTCAAGGCCCGGCGGCCTGGCGGCCGCCTCGGTGGCCGGAATCCTCTATGGCGCGATTGTGGACGTCCAGTACTATCGCTCGACCTACGAGATGTTCCCGCTGCTCACGCTGCCGCGGGTGACGGACCTGCCGGTTCCCGAAATCTTCTACAACCTCTCCATCAATGTCCTGGGCTTTCTGATGGTAGGCTACCTGAGCGGGATGCTGGCCGAGCGCCTTGAAAGCAAGGTCCGCGACCTGGCCGAACTGCAGGAGATCCACCGCTTCATTCTGGAAAGTATTGATAGCGGTGTCTTTACCACGGATTCGGAAGGCCGGGTCACCTCCTTCAATAAAAAGGCCGAGTTGGTCATGGGGTACGCGAAAGCGGAAGTCCGCAGCCGGTTCTGGTGGGACGTATTTGGGTGGCCGGATTACGCGCGGGACCGCTTTCCGGTTGCGACGCTGCCGGGAGGGATCGAGGAGGTCAGCGCCCGGAAGGACGGCCAGAGGATTCTTCTCGGCATGAATTTGTCGACGCTGTACGATGAGCAGGGGATTCCCATCGGGATGGTCGGCGTCTTCCAGGACATCAGCCTTCAGAAGAAGGTGGAAGAGGAGAATCGTCGCAGGGAATGGCTTGCCAAGATCGGAGAAATGTCGGCGGGCATGGCGCACGAAATCCGCAATCCGCTCGCCGCCCTGTCCGGATCGATGCAGGTGCTCAGGAAGGAGCTGCAGCCGTCTGATGACAATCGGCTGCTGATGGACCTGGCTTTGCGCGAGACTGAACGGTTGAGCGGGATCGTCTCGGATTTTCTGCAATATGCGCGGCCGCGTTCGCTGAATCTTAAGGAATGCAACGTCAACGAGCTGGTGAATGACACGGTCTGCATGCTGGAACAGACTTCGGAATACGGCGACAGGATCACATTCATCAGGCATCTGGCGCAGGGGAGCGTTCTCGGTCTGCTGGATCCAGACCAGATGCGGCAGGCCTGTTTGAATATCGGGTTGAACGCCTGCCAGGCGATGCCGTCCGGCGGGACGCTCACGGTGTCGACGCACCAGGCAGCAGCGGGGGGCGGTCGGGTGGATAACGAGTCGGTCGAAATCGTATTTGAGGATACCGGCCAGGGCATTCCCAGGGATCACCGGGACAAGATTTTCGATCCGTTCTTCACCACCAAGGAGGAGGGGACCGGGCTGGGGCTTTCGGTGGTCCACCGGATCATGGAGGATCACCGCGGACGTGTGCAGGTGGAAAGCACGCCGGGGGCGGGCACCTGTGTGCGGCTGACGCTTCCCGCAGCCAGGGGGACAGTCACGTGACGTCGACAGCACCCGCCAGAATCCTCATCGTGGAGGATGAGCGGCTCATCCGTGAAACGCTGAACGCCTTCATCAAGGCTGAAGGGTACAGCGTCGTGACGGCGGCGGACGGGCAGGAGGCGCTGCAGTTCCTCAAGACCGACAGTTTCAATCTCGTCATCACAGACCTGAAGATGCCCGGCCACCTACAGGGCATGGATGTCCTCCGCGCCGTCAAAGAGGTCTCGCCCGATACCGCCGTCATTGTCCTCACGGCATTCGCCAACCTTGCCGTTGGAGTCGAGGCGATGGGCAACGGGGCCTTTGACGTGCTGCCGAAGCCCTGGGGCGACAATGGGTATGTGGTCTGGAAAATCCGCATGGCGTTGGAATCCCAGCGCCTGGTGACGGAAAACCGCTTCTTGAAGCGGGAGTTGAAGGAGCGGGCTGAATTCAAAAACATCGTCGGCACCAGCGAGCCGATGCGAAAAGTTTTTGATCTGATCAAGCGGGTGGCGGATAACTCCGGAACCGTCCTTATTTGTGGAGAGAGCGGCACCGGCAAGGAGCTGGTCGCGCGGGCTCTTCATGACAGCAGTCCGCGCCGGGAGCGCGCGTTTGTGACCGTGAATTGCGGCGCGTTGCCGGAGTCTTTGCTGGAAAGCGAGCTCTTTGGGCATATGCGAGGCTCCTTCACCGGCGCTGTGTCCAACAAGGAAGGGCTCTTCGAAGTGGCCGATTGCGGCACGCTCTTTCTTGACGAGATCGGGGAGGCGCCGCTGGGCATTCAGGTCAAATTGCTGCGGGTGCTCCAGAAGCCGGAGTTCCGGCGGATCGGGGGCACGCGGGACATCAAGGTGGACGTGCGTATTATCTCGGCCACGAACAAGGATCTCACGAAAGCGGTGGCCCAGGGGGCGTTTCGCGAAGATCTGTACTACCGCCTGAATGTGATTCCGATCACGGTCCCTCCGTTGCGCGCTCATCCTGAGGATATCCCCCTGCTGGTGCGGCATTTCCTGGCCGTCTTCGGCCGGAAAGCAAACAAGCCCGCGCTGACGGTGGCGCCGGCTGCCATGCAGGCGCTTCAGCGGAATGAATGGAGAGGAAACGTCCGCGAGCTGGAGAACGTCCTGGAACGGGTGGTGGCATTTGCACCGGGTACTGAGATCACGTTGGACGATGTGGCCCAATGGGTGGGGGCGCCTTCCAGGGGCAATGAGCAGAAGGTGCCGGCCGACATTCCGTCCGAGGGGCTCGATCTGGAGTCCCTGATCAACGGCATTGAGCGGGAGTTGCTGGTCAAGGCCTTGGAGCGTAGCGGGGGTGTGAAGAAGGATGCCGCCCGCCTGCTGAAACTCAACGCGCGCTCCCTCCGATATCGCCTGGACAAATACGAGATCAAGGCCGGGGACGGCGCGGGTGCCGGATCGGAAGACGATGAGGGGGAAGAGGGTGACTAGCCGTGGAGTCGAAGTGGCGGCGCCCGGAAAGGTCAACCTCATCCTCCGCGTGCTGGATCGCCGGCCGGACTCCTATCACAATGTGTGGTCGGTGATGCAGGCGTTCGACCTGTCCGATACGGTGATCGCGGAAACCGACGGGGGCGAGGGCATTCGGATGACGTGCGAGGGCGCTGATCTGCCGACCGACTCCACGAATCTGGCCTACCGGGCGGCGGAACGCGCGCTGGCGCGGTTGGGGCGGCGCCAGGGAATCCGGCTTGTCGTGCGGAAGCGATTGCCGGTGTCGGCCGGGGTCGGCGGCGGCAGCAGCGATGCGGCCGCGACCATCCGGGCGCTGGCGACCCTTCTGGAGACCGGCTGGTCCAGGGATGACATGGCCGCAATCGGGGGAGAAGTCGGCAGCGACGTCCCTTTTTTCTTCTATGGGCCGATGGCGCTGGTCGAAGGGCGGGGCGAGCGTGTTGCCCCACTTCAATTGGAGGGAGAGCGCTGGCTCGTGCTGGTCAATCCCGGCATCGCGATTCCGACCGCCTGGGCCTACGGGAAGCTGGCGGCGGCCCGGACGAACCGGGCACAGCCGCCGGAGCGGCTGCCGCGTTTTGCACCCAATCCGGTCACGGGAGAGCCGCCCGTGGTGAAGTGGCCCGATCTGCTCCCGCTGGTCGGGAACGATTTTGCCCCGGTGATGGAGGCAGAGTATCCAGTGTTGGGGGAGATTCGGCTGCTGCTCGGCGCGCGCGGGGCGGAGGCCGCCCTGCTCTCCGGCAGCGGCTCGACCGTCTTCGGCCTGTTTGCCGACGAGCGATCGGCGCGGGTGGCGGCTGAAGGGCTGGACCGGCGTCCCGGCTGGAGAGTATGGGTGACCCGGACGCAGGGCCGGTCGCCGGGGACTGCGCTCGGTTGACAATCTGAAGAACGATGGATTAAATTGACACGTTTTCCTCCGTGGCGGAACGCCGGCACTTATCCCCAGTAAGGAGATGGCAGGTGCATGAATTGAAGGTGTTCGCCGGGAACTCCAACCCGGCGCTCGTCAAAGAGATTTGCGATTACCTCAAGGTTGAGCAGGGGAGCGCCCTGGTGTCGACCTTCAGCGACAGCGAGATCCGGGTGCAGGTCAACGAGAACGTGCGCGGCAAGGATGTCTTTCTGTTTCAGTCGATCTGCGATCCCGTCAACAAGCATTTAATGGAGCTGCTGCTCCTGCTCGACGCGCTGAAGCGGTCCTCGGCGTACCGCATTACGGCCGTCATCCCCTACTACGGATACGGCCGGCAGGACCGGAAAGACCAGCCCCGCGTGCCGATTTCCGCCAAACTGGTCGCGGATCTTATCGCGACGGCGGGCGCCGACCGGGTGCTGACAATGGATCTGCACGCCGGACAGATCCAGGGATTCTTCAATGTCCCCGTGGACCACCTCTATGCGGCGCCGGTCTTATTGGAGTACGTCGAGAAGCGGGGATGGCAGGATCTTGTCGTGGTCTCGCCGGACGCGGGAGGCGTTGAGCGCGCCCGCGCCTTCGCCAAACGGATCCCCGCCAATCTGGCGATCATTGACAAGCGGCGGGAAGGCCCCAATGAATCCCAGGTCATGCACATCATCGGAGACGTGTCCGGCCGCGACGCACTTTTGCTGGACGACATGATCGACACGGCAGGGACCATTGCCCAGGGCGCCCAGGCCTGTGCTGATCACGGCGCCCGCCATGTCTGGACGGCCTGCACCCATGCGGTCCTGTCGGGGCCGGCCCTGGAGCGGCTGACCGCCTCGAAGCTGGAGGAGGTCATCGTGACCAACACCATCCCGCTCAACGGGAAGGAGCGGATCTGCCCCAAGCTGCGGGTGCTCTCTGTGGCCCCGCTGTTGGGAGAAGCCATCAAACGCATCCATGAAGAAGAGTCCGTCAGTTCCCTATTTGTTTAACGACGTTGTATTCCAAGGAAGAGGTGTGCCATGCAGGTTGACGTAAAAGTGGAAGCTCGTGAGGCGGTCGGGAAGGGCGTGGCCCGCACCTTACGGCGCCAGGGCAAGATTCCGGGAATCCTCTACGGGCAAGGGGAGTGTGTCGCATTGACGGTGGATCCCGCCGAAATCCGCAAAGTGCTCCATTCGGACTCCGGGTCCAATTCCCTGCTCAACCTGAGCATCGCCAGGGGAGGCAAGGACATGAAGCGGACCGCCATGCTGAAGGATTATCAGGTCGATCCCATCACGGGGGCGCTTCTGCACGCCGACCTGTTTGAGGTGGCCATGGATAAACCGGTCCGTGTTCGCGTGCCGGTGGCCGTCACCGGCGGGATTCCGGTCGGCGTGGCCGAGGGAGGCCTCCTGCAGCACAACATGCGCGAGCTGCACATTGAATGCCTGCCGGGCCAGATTCCGACGCATATCACGGTGGATCCGAGCAACCTCAAGGTTAATCAGGGCATCCATGTCAAGGAAGTGCCGCTCCCGCCGGGAATCATGATCATGGACGACCCCAACATGATGGTGGTCAGCATCGCGGCTCCGATCACCGACGCCAAACTCGAGGCGTTGCTGTCCACGGCGCCGGCGGGTGAAGGCGCGGCCGAGCCCGAGGTGATCGGCAAGGGCAAGGAAGAGGAGGGCGCGGAAGTGGCTGCGGCCGGCGCGAAGCCGGGAGCCAAGACGCCTGCGGCGGCGCCTGCAGGCGCCGCGAAGGAAGACAAGAAGGAAGGGAAGGACACCAAAGGGGAGAAGAAGAAGTAGCGTTGCAGCTAATCGTCGGCCTTGGCAATCCCGGTCCGGCGTATGTCGAGACCCGGCACAATGCAGGGTACTGGGTCGTGGAAGCTCTGGCCGACGAGGCCGGGCTGAAGTTCAGGCGGCACGGCGAGGCGTCCACGGCCCAGGGGCGCGTTGCCGGCCACATGGTCACCCTGGTCAAGCCGCAGGCCTATATGAACCGGAGCGGGCCGATCGTCGCCGCCTTGGTTGGTGATCTCGCTCTGGACCTCAGTGAGGTGATCGTCGTCCACGACGACCTCGATCTCGACCCCGGCCGCCTGCGCGTCAAATCCCGCGGGGGGGGCGGCGGCCACAATGGGGTGCTCTCCATCATCGACGCACTGGGCTCGGACCGATTCGCCCGGCTCAAGATAGGAGTCGGGCGCCCGCCTGCGGGCGAGGACTCTGCGGACTATGTCCTGGCGGCCACGCCTTCACGCGAGCGGACGGTTCTTGATGAAGCGGTTCAGCAGGCAGTACAGGCCCTGGAGTGCTGGATTGCCGACGGAGTGATGACGGCAATGAACCGATTCAATCGTTTGCCCGCCCCGTAAGCTGGCCGCGTTTTCCGAATAAACGTAGAATCTTGTAGAGACACACGATGGCTTTGAATTGCGGTATCATCGGCCTGCCCAACGTCGGAAAGTCCACGATCTTCAACGCCATGGTCGGCGGCAAGGCGGTGGTCGCGAACTATCCGTTCTCCACAGTCGATCCCAATATCGGCGTGGCGGTGGTCCCGGATGAGCGGCTGACCCGGTTGACGCAGATCTTCAAATCGAAGAAGACCACACCGACGGTCATTGAATTCCGCGACATCGCCGGCCTTGTTCAGGGGTCGAGCGTAGGCGAGGGCCTCGGGAATCAGTTCCTGGGGCAGATCCGCGAGGCCGATGCGCTGGTGCACGTGGTGCGGTGCTTTGCGAATCCCGACGTGATGCATGTCGTGGGCGAGGTGGACCCTGAACGCGACATCGGTCTGATCGAGACCGAACTGATGCTCGCTGACCTGCAGACACTCGAGCGCCGGCGGGAAAAACTTGAAAAAAAAGTGCGGGCCGGCGAAGCCGGAGCCGCCCAGGAGATGGCCTTTCTCAGCGGGCTCATCGAGCGGCTGGGAAAGGGTGAATGGCTCGGCGGCGGGACGTTTTCCGATGCGGAGCAGGTCTGGTTGCGCGAGTACCAGCTCCTGACGGCCAAACCCATGGTGTTCGCCGTCAACGTCGGGGAGGGCCAGGAAGAGACACCGGCCGTGCGCCGCGTTGCGGAGCTGGCCGTGGCGCGCGGGGCGCGCGTTGTGACGATCGCCGGGAACATTGAAGCGGAAGTGTCCACGCTGGCGCCTGACGACCGGGCTGACTATCTCCGGGAACTCGGCATTGGAGAAGGCGGTCTCGTCCGGCTGGTGCGCACGGCGTATGACCTGCTGGGACTGGTGACGTTTTTCACCGCAGGAGAAACGGAATCACGGGCCTGGACCATCCGGGAGGGGACGAAAGCCGCTCAGGCCGCCGGGAAAATCCATTCCGACATGGAACGGGGGTTTATCCGGGCCGAAGCCTACCATTACAATGATCTGATCGCCTGCGGCAGCGAAGCCGGCGTGAAGGAGAAAGGGTTGTTCCGCCTGGAGGGGCGGGACTACCTGATCAAAGACGGCGATGTGTTGTTTTTCCGGTTCAACGTGTAAGTGCCCTGATTCTTGATTCTGGCGGAGGGCTATGTTACCGTGAGCCGCTTTCGCTGATCCCTTGCTCCGGACCCGGTTCCGGGGCTTTACATCCACGAGGAGGACATAGTCAGTATGCCACAGCTCTACGAGTCTATTTTCATCCTGCGTTCCTCGCTGGCCGATGAGGAAATCCCCAAGATTCTGGAAAAGGTCAAGGCCACAGCCGAAAAGGCCGGCGGGGTTGTTGAGCATCTCGCCAGTTGGGGAAAAAAGAAACTGGCCTATGAGATCAAGCAGGAAAAGAAGGGTGTCTACGTGCAGTTCAACTATCGGGGAAACGGGGCCGTGGTTTCCGAAGTCGAGCGGCTGTTCCGCCTGGACGCCGCCATGCTGAAATTCATGACCGTCAAGATTGACGAGCGCGGGTTGCGCGCAGCCGGCGCCGAACCTGCCAAGGAAGCGGAGCATGGCGGGGTTTAATAAGATCATTCTCATGGGGAATCTGACCCGTGATCCGGAAATCCGGTACGCTCCCAGCGGCACGCCGGTGGCCAATTTTGGGCTGGCGGTGAATCGCAAGTATCGGCAAGGCGAGGAGCTGAAGGAAGAGGTGTGCTTTGTCGACATCGTCGTATTCGGCAAGCAGGCCGAGACCTGCGGCCAATACTTGAGCAAGGGCAACGGGGCGCTGGTCGAAGGGCGTCTGCAGATGCGGAAGTTTGAGACCAAGGACGGGCAGAAAGTCACGAAGCACGAGGTGGTGGCGGAGAATATCCGTTTCCTGTCGAAGCGCCAGGATCAAGGCGGGGAGAGCCACACGAAAGAACCTGTTGACGATGCGCCGCATTACGAATCCGACGAACCGATCTGAGGAGAACAGCAAGTGGAACGAGGACGATATTTTCAGCGCCGGCGCGTATGCCGGTTTTGTCTCGACAAGATCGCCATTGATTACAAGGACGTCGGCTTGATCCGTAATTTCCTGAGTGAGCGGGGCCGGATCGTTCCCCGCCGGATGTCGGGAAACTGTCTGGGACACCAGCGCGAATTGACGATCGCCATCAAACGGGCGAGAACGATCGCGCTCGTGGCCTTTGCGGAAGAACGGTAGCCTGTCGTGGGCCGGCGCGAGCGCCGGCTTGCCGTATTGCGATGTCGTGAGGAGGGGCCATGACTGAGGTCAAGGTCTCTGAGATCCCGGAAGAGGGATTAAGCCTGTCGGTCAGGGAAGATCCGGCTGCGCTCAATCTGACCGTACCCGGCGGCCGCTTTTTGGAGCAGGTTTCGGTCGACGTCTTTCTGGTCAAGGCCGACGAGGCGGTTCTGGCCACCGGTCGGATTACGGTGCCGGTCGCCTTCGAGTGTGTGCGGTGTCTGCGTGAGTTTCCCGCTTCGCTGGACATCCCCCTCTCGACGCAGTTCGTGCCGCCTCCGGAGCTGCCCTTGGGTGAGCATCCGATGCCGCCGGACGAAGCGGAGGATTACTACTACCGGGACGATGTCATTGTCCTGGATGATCTGGTCCGGCAGGAGGTGCTCATGGCTGTGCCGTTCAACCCGCAGTGCAGGGCTGAGTGCCCGGGGTTGTGTCCCCAGTGCGGGCAGGATCTCAATAGGGAAAGGTGCGCATGCGCGCCCCCGCCCGACCACCGGTGGGCGGCTTTACGTCAACACTTGAAGGGAAAGTAGCCCCGATGTCCGGGGTCACGAAGGAAGGGTACTATGCCGAATCCAAAACATAAACATTCCAAGGCTCGTCGCGACAAGCGACGGACGGCCAAGGTCAGGATCCGTCCGAAAAGCCTGTCCCTCTGTCCTCAGTGCCACCAGCCGAAGCTTCCGCACTACACCTGTCTGACGTGTGGGACCTACAAAGGCCAGGAAGTCATCGCGGTCAAAGAAGCCTGACGAGAAGGCTGCGCTCGACATGAGAATTGCGTTGGACGCTATGGGGGGCGATCACGCTCCGGCCTCCGAGGTCGAGGGGGCCGCGCTCGCTATCCGCGAGTACGGGGTCGAAATCATCCTGATCGGCGATGACGCGCTTGTCCGTGAGGAGATGCGCCGCCAAGGGGTGCAGGGTCTTCCCGGCCTGAGCGTCCACCACGCATCCCAACGGGTCGAAATGCACGAGCAGCCGTCGCAGGTCGCCCGCCGCAAACGGGATTCCTCCATCTGGGTTGGCACGGAACTGGTCAAGAAAGGCGACGCGGTCGGCATCGTCAGCGCCGGCAACACGGGCGCGACGGTGGTCACGGCGTTTTTTCTACTGGGGGTGCTCAAGGGAGTCGAGCGGCCGGCCATCGCAACGCTGATTCCCACGCTGACGGGCCATACGATCGTCCTGGACGTGGGCGCCACGGTGGACTGCGCCGCCCATCACCTGACCCAGTTCGCCCTGATGGGGCATGAATACGCTCAGCACGTGCTGAACAAAGCCCATCCGACAATCGGCCTGCTCAGCATCGGTGAGGAGGACACCAAGGGCAACGAGGTCACGAAGGAGACCTTCAAGCGCCTCAAGGAAAGCCCGCTGAATTTCGTCGGCAACGTCGAAGGCCGGGACATTTTTACCGGCGCGGCCGATGTCGTCGTCTGCGACGGCTTTATGGGCAACGTGGCGCTCAAGATCATCGAGGGCGTGTCGACCGCGCTCAAGAAAATGCTCATCAAGGAGATTGCCGCCGAGTCCATGCTGAGCCGGTTCGGCTATGCCTTGCTGAAGCCGGCATTCGGCCGGTTCAGGCGGCGCCTGGATTACGCGGAAATCGGTGGCGCGGCCCTTCTGGGCGTCAACGGCATCTGCATCATCGCGCATGGCCGTTCTTCCGGCCGGGCCATCAAGAACGCCATCCGCGTGGCCAAGGAAATCTACGACGGGCGGGTGAACGAGCACATCCAGCGCGACATCGAGGAGAGCGTGGCCCTCCTCGGGGAGAAACCCAAGGACGCCGATCGATGAGAGCGCGCATCGCGGCAACCGGGTCGGCGGTGCCGAGGCGCGTGCTCCGGAATGCCGATCTCGAGCGCATGGTTGCCACGTCCGACGAGTGGATTGCCGGGCGAACCGGCATTCGCGAACGGCGGGTGGTGGACGAGGGCGTGGCAAGCTCCGACCTGGGCACCGAGGCGGCCCGCGCGGCCCTGGCGACCGGCGGCTGGGACGCCGCGGATCTCGATCTCCTGCTGGTCGCCACGTGCACCCCTGACATGCCCCTTCCCTCGACGGCCTGCCTGATCCAGCGGAACTTGAAGGCGTCCCGCGCGATCGCCTTCGACCTGGCGGCCGCCTGCTCGGGATTTCTCTACGGGCTCTCGGTGGCCGATCTCTATGTCCGGTCCGGCACGTGCCGCAAGGCGCTGGTCGTGGG
>JAUSHW010000136.1 GCA_030648395.1 Nitrospirales bacterium | reverse complement strand
TTCCAGATCCCGTATCCCCTGCGCCCGCTGGCCGCGGGAGAGTTTGTCGATTTTGGTCGCGACGGCGACCGTCCCCAGTCCATGCTCATAGACCCAGCGGACCAGGTTGATCTCCTCCTGCTCGCCGCGTCGCACATCGGTCAACAGGACAACGCCCCGCAGGACGGACCGGGCCGACAGGTAGCCCTCGATCATCGGCCCCCACTGCTCCTGCACCACCTTCGATACCCTGGCGTAGCCGTACCCCGGAAGGTCCACAAACATGCACGCGGCGTCCTTCTTGTCGGAGGCGGCCACGCGGAAAAAATTCACCAGGCGTGTCCGTCCGGGCGTCTGGCTGACCCGCGCCAGGTTCTTGTGCCCCAGCAGGGCATTGAGGAGCGACGACTTGCCGACGTTGGAGCGCCCGGCAAAGGCGATCTCCGGCAGGTCTCCGGGAGGAAACTGCGACGGCTCCGTGGCGCTGGTGACAAACTCTGCCTTGAGGGGTTTCATGCGGATGTTGTGGCAGGAATGACGAACTAATTCAAGAGGAGCCGGCGGGCCTTGCGGTACCCTTCGTCCTGCATCCGCTCGAGATCGCCGCGGATGAACCCGAGCCCCACCACGCAGAGCTCGAAATTCTCCGAGAGCTTGCGAAACAGAAGCGGCGCCGGGTGCGCATCGGTGGAACTCGGCGCGAGGCCGAACTCCGCCGCAATCCTGTAGGAGCGCTTGCCGGTCTTGATGTAATCCACGAGGAAGTCCTTGTGGTAGATCAGCCCGGCCGTCCTGATGCGCTTGAGATATTCCGGAAAGAGGCCCGCCATGAACAGCGTGAAGTCGCCGATGTGCCGATGGACCTCGCGCTCGCGTTCAAACGAGCCGGCTTCATGCGTGACTTCCGACTCGTACAGCAACTCCACCACGGCCTCGACCCGCTCGCCCCGGGCGTTCTTGATCCGATTGAGCTGGTCCGTGTGGGTGAAGTCCACCAGGAGCTTCGACACGTACTCGCTGACGTTGAAGTCCGCCCACCCGAGCTTCTCGGTAAAGGCCTTCTCCGCCAGCGTGCCGAAGAGTTGCCGCAAGGGGTGATGGTCAGGAATGCGCGATTCCATACGCCCTCCCACTGGATGATTCCAGTATATCCAAGCTAGGCGCGACTGTCGAGCACGAACGTGACCGGGCCGTCGTTGAGCAATTCCACCTTCATGTGCGCGCCGAAAACGCCGGTCTCCACCGTGAGATCCGTGGTCGTGCGCAGCGTCTCGACGAACTGGTCGAAGAAGCGCTTCGCGGTCGCGGGATCGGCCGTCTGATCAAAGCCGGGACGCCGGCCCTTGCGGGTGTCGCCCAGCAGCGTGAACTGGGAGATCGCAAGCAGGCCGCCGCCGATCTCCGCCAGCGAATGATTCATCTTGCCGGCTTCGTCGGAGAAGATCCGCAACGCCGGGATCTTCTCGACAAGATACGTCACATCCGCCTCCGTATCGCCCTTGGCCACGCCGAGCAGGACCAGAAGGCCGTTGCGGATCTGTCCGACCGTCTTGCCGTTCACTTCGACCGACGCGCGGGTGACGCGCTGGATGACAGCTTTCAGAAACGTATCCCTTCCAGCTTGAGCAGACGCTTTTTGTTCGGCAGGCCGCCGGAGAAACCGCCCAGCGAGCCGTCGCCGGCGACAATGCGGTGGCAGGGCACCAGCAGCGGCACAGGGTTGGCGCCGCAGGCCGAGCCGACAGCGCGCGCCGCCCTGGGCTTGCCGATCTTCCGCGCCACCCAGCCATAGGAACGCACCCGGCCATAGGGGATGCCACGGAGCACCTCCCAGACCTTCATCTGGAACGGAGAATGGTCGCCCCAATCCAGCGGCAGGGCGAAGCTCCGCGCCTTGCCCGCGAGATAGGCGATGATGGCGGCTCGGGCCGTCCGCAGATGGCCAGAAGGCACCCCAGTACCGTTGGCCGATTGTTCCGTGTAGGGGCGCAATTTATTGCGCCCGTCTTGGGCGTGATAAATCACGCCCCTACCATTCAGCTCCAGTTCCACCGCCCGACGCGTCGGCTTCGGGAGCACAACGGCCGCCACCCCTTTCGGTGTAACGGCGAGGCCTATCCAGCCCCATTTCGTTTTAAAGATCGTCGTTTGCATCGTACCCCGTAGGGGCGGTTCGCGAACCGCCCCTACCCTAAATTCATTTCTGTTTGATGCACTCGATCTCGAGCTTGATTGTCACCTCGTCGCCCACGACCAGGCCCCCGTTATCGAGCGCCTTGCTCCAGTTCATCCCGAAGTCCTTCCGGTTGATCTTTCCCTCGGCCGTGAAGCCGGCCCTGGTGTTGCCCCAGGGGTCCTTCGGCACGACGCCGTTGAAGGTGCCGGTCAGCACAACCTCTTTGGTGACGCCCAACAAGGTGAGATCGCCCTTGGCCGCGTACTTGTCCCCCTGCTTCTCGTAGGACTTCATCTTCCAGGTCATCGTCGGGAACTTCTCGACGTTGAAGAAGTCCGGGGTCTTCAGGTGGGCGTCCCGCTTCTCGTGATTGGTGTTGACCGAGACGGTTTTTATCACGGCTTCAAGGGCCTTCACGGTCCTGGCCTCCGGGTCCATCTCGATAAAGCCGGCATAGTCCGTGAAGCGGCCGGTGGTCTTCGACACGACCATGTGCGCCACGCTGAAGCCCACGATCGAGTGATCGAGGTCCACATTGTAGCGCTCGGTTGCCGCCTGGGCGTCCGTCGCCGCAAACATGAGCATCGCAGAGATCGCGAGCAGTGTCTTCGTCGCCGACAGCTTCATACGTTTCCTCCGTGCATGCGCGAGTGAATGTAAATGTAGTGGCGTGGGCAGGGTAGCGGCATTGAGAAGGCGGGTCAAGCCGCCGGCCTGGTCAGTTTCCGCTTCAGCAACCCCCAGAGAAAGTCGAGCTCGTCCGAATGCAGCAGGGCATGGACCGTCACGTAGCCGGCCACGCTGATGCCGATGCCGACGATCAGCATGACCGTCTTCGCCACCCAGGCGTCCGGCTGGGCCCAGATGCCGAGGCCGGCGACCCAGACACAGGTCACGCCGATCGGAACCGCGGCGACAAGCACCCGTATATGGCTGCGGGCGATCGCATCCCAGTCGAACGGACCGAGCCGCCGATCGAGCAGGATGACCAGCACGACCATGTTCAGAATCGCAGAGAGCGCCGTGGCCAGCGCAAGCCCGACATGCTGGAGCGAGTCCATCAGCGCGAGCGACAGCGCGATGTTGGCGGCAAGCGCGACCACGGCCACCCGCACCGGCGTGCGCGTGTCCTGGAGCGAATAGAACGCCGACACGACGATCCGCACCCCGGCGAAGGCCCAAAGCCCGCTCGCATAGGCGAGCACCGCCGCGGCCGTGCCCTGCGTGTCGACCGCCGTGAACCGCCCGTGCTCGAAAAAGAGATGCACGATCGGCAGGCGCAGGAGAATGATGCCGACCATCGCGGGCAGGATGACGAAGAAGATCAGCCGCAGGCCGAACCCCAGCGTGTCCCGCAGCGCGTCCAGTTCGCCCTTCGCGGCCTGGGTGGCGAGCGACGGCAGCAGCGCCGTGGCCAGCGCGACGCCAAAGACGCCGAGGGGAAAGTGGATCAGCCGCATGCCGTAGAAGAGATAGGTCGGCCCGCCGGGAAAGTACGAGGCCAGAATCGTGCTCACCAGGATGTTGATCTGCGTGACGGACAGGCCGATCAGGGCGGGCGCCATCAGCCACCCGATCCGGCGGACACCTTCGTGGGCGAAGTCGAACCGCCAGCCGAAGAGCAGGCCCGCCTTCTTCATGGCCGGCAACTGGATGAGGAACTGGGCGAGCCCACCGATCACCACCCCGACCGCCACGGCCAGGATCGGCTGATCGAAGAGCGGTGCCAGCAGGAAGGCCGACGCGATGATCCCGATGTTGAACAGCACCGGCGAGAAGGCGGGCGCCGCAAAGCTCCGGATGGAGTTCAGCACCCCCATCGCCAGCGCCGCAAGTCCGATGAACAGAAGGTACGGGAACATGATCCGGGTCAGCAGCGTCGTGAGGGCCAGCTTTTCGGCATCGCCGCTGAACCCCGGCGCGATGAGCGGCACGATCCAGGGCGCTGCAAGGACGCCGAGGAGACAGACGCCGGTCAGAACGGTGAGCAGCGTTGTGAAGGCGGCGCTGGCCATCTCCCAGGCGTCGCGCCTGGTGCGCTTCGCCATGTACTCGCTGAAGACCGGAATGAAGGCCGCGGACATCGAGCCTTCGGCAAAGAGTTCGCGCAGGAGATTGGGGATGCGGTAGGCGACGAAGAAGGCGTCGGCGGCGGCCCCGGCGCCGAACAGCCGCGCCAGCACTATGTCCCGCAGGAAGCCGAGGATGCGGCTCAGGAGCGTGGCTGCCCCGATGACGCCGGCGGCCTCGACAACCTGGGTACGTTCAGCGTGGTGAGGAGAAGGAGCGTCGCCGTCCGGCTTACTCTTTCCCAAGAAGAACCTCGTCGACGAGTTCGCAGAGGGCGTGGCCCAGCGTGATGTGCGTCTCCTGGATGCGGGCGACCACCGTCGAGGGCACGATGAAGACGTGGTCCGCCTGGCCCACGAGCCTGCCGCCGGTCCCGCCGGTCCAGCCCACCGTCACCAGCCCCTGCGCGCGCGCGGCCTGGAGGCCCTTGAGGACGTTCGGCGAATTGCCGCTGGTGCTGATGCCGACCGCCACGTCGCCGGGCTTCCCCAGCGCCTGGATCTGCCTGGCGAAGACTTCGTCGTAGCCGTAATCGTTGGCAATGCAGGTGAGCTTCGCCTGATCGGCCGAGAGGGACATGGCCGCCAGCGGCGCCCGCTCGCGCCGGTAACGTCCGACGAACTCCGCCGCGAGGTGCGAGGCGTCCATGGCGCTGCCGCCGTTCCCGAAGAACAGGACCTTGTTGCCCTGGCGGAAGGTCTCCGCAAGCAGATTGGCGAGCTGCTGGATGCGGTCGGCGTGCTCCGCGACGAACTTCAGTTTCGTCTCGGCGCTGTCTTCAAACCATCGGCGGATGCGCTGCGACATTGCGCCTGATTGTAGGAGAGGCCCCCCGGAGAGTCAAGAAACAGGGCTCCCTCGTGCTATAGTTGCGCCATGCCGAAGAAGCAGGAAGAGATCGTCGTCGCCACCAACCGGAAGGCCTTCCACGACTACGCGATCGAGGAAAGGATGGAGGCCGGCATCGTCCTGCTCGGCACGGAGGTGAAGTCGCTGCGCGAGGGCCGCATCAACCTCAAGGACAGCTTTGCCAGCGTGGACAAGGGCGTGGTCCGCCTGCACAACTGCCACATCAGCCCCTACACCCACGGCAACGTGATGAACCACGACCCGCTGCGTCCGCGCAAGCTGCTGCTGCACAAAAAGGAAATCAACAAGCTGATCGGCCAGACCCAGCAAAAAGGGCTGACGCTGGTGCCGCTGCGGATTTACTTCTCGCCGCGCGGGCACGCCAAGGTGGAGATTGCGCTGGCCAAGGGGAAGAAGGAGTACGACCGGCGGGAAACCATCAAGACGCGCGAGGCCGGCCGCGAAATGGAACGGGCTATGAAGGACGGGAAGCGGGGTAAGCCCAAAGGTTCCTGACGCCTTTTTCCGGCCTCTTCAGCGGAAGACCTCCTTGAACAGCTCCAGCATCGCCGCCCAGGACTTCTGGTCGGCCTCCGCGTTGTACGCGAGCGCGTCAATGCCGGCCTTGTCCGCGGCCGGATTGGTGAAGCTGTGCCGGGCGCCCGGATAGCTGACCACCCGAAACGTCGCGCCCGCGGCCTCCATTTCCTTGCTGAAGGCCGCCACCTGCTCAGGCGGGATCATCGGGTCGGCGGCGCCGGTGAGCACGAGCACGCGGGCCTTGACCTTCCCCTTCTCCGCAGGACTCTTCGTGCCGAGCGAACCGTGAAAGCTCACGACCGCCGCCAGATCGGCGCCGGCGCGAGCCCGACCGAGGACCACCGCGCCCCCGAAGCAGTAGCCGATCGCAGCGATCTTTTTCGAGTCGACGAAGGGATCCTGCTTGAGCTGTTCCAGCGCCGCGTTGAACCGCGCCGCGAGCGCCGCCGGGTCCTTCGTAGCCTCGGTCATGAATGCCGTGGCGCTATCCGGGTGCGTGGCCACCTTGCCCTTGCCATACATGTCCAGCGCGAAGCCGACGTAGCCGGCCTCTGCGAGACGCTTCGCCTGGTTTCGCGCATGCTCGTTGTGGCCCCACCACTCGTGGACGACGAGGACGCCGGGGCGCTTGCCCTTCACGGCGCCGTCCCAGGCCATGAGTCCCACCAGGACGGTATCGCCCTGCTTGTATTCGATCTCCCGCGTCTGGACCTCGGCGGACGCCGACGACGCGAACGTGAGCACCGCCGCCGCCACCGCCAACATTCGTCTCATGCGCATACGCCGTCCTCCCTGTAGCCGCTCAATTCTGCCACACCCTCAAAGTTGCCCGTCCCCTTTTGCTGCCAGATTGCCCGCAATCGGTTCGTTCATGGTTCCGGCGTACCTGTGTCCAGTTCTCCCCGATCCAACTCGCTCCTCGCCCCGCGAGCCAGCACTTCGTAGCGCTCCCGGAACTGATCCAGTTGCTCCTCCTCCAACTCCTCAAGGTCCAGCAAGGCATTGTGCGCGCCCTTCGTGGACCGGATCAGCTCATCGAGTTTGATTTGAATGGCCTCGGTGTCGCGGTTCTGCGTATTCTGAATGACGAAGACCATGAGAAAGGTCACGATCGTCGTCGCCGTATTGATCACCAGTTGCCACGTGTCGCTGAAGTGGAAGATGGGGCCTGTGGTGATCCATGCGGCAATCACGCCCATAGCCAAAGCAAACGTGATTGAGCGCCCGCTTGCGCGGGCGACCCACCTGGCGAAATTCGAGTACCACGCGATGCGTCTCATGTGCGCCCCCAATCGTTACGAAAAAGCTGCCGGTCCCCTTTGTTGTTTTCAGAAACTCTTCACGCGCTTCAAGGTGTTCTTATCCCGGTGATGAAAGAGGTGGTCTTGTCCCTCTTAGGGGTTTGCCCTGTCGAAACCGAGCGCCCGCCAGTCGCTCGACGTGTTCGGGGTGGTATAGAGCAAGTTCCACGCACCATTATCTAGGCAATAGCAACCGTGATCGCCAAGTTCTCCCGATTGGGCACGTCCCAAAACAAAGCGAAAACGGGGATATCCGACCGTCGCTGGAACAGGCTCGGCCTCGACGCAGTAGAACGCGGCCTTCTGCGTGATGCCTCTCACGTGCCACTGCACGTCAGTATTGTCGGGGAATGCCTCCTCGGCGAGCGATTGCAGCCTGTCCCGAATCTCGTCTTTGTCGTCGCCCACCGTCAGCCTCCAGCCGCCCTCATTGTGCCACAACTACAGTAGCCTGCCCCTTTTTTGTCTGCAACTTGATATCGCAAATGGCCCATGATACATGGGGTCAGATTGGAGCAGATCGAAAAAGAGTTGGCGCTGGCGGAGGCGGCGCTGCGGGACGCCAACGAGGGGAAAGCCCGGGTCTGCGCCCGCCGGGCCGTTGCCCTGGCGGCGAACGCCTCGCTGGAGCAGTTGCCGCGGTCTGGTGGGCGCGGCGACGCCATGCACCACCTGCGGCAGATTCAACAGGAGGAATCCTTTCCCCTGCCCGTCCGGCAGGCCGCCGAGCGACTCAGCACAAAGATCACGCAACGGGACCGCGCACCGTTTACGTCCAACCCGATCGCGGACGCCAGATTGATCATCGCCTACCTGATCTCTGCGGAACCCCCCCAGTCTGACCCACCTGAAATAAAGTAGCCCATCCTCGTTTTTGCTGCTAACTTTCTATTTCCTTCAGGAACTGTGCAACCGCAGCGAGGTACTCCTCCCGGTTCTCGTCGAAGATGCTGTTATGGTCTCCCTCGGGCAGGAGACGCAACGTGGCACGCCTGGCATACCCGGCATTCCGCACGGCATGAGAGAAATCGACCATCGAGTCTTCCTGAGCATGGAGCACCAGAACGGGGCCGGGGTAGGCGTTGAGCTTCGCCTGGGGATCGAGTCGAGCGCGCACCTCGGCAGCGAGTTCAGCGGCGGTCGTGTCCAGTTCCTCCGGTCGTACCCGAAGCAGGATGCGCTCCAGAGGGTCAGCGATTCCACTTTCAATGATGAGGCCGGCGCATTCCGGGAAACGATGCACAA
>JAUSHW010000132.1 GCA_030648395.1 Nitrospirales bacterium | reverse complement strand
GGGAGGCGACAGGCCGAGCCGATCCATCACGAAGAAGGACGGGGCGTATTCGGTGAGATCTTCATTGAAGAACACCAGGGATCCCTTGCCCGGCCACAGATCGCTCACCCCCAGATCGCGCTGCTCCACCACCGTCTCGTGGGCCCTCGCCAGTTTTTCCCAGCACCGGGTATAGACCGGATCGGAGTCGGGAGGGAAGGACGGCGGCTTGACGCTTTGGATCACCATCTCGAACTGGCAGGCGAAGTCCAGACGCCCCGCCGCAACGCGATCGCCTGACGCGACGGCCCCGGCGTACTGTTGCGCGGCGGCGAGCGCCGGGGACGAGGCCGGCGTCGCCGGCTTGCTCGTCTTCGAAGCCTTGGCGGCCTGCGCCGTACCAGGCGGGACAAGCCCCAACATGACACACACAACAAAGCCGGCGATCACAAAAGGAAGACGACGCATGATCTAAAACCTCCCAATAAGGGAGCCTACTCTAACATTCATCGAGTCGGAGACGAAAGAGGCTAGTACGGTCCCAAATGATAGGGGACATCGGTGACGATGACGCGGAACTTGAACAGCACCGCCGCCTTGATGAGCAGGGCCCGTTGGTTGTGCAGAAGGTTCTCCCACCAGCGCGCCGGCAGGACCTCTGCCAGCGCCACCGTGACCCACCCGCCGGGGTTCTCCTCGTGGACCTTTTCGATGTAGTCCAGAAAGGGCTCCAGAAACGAGCGATACGGCGACGGCAGAATCACGAGGGGCAGGCCCATGCCCCACTTCTCCCAGTCTTCCCTGACCTTCACCGTTTCTTCGGGATCGACGTCCACATGGACGACGCGGAAGTCATGGGCCCGCTGTCGAACATAGTCCATGGCGATGACGACCGCGCGATTGACGGTGCCGATGGGCATCACCACGATGTTCGGCGGCGGGTTCTTGGGCCGTTCGTACATGGTCAGCTCAAGCTGCCAGTCGGCCATCTTGTAATGCCACTGGATCTTCTTGAACATGCCGATGAGGATCGGGATCAGAACAATCACCATCCAGGCGCCATGCGTGAACTTCGTCACGGCGAGGACCACGGTGGCCACGCCGGTCGCGACGGCGCCGGTCAGGTTGATCCCGAGCTTCTTTCTCCAGCCGCGGCCCTTGCGATCCAGCCAATGCCGGACCATGCCCGCCTGCGAAAGGGTGAAGGACAGAAAAACCCCGATGGCATAAAGAGGGATCAGCGAGTGTGTTTCGCCGCGAAAGATGATCAGCAGGAGCGCCGCGCTCAGCCCCAGGATGAAAATCCCGTTCGAGAATGCCAGCCGGTCCCCGACATTCCGCATCTGGCGCGGCAGAAAGTTGTCCTGCGCAAGCAGGCAGGCCAGCCGCGGGAACCCGTTGTAGCTCGTGTTCGCCGCAAGGATCAAGATCATCATTGTCACGACCTGCATGAAATAGTACAGGACGCCCCCGCCGAGCGAGATGCGTGCGATCTGGGAAATCACGGTCTCGTCCTCACGCGGCACGAGCCCATAGTTGTAGGCGAGGAAGGTGATCCCCAGAAACAGACCCCCCAACATGCAGGCCATCCAGATCATGGTGGTCGAGGCATTCTTCGAAGCCGGATCCCGGAAGGTCGGCACGCCGTTCGAGATCGCTTCAATGCCGGTCAAGGCGGTGCAGCCGGAGGAGAATGCGCGAAGCAACAAAAAAAGGGTGAGTCCCTCCACTGCCGGAATGGACGGGAGCGGGTGCGCCTCCGCGGCACCAAAGAGCGTCCGCCCCAGGCCGACGACGATGACCAGACCCAGGCCGCCGACGAACAGATAGGTCGGCAAGGCGAAGATCTTGCCTGATTCGCGGACGCCCCGCAGATTGCCCAAGGTCAAGATGACGATCGCCAGCAGGCCCAGGCCCACGCGATGCTCATGCAGCTCCGGCACCGCGGACGTGATCGCGGCGATTCCAGCCGCGACACTCACCGCGACGGTCAGCACATAGTCGATCAGCAGCGCGGAGGCGGCGACCAACCCCGGCGCTTCCCCAAGGTTTGACTTCGCCACGATAAAGGCCCCGCCTCCTGAAGGGTAGGCGTAAATCGTCTGCCGGTAGGACGCGGTAAGAATCGCCACCAAGCCGACGATCACGAGGCTGATCCCGATGGAGTAGTGCAGGGCGACCGTGCCGGCCAGGACCAGGACGAGCAGAATTTCTTCGGTAGCGTAGGCGACCGAGGACAGCGGGTCCGAGGAAAAGATCGCCAACGCGACGGGATTCGACAGCCGTTCACGGGAAGCCTGAGCGGTTGCGAGGGGACGGCCGAGCAGCCAGCGTTTAAACCACATGCGTTGCCCTACTTTGAGAAATCCTGCGGCGGGACCGGCGGCGCGTCATCGACTTTGCGGACGCGGCCGAACTGGTCGTACTCGAGCCGCACGCCGTGGCGGCTCAGGACTCCGAAGCGATAGTAAAAGGTCTCATACAGATACTGGCCGTATTGTTTCTCTTCCATGCTGGAATAATGCGCCATGATCTTGTGGGCGTCTTCCCGCGTCATGCCGTAATGCACGATTTTTTTGTAGTGCTCGTAGGGAAACGTGCCGCGCCGTTCGATCTTCGACCATTCCACGCCGAGCGCGCCGGCCAGGGCCTTCATCTTCTGCACGTACCAGATGCGATCAGCGACGACCAGGAACACGAACGTCACGACGATGGCGGCGATCCATTTGGCGGTCCAGGGCATCGATGATCGCCTAGGGGGCGGCCAGCGTGGGGGCGGTGATGACTTCCACGCCCTTCGGCACAGTGAACACGAACAGCTCGTCCTTGAGGCCGGTGTTCGCCTTGAGCGCGCTGAACGTGAACGTGGAGACGTTCCCATTGACGTCGTGCAACTCGACCCGACGCAGGTAATGCGTCGCCGCGTCGACCTCGATGACAATGCGCGGCTGGTCGGGCCCGCCATCGGGCAGCGTGAGGCTCAGGATCGGGAGCCCGCCGTTGCCCCTGGCCCCGTCCGGCATCAACGCGACAAGGTAGTGCTCGTCCAGCCGTCCGATGCCCTGGAGAAGCTGGAGCGGGGCCTGTGAGTTGGCCATCCTGGAGAGCTGCCCGTTCAGCACCTGTTTGTGCTCGGGGATGTAGAACTGGACTTTGTCGTTCTCCACGAAGATCTGCTCAAGCGTGGGCTCCAGGTAGTCCCACCGGAGCTTGCCCGGGCGTTTGAGATAGACCCGGCCGGCCGATTTAATGGCGGACGCAAAGCCTCGGACGGACGTGGTCTGCGCGAACTCGGCGGTGAGGTCGGTCGTCTTCTGATAGCGGGCCTCGACCTTCTTCACCAGGTCCTTGACGGGATCGCCGGCCTGCGCGGGTCCGGCCAGACAGGCCCCGCCGATCAGGAGCGCCGCCAGGACGCGCCTCAGGGCAAGGGGACGCCGGGTCATGGGCCTTCGTCCACCCCGACGCGCTTGACGAGTACTTCCCGGCGGCCGTCCCGCGACATACCCCCGACAATGCCGTCCTGCTCCATCATCTCGATCATGCGGGCGGCGCGTGGATAACCGATGCGCATCCGGCGCTGCAGGAAGGACGCCGACGCCTGGCCGGTGCCGATGACGATCTCCTTGGCCTGCTCGTACATCTCGTCGCCATCGCCGGAGTCGCCCCGCCCTTCCGTTTCCGCCGTGACCGCTTCTTCGCTATAGGCCGGCCCGCCCTGGGCCTTGACGAAGTCCACGACCTTTTTGAGGTCCCCGTCCGGAACAAAGGCGCCGTGCACGCGGGTCAGCTTGCCCGTGCCGGTCGCGAGATACAGCATGTCCCCGCGTCCCAGCAACTGATCCGCGCCGTTCTGATCGAGGATGGTGCGCGAATCGGTCTTCGACGCCACCTGGAAAGCGATGCGCGCCGGAAAGTTCGCCTTGATGAGGCCGGTCAGGACATCCACGGAAGGACGCTGCGTCGCCAGAATGAGATGGATGCCGGCGGCCCTGGCCATCTGGGCCAGCCGGGCGATGGAATCCTCCACCTCCTTGGAGGCCACCATCATCAGGTCGGCCAGCTCGTCGATGACGATGACCAGATACGGCAGCGGCGTCGGCGGGGTTTTGCGGGCCGGGCCGGCGGCCGTTTCACCGGCGGACAGCCGGTCTTCTTCCGAAAGATACTCCGGCTCCGTTCCCGCAACGACTTCGGCCTCCGTTGGAATGTCGACGGGTTGAGGCGGCGGCACACCCTGCGCCTCCGCCACAAAACGGTTGTACGCATCGATGTTGCGGGCGCCGTGCTCGGCCATCAGCTTGTAACGGCGCTCCATCTCCTTGACGGCCAGCATGAGTCCGCGCGCGGCGGCCTTGGGCTCGGTGATCACCGGCCGCCACAGATGGGCGATCCCCTCGTACATCGTGAGCTCGAGCATCTTGGGATCGATCATCAGGAACTTGACCTCGTCCGGCCGCGCCGCAAAGAGGATGCTCAGGATCATCGTGTTGAGCCCGACGCTCTTGCCCGACCCCGTCGCGCCCGCAACGAGCAAGTGCGGCATCCCGCGCAGGTCGGCGACGATGGGCGTCCCGAAAATGTCCTTCCCCAGCGCGAGCTTCAGCGGCGACCGCGACGCCTTGTAGGATTCGCTCAGAACAATTTCCTTCAGCGCCACGTCCTCGCGCCTCGGGTTCGGCACTTCGATCCCCACCACCGACTTCCCCGGAATGGGCGCCACGATGCGGATGCTGATCGCCTTGAGCGCCAACGCCAGATCGTCGTCGAGGTTCACAATGCGGGCCACCTTGACGCCGGGCGCCGGCTCGAACTCGTACATCGTCACGACAGGGCCGACGTGCGTCTGAATCACCTGGCCGTTGATGCCGAAATTCGCCAGCGCCTGGGTGAGAATCTGGGCCTGCGCGCGAATCTCCTCATCGCTGAGCCGCTCCACCACCGTCGCGGGATCGCCGAGCAGCATCACAGGGTCGGGCAGGATGTACCCGGCCCCGCCGACCACTTCAGGGAACAGCACCGGCTCGGGGAGTTCTTCGCGGCGCGGGCTCTTCCGCCGTTTTTTACGTTCGGACTGGACCTCCGGGCCGGCGGCCTCCTCCCGGGACATCTCCGCAGAAACGATTTCGGCAGAGCTGATCTCGCCGTCGGCCTCTCCGGCCGGTACGATCGGCTCGGCCCGGATGATCTTGACCGCGCGCTCTTTCGGTTTGCGCGGCTTCTCGGCCGATCGGGCACGAAACTGCGTCCACCGCTCCTGCGCCCATTCGCGCAGCGTCGCCGCGCCCTCGGCGATCTGCTGGGCGATCGTCACCAGCGACACCGGCGTTGCAATCAGAAGGGAGAGGACCAGCCCGGCCGTGACGACGATGTGCGCGCCCACCGGCGCAAAGTAGGCGACGAGCAGTTCACTGAGGAATCCGCCGATGTGGCCGCCGGCGAGGCCGAGCTGCACCCACCCGCTTCCCAGCGTCGGGATGCCGCGCAGGCGAAGCGCCAGCAACATGGAGAGGAACAAGAGCAGTACGGTGAAGCCCGCCGCGCTGCGGCGCGTGATGTCCATCCCCCCGCGCAGAAAGCAACGGAAGCCCAGCACACCCAGGGCGATCGGCAGAAGATACGCGCCTCCGCCGACGGCTGAAAAGACACCGGTGGCTAGCGTCATTCCGACCTTGCCGATCCAGTTGTCAATGGAATCGGAATGAAACGATTCTTCGAATAGACGCGGATCGCGAGGCGAGTAGGACAGCAGCGAAAGACCGAGCAGAAGGGTCAGGGTGAGAAAGACCACCCCCACCATTTCATGTCGGTTCTCCGCCGCCCCGCTTTTGGTGGTACCGGCAGCGGCCATATCGGTGAGGCTACCATATACAGTGGCGAGAGATCAATGCTTCCACTTTAGATTGTGGCGCAAACGAAACGGGCCACTTCCCGTGGGGAGGTGGCCCGTCGTGGCGCTTGGGGCGCCGTCTAGTCGTTATGGGCTCGCCTTATTGTGTGGAACCCGCCTTCGGCGGAGAGTGACACGCTTCCGTCGGTGATACGAACCGAGCGCCTCTACCCCTTGTCGGGGTTCCTCTTGCCCAGCCTTGCCCGTTTATAATCGCCTCGGCGATCTCGTGCCTTGAGGCACCGGACTGAAGGCTTATGCGAGGCGGCTCGGCACCGCGCAGAAGGCCCACTGTGGCGAGGCATACGCCACCGTCGGCGGGCGTACATGATCCGGCGGAGTAAGATCTTCCATAGAACATCCCCTCCTTTCGAAACAATGCTACACCCGTTTCAGCGAGGTGTCAATCCTGGCGGGAACAGCTAGAGAAAGAAACGGACACGCAACGGGGAGTCATCTATCAGGAACGGGCTGCGCCCCCAACCTCAGCTGCATGCATGGGCCGTACACAATGCGCGGCATCTTCCCGCCGGCCGCAATTGATACAGGCATAGAAATGGGCCACCAGCCCATCCAGCATATCAAGCACACGCTCCGGAAACATCGAACCCTGGCACTTCTTGCACTTACGCATCTGATCCTCCAATTTTCGCACTGTCTTTATATAATAAGGCACAGATCCGGTTTTTCCAGCTTTCCGGTCAAGTTTTTTGACTTTTTTTATCGGGAAAGAAGAACTGCCCTGCCTTCCAGGCCTAGGTCTTTCGGGGCTGACCGCAATATGTGGGATATTTCTTTGGGTACTATACTGCCTGTGGGGTGAATGCTCTCTGTATTTAAGCGCCGGGGGCACCGCGAAGCCATCGCGCATATTGCGCGACGCCTTCTTCCAGCGACGTAAACGCTGCCTCATACCCGGCTTTTCTCGCTTTGCTCATATCGGCCTGGGTAAAGTACTGGTAGCCGCTTCGGAATCTCTCCGGCGTCGGCACCCATTCTATCTTGGGTTCCAGCCTCAAGGCCTGAAACAAGGCATGGGCCAGGTCGAGAAAACTCCGCGCTTCGCCCGTGCCGCAATTATAAATGCCGGAGGCCGGCTTCCGCTCCAGGCAAAACAGGCAGAGCCGCACGGCATCATCCACGAACACAAAGTCGCGCTTTTGCTGACCGTCCGGAATGCCGTCCCGATGGGACTTGAACAGTGTCATTTTGCCGGTTTTCTGAATTTCATGAAACCCGTGGTAGATCGTGGACGCCATTCGGTCTTTGTGATTTTCGCCGGGGCCGTACACATTAAAGAACTTGAGGCCGTGCCAGGCAGGAGGCGTTCGGGACTCTTTCAACGCCCAGAGGTCAAAATCGTGTTTGCTCCGGCCGTACAGATTCAGCGGTTGGAGCCCGGCAATCAGCGCGTGGTCATCGGAGTATCCGTGCTCCCCACGGCCGTAGGTGGCCGCGCTGGAGGCGTAGACCAACGAGACTTTCTTCTCCGCACACCATTGCCACAATTTCTTCGTATACCCGGTGTTCCACTTCTCCATGTACGCTTCATCGGTTTGTCCCGTGTCAGTGCAGGCTCCCAGGTGCAACACCGCATCCACGCCCGCGAGGCCCGGCAATCTGTCGAAGAGCTCAGCCCGGTCAATGAAAGGAAGCCCGTCCATTCCTTTCGCGCAATCCCTGGTGTGCAGGTAGCTCCGGGCGTCGACCAGAATCAAATCCGTCTTGTCCTGTTGAAGCAGGGTCCGGACGATCCGATTTCCGATAAACCCGCAGGCGCCTGTTATAAGAAGGCTCATGTGTCCTTAGTAAAGCATATCTTTTCAGACGTTTCCATTGCAGGGACGGTCTCCCTGCTCCACACAGAGCGCATCGGTCAGCGCCGCGAATTCCGCGATGCTCAACGTTTCGGCTCGCCGCCGAGGATCAATGCCGGCGGCTTCAAGCGCGGCGGCCGTTCGTCCCGCCTCGAAGCCTTCATCGCGCAGCGAATTCGGCAGGGCCTTGCGCCGGTGGGCGAACCCCCCGCGCACCACCTTGAAGAACAAACCCTCATCACGGACCGCAACCCTCGGCCACCCCAGGGGGGTCAGCGCCACCACAGCCGATCCCACTTTCGGCTGCGGGCGAAAGCACGA
>JAUSHW010000126.1 GCA_030648395.1 Nitrospirales bacterium | reverse complement strand
TGGGACGACACCCGCATCGTCGTCCGGGTTCCGCGCAAGGCGGCGACCGGTCCTGTGACGCTCAAGTCCGGCAGAAAGAGCAAGAGCGTCGGATCCTTTACCGTCGAGACTCCGCTTGTGAAGGAAGTGTCCCCGGCGGCGGCGCCTCCCGGGCAGATCGTACAGATTCTCGGGCGGAACTTCGGGCCGACCATGGGCCAGAAGGACAGCGAGATGCAGTTTGGGGTCAACGAGGTGTTGTTCAACGGCGTTCCCGCTCAGATCGTCCGCTGGCGCGATACGCGCATCGAGGTGAAGGTGCCGTCGAACGCGGCCAGCGGTCCCCTGGTCGTCCGGCTGGCGTCAGTGGACCCCCTGCCGGACGGCTCCTGCTGTGCTCCCGCGGAGTACAGTGTCACGCCTCCGGTGGAGTTCACGGTGATGGTGCCCATCATGCTGGAGCCGACAGAGGGACCCTTGGGCAGCGCTGTGATCCTCTCCGGAGACGGGTTCGGCAATCGCAAGTCGGGCGAGGACCATGTGCTGTTCAACGGGGTGCCGGCTCCGATTCTCGAGTGGACCAACACCCAAATCCGCGCGATGTTTCCTCTGAAGGGATCGTCCGGGCCGGTGACCCTGAAGAATGGGGGACAATCGCGGGTGGTGGGCGAATTTCGGCTGATGCCGCACAAGGTCATCGGATTTATCCCGGACACGGCTCCCGTCGGCGCGCTCGTCACGATCAGCGGAGAGAATTTCGGAGTGTTTTACGAGGGAGGCTCCAACCAGATCCTCTTCGGGGGCGTGCCCGCGCGAGTGTTCCAGTGGTCGGACCGGGTCATCGACGTGTGGGTGCCGGTGAGCGCGAAGAGCGGCCCGCTGGTGGTTCGCCGTGGCGCCGGAACGGCCAAACCGGACGGCACGTGCTGCGCGGAGCGCGGGTTCGCCGCAGTGGACGGCGGCCCCTTCACGCTGGCGGTGCCCACGGCCTCGGCGATCATGCCCAAGACGGCCGAGGTCGGCGGCTTGATCACCATCACGGGGAGCGGCTTCGGGGAGTTCCTCAAGACCGATGAGCGCACGATGGACAACATTTCCCGGGAAGCCCACCAGGGCAAGCTCACGCAGTTCACGGAGAACATCGCGAGGACGGCCGTGCTGTTCCCGGCGAACAAGGATTTCGTCAAGGCGACGCACGTGGCCGGCTATGTCGAAAGCTGGACCGATACCGAAATCAAGGTGCGGGTGCCCCAGGTCGCCGTCCCGGGGACGGTGCTGATCTCCCGGGGCTCGTGGGACATGCTGCCGGACGGCGCCTGCTGCAAGGACAAGGAGTGGATTCAACGCGAAGCCGGTTTCTTTACGCCCACGGGGCTCGACAAGATCACCTCGGAATACATGAAAAAGAGCCCAAGTGCCGGGTCGGAGCAATGAGGAACGGCAAGCGCCTGCTTCGCGCGCTCGGCATTGCGACGCTCGCGGGAGCGGCCGGCTTCCTCCCGGCCACCCTCCTGTGGGCCGCCGACCCGCTGCACGTGGTGAAGAGCGGGACGACCCACACCCTGTACGGAGTCGCCTTCGCCTCGCCTTCGGCCGGGTGGGTGGTCGGCGGCGGCGGCACGATTCTCGCGACCGCGGACGGCGGTGCGACGTGGAAGGCGCAGAAGAGCGGAAGCCAGGAAAGCCTGTACGATACCGCGTTTCCCACGCTGAAAACGGGATGGGCGGTGGGGGCGAACGGCACGATTCTCATGACCGCGGACGGCGGCGCCAGGTGGACGCCGCGGAAGAGCGGGACCGCCGCCAACCTGTTCGATGTCATGTTTCTTGACGCCACGCATGGGTGGATCGCCGGCGCGGACGGGACGATCCTGTCGACCGACGACGGCGGGAAAACCTGGCAGGACCAGCCGACCGGCAGCCGCGCCAACCTGTACAGCGTCCTGTTCATGAACGACAAGGTCGGATGGGCGGTCGGCGCGCTTGGGACCGTTCTGGCATCGAAGGACGGAGGCCGGACATGGGCGGCTCAGGAAAGCCGGACGCATAGCACCCTGTTTGACATCGTCTTCCCTGATCAGACGGTCGGTTGGATCGCGGGCAACGGGGGCGCACTGCTCCAGACCCTCGACGGCGGAGCCACATGGGAAGACCGGTCGCTCTCTCATCCGGCGGACCTGACCGGCCTGGCGTTCACGGATTTCAAGAACGGCTGGGTCGTCGGCGATCGGGGAACGATCCTCAGAACGACGGACGGCGGACTCAATTGGGCTCCGCACGGGCGCAGTCCGCGCACCACGTTTTACGGAACGGTGTTCCTGAACGGAAAGCAGGGTCTTGTGGTCGGCGACAAAGGCACGATCGTGCAGATCGTGATCCCCTAGCCCAGATCTCCCCATTCGTACTGCACAAGAGACAGCGTCGCGAGGACGGCGCTCTCCGACCGCAAGATCCGGGCCCCCAGCGAGACGGCTTCGAATCCCGCGTGCTCTGCCAGTTCGATCTCTCCAGGCTCGAACCCGCCTTCCGGCCCGATTGCCAGCGCCACGGAATCGGGTCGGGGTTTCCCGCGGAGCCGGTCCCGTAGTGACAGCCCGCCCGGCTTTTCCCACAGGATCAGCCGGCAGGCGGTTGAGGCGGATTCGGCGCACCACGCGTCGAACGGTTGCGGCTCTGCCACGACCGGCACCTCCCAGCACATGCTCTGCTGCGCGGCCTCGAGCGCAATGTTCTGCCAGCGCTGTGTCTGATGGCTGGTGCGCGGGGCCTTGGGACGCACGATGGTTCTGGCGGTGATGAGGGGGACTAGTCGGGCCGCGCCGAGTTCGGTCGCTTTCTGGATCGCCCATTCCATGCCGTCGCCTTTAATGAGCGCGAATCCCACTGTGATGCGCGGGAGACGGAGAGGCGGAGGGGGAATTTCAGCAAGGACCTGGCCGGTCAGGTGGTCGCGGTCCGCGGCGGTGATCCGGACCTCGTAGCGAGGGCCGCCCGCTTCCGCGAGCCACACATGCTCGCCGGGATGGACGCGGAGGCTTCCCTTCAAGTGGCGGGCCAGCGGGCCGGTGAGGGAAGCCGTTGTTCCCTGAATGGCCCCCCGCTCGATGAAGAAGACGGGCATGCCTACTCGAACATGTTTTTCATTTTATCGATGATGCCGCTGCCTTCCGCGTCGAGCGACTCACCGCCGGCCCTGGCGAATTCTTCCAGTAGCTCTTTCTGTTTTGGGGTCAGCTTGGCGGGGATCGCAACCTTCACGCGGATGAGCTGATCGCCGGTCCCGTTGCCTCGCAGACTGGGGGCCCCAAGGCCCTTGATCCGGAAGATCTTATCGTGCTGCGTGCCCGGTCCGATCTTGATGAGCGTGTGCTCTCCATTCAGCGTCGGCACCTGGATCTTGGCGCCGAGCGTGGCCGCGGCGAAGCTGATGGGGACTTCGCAGATGATGTCGTTGCCCTTGCGGGTGAACAGGGGATGCGCGCTGATGTTCATCAGCACGTAGAGGTCGCCGGGGGGGCCGCCGTTCTCGCCGGGCTCGCCTTCGTTGGTCAGGCGGAGGCGCGTGCCGGTTTCGACGCCGGCCGGGATGTGTACGCTCAGGACGCGTTCCGTCCGTATCCGCTGCTGGCCGCGGCACGTCGGGCAGTAGGCGGTGATGGTGTGGCCCATTCCCTGGCAGCGGCCGCAGGTCTTGTTGATGGTGAAGAAGCCCTGCTGGAACCGGAGTTGGCCGGCGCCCTTGCAGCTCTGGCAGGTCTTGACGTGGTCGGGGCTCTGGGCGCCGCTGCCCCGACACTCTTTGCAGGTCTCCCACCGGGGAATCTTCAGGGAGACTTCTTTGCCGTATACCGCGTCTTCGAAGGCCAGCGTCAGGCGGTATTCAATGTCGGAGCCGCGAAAGACCCGCTGCCCGCCCTGCCGCCCCCCGAAAAAGTCTTCGAAGATGTCGTTGAAGACGTCGCCGAACCCCCCCTGACCGAACCCTTCGAAGCCCTGTGCGCCGTCGGCGTGGCCGACCGTGTCATAGCGCCGGCGCTTGTCCTGGTCGCTGAGGACGGCGTAAGCCTCGTTGATTTCCTTGAACTTCTCCTCGGCGTCTTTTTTCTCTTTCTCGCCCGCGTGGGTGTCGGGGTGGTGCTGGCGCGCAAGCCTGCGGTAGGCCTTCTTAAGCTCCTCCACGCCGGCGCTCCGATCGACGCCGAGGGTCTCGTAGTAGTCGCGCTTCACCATCGCGGCCATGGCGCGTCAAGGCGGGCCACGATCATTTTTTGTCTTTGTTCACTTCGGTGTACTCGGCGTCCACGACTTTCTCGTCGTTGCCGGCGTTGCCGGGCTGGCCTTCGCCCCCGCCTCCATCCGGCCCGGGCGTTCCCGCGCCGTCGGCGGCTGTGCGCTTGTACATTTCCTCGCCGATCTTCTGCGAGGCCTTGACCAGGTTTTGCGTGGCCGTTTGGATGGCCGCCAGATCGTTGCCCTCCAGCGCCTTGCGGGCCGCCGCAATCTCCTCCTGGATATGCTTCCGGTCGTCTTCGCCGATCTTGTCGCCGTGCTCGGCGAGGAGCTTCTCGACGCCGTAGATGCGGTTGTCAGCCTCATTGCGGACTTCCACGAGCTCGCGCTTCTTTTTGTCCTCCGCCGCGTGGGCCTGGGCATCCTTGACCATCTTGTCGATCTCGTCCTTGTTCAGGCCGCTGGAGGCCGTGATCCGGATCGACTGCTCCTTCTGCGTCGCCATGTCCTTGGCGGCCACGTGGACGATGCCGTTCGCGTCAATGTCGAATGAGACTTCGATTTGCGGCATGCCCCGGGGAGCCGGCGGCAGGCCGACGAGATCGAAATGGCCGAGGGTCTTATTGTCCGACGCCATTTCCCGCTCGCCCTGGAGGACGTTGATCGTCACCGCTGTCTGGCCGTCCGCCGCTGTGGAGAAGATCTGGCTCTTCTTTGTCGGGATGGTCGTGTTACGTTCGATGAGGCGCGTGAACACGCTGCCCAGCGTCTCGATCCCAAGGGTCAGCGGGGTCACGTCCAGCAGCAGCACGTCCTTCACCTCGCCCTTCAGCACGCCGCCCTGAATGCCCGCGCCGATCGCCACGACTTCGTCTGGGTTGACGCCCTTGTGCGGCTCCTTGCCGAAGAAGTCGCGCACGAGCTGGATGACCTTGGGCATGCGGGTCATGCCGCCGACCAGCACGACCTCGTCCACCTCTTTGGCCGTCACGCCGGCGTCGCTCAGCGCTTTCTTGCAGGGCTCGACCGTGCGCTGGATTAAATCGTCCACCAGCTGCTCCATTTTCGCCCGCGTCAACTTGATGACCAGGTGCTTCGGCCCGCCGGCGTCGGCCGTGATGAACGGCAGGTTGATTTCGGTTTCCTGGGAGGAGGACAGCTCGATTTTGGCCCGTTCCGCCGCTTCCTTCAGCCGCTGGAGGGCCATGCGGTCCTTCTTGAGATCGATCCCCTGGTCCTTTTTAAATTCCTCGACCAGCCAGTCCATGATCCGCTGGTCGAAGTCGTCGCCGCCGAGGAACGTGTCCCCGTTGGTGGACTTGACCTCAAACACCCCGTCGCCGATTTCGAGGATGGAGACGTCGAACGTGCCGCCGCCCAGGTCATAGACCGCGATCCGCTCGTCCTTCTTTTTGTCCAGCCCGTACGCGAGGGACGCGGCCGTCGGCTCGTTGATGATGCGCAGCACGGTGAGGCCCGCGATCTGCCCCGCGTCTTTGGTGGCCTGGCGCTGGCTGTCGTCGAAGTAGGCGGGCACCGTGATGACGGCTTCCGTCACCGGCTCCCCCAGGTAATCCTCGGCGGTCTGCTTCATCTTTTGGAGAATCATGGCCGAGATTTCGGCCGGGCTGTACTGCTTGCCGCGGATCTCGACGTGCGCGTCGCCGTTCGGGGCGGAGACAACCTTGTACGGGAGCCGCTTGGAGGCTTCACGCACCTCTTTCGATTCGGCTTTGCGGCCGATCAGGCGCTTGATCGAGTAAATGGTGTTCTCCGGGTTCGTAATGGCCTGGCGCTTCGCGATCTGCCCGACCAGCCGCTCCCCCTTGTCGGTGATCCCGACGACGGAGGGCGTGGTCCGGTTTCCTTCCGCGTTGGCGATGACGACCGGATCGCCGCCCGACATGATGGACACGCAGGAGTTTGTGGTTCCAAGATCAATTCCGATGACTTTGCCCATGTGCGCGTTCCTCCCCTTCTACCTTGCTCAGTCCCCAGCGGCCTTGTTCGGTCCGGCGACGGTGACCATGGCCGGACGCAGGACGCGATCATGTAAGTGATAGCCCTTCTCATGCTCCGCCACGACCGTGTTCGGCGCCTGCCCCTCCTTGGCCTCGATCAATGCGACGGCCTGGTGCACGGCCGGGTCGAAAGGGAGCCCCATGCTGGAGATCTCCTTGACGCCGTGCCGGGATAAGGTCTCGACGTAGTTTTTGCACGTCAACTCAATGCCCTGAACCAGTCCGTTGGCGCCGTCGAACTGTTGCGCGTGCTGTAGCGCTCTCTGCAAGTTGTCCAGAACCGTGAGCAGATCCTTCAGGATCCGTTCGTTGGCGTACTTGATGTAGTCCGCCTGGTCCTTCTGCGCCCGCTTCTTGTAATTCTCAAACTCTGCGGCCAACCACAGGTACTGGTCCTGGGCGGTTTTAAGCTCGTCGGCCGGAGTTACTTCCGCTGGAGATTCCACGCCTTCTTGATCCTTTGACTCGCTTGTTTTTTCAGAGAAATCTCTCATGGTAGCCGCCTTGTATTGGTCTAGCTGATGTAGAATAGCCACGCCAGGCCTGTAATCAAGCCAAGAAGCGGATTTTCCTGGAAATTTCTTTGGGAGAAGGGCGCAGAATCAGGACGGGCGGTTCAGGGCGTACAGGAGGGCGAGGCCTTCGAGGGTCAGGTGCGGCCGAACCTCACGGATCGACCGGGATTCCGGCGCGATGAGCCCCGCGAGACCGCCGGTCGCCAGGACGAAGCAGTCCCGGCCCAACTCCTGCTGGATCCGGCGCACGAGTTCGTCAACCAGCCCGGCATATCCGAAGACCAGGCCGGCCTGCATGCTGGCCACGGTGTCCTGGCCGATTGCGGACTTGGGCCGGACCAGTTCGATCTTGGGAAGTTTCGCGGTTCGTGCATAGAGCGCCTCGGCGGAAATCCGCAGGCCCGGAGCAATCGCGCCCCCCAGGTATTCGCCGTCCGCCGTGATCGCGCAAAACGTGGTGGCGGTACCGAAATCAACGATGATGATGGGGCCCCCGTATCGGCGATAGGCGGCCGCCGCGTTGACGATCCGGTCGCTGCCCACCTCGCGCGGGTTGGTGTATTGGATGGTCAGGCCTGTCTCCAGGTCGGCGGAAACGTTCAGCGGCAGGCGATGAAAATAGGTCTCGGCCAGCTCTTCAAACAGGGACGTGAGCGGGGGAACGACGCTGGATAGGATGACGCCGTCCACGCGTTCCGGGCCGATGCCTTTCACCCGCAGGAGGTCCAGCAGGAGGATGGCGTACTCGTCGGTCGTCTTGGCGTGGTCCGTGCTGACACGCCAGTCGGCGACGAGCTGGTCGCCGTCGAAGACGCCCCAGACGATGTTTGAATTCCCGATGTCGATCGCGAGTAACATGGAGCGCCTGTGGCTTCCGTAGCTGCGAGGTCTTAACCAAGCAGCGTTCTAATCAACGTAAGTGTACGATATCGCCGGCCCGGATTTCGAGGATTTTCCCTTCCCTGGTGCGGAGGCGCAGGGCGCCGTCAGGCGCGAGCCCTTCGGCCGTTCCCTCGATCGGATCGTTCCCGGCCAGCTCGATCCGCACCTGTTTTCCCAGGGTGTCGCACAGGCTCTGGTAGGCGGCGGCGATCCCGTCGGCCCCATGGTCGCGCAGCTGGTTGTGGAGGCGCTCCATCTCTTCCAGCAGCGCCGCCAGGAGTGGAGCGCGTGCAACGGAGTGTCCGGTCTCAATCAGGAGCGAGGTGGCGGAGGGGCGCAGGCCTTCAGGAAAAGCCTCAGCCGGCATGTTCACATTGATGCCGATCCCCACCACCACGGCCTTTGCTCCGGTCTGGCCGCCGCTGATCGCTTCCACCAGGATGCCGGCCAGCTTGCGTTCCTCTCCGTCCCGTGGAACGAGCACGTCGTTCGGCCACTTGACCCTGAGGGAGAGGCCGGCCAGGGTCGTGATGGCCCGTACGGCCGCGACCGCTGTCAGCAAAGGAATCCAGGTGATCGCGCTCGATGCCTGTGCCGTGGTCAGCAGGATGGAGGCATACAGGTTCACGCCGCGGGGGGAGATCCAGGGCCGCCCCAGCCGCCCCCGGCCTGCCGTTTGGGACTCGGCGACCACGACGGTGCCGTGCGAGGCGCCCGCGCGCGCGAGGTCAGCCAGGATGTGATTGGTCGAGTCCACCTCGTCGTGGACGGAGAGGGTCGCGCCGAGTTCGCGGGTGTTCAGGTGCGCGCGGATTGTTTCGGGCGACAGGGAAGAATCCGCGGGCGGAGTCACCGCGGGACGATATCCATGCTGAGGTTGGCGGTCGGCGCCGAGTGCGTGAGCGCGCCGACAGAAATGTAGTCCGGCCCCGCCGCGGCGATCTCCCGGACAGTGGCCAGCGTGACCCCGCCGGAGGCTTCGGTCACGGCCCGCCCGTGTATCAGCTCGACAGCCTTCCGGATTGCGGGCACGTCCATGTTGTCCAACAGGATGATGTCGGCGCCTCCGTCGAGGGCCGCCTGCGTCTCGTCAAGCGTCCGGACCTCGACTTCGATTTTCAGGCCATGCGGAGCTCGTTTGGCGCGCTCTGCGACCAGCCTGCACGCGCGCGCCACGTCGCCCCCGGTCAACGCGAGGTGGTTGTCCTTGATCAGGACGCCGTCCCCGAGGCCGAATCGGTGATTGTGACCCCCGCCGAGCGTGACGGCCCATTTCTCCAGCGCCCGCAGACCCGGTGTCGTCTTTCGGGTGTCCACGATTTTGACGGTGAAGCCCTTCACCGCCTCGCAGAATTGTGCCGTCAGCGTGGCGATGCCGGAGAGCCGCTGAAGAAAATTCAAGGCCACGCGCTCGCCTTTCAGTAAGGAACGGCCGTCTCCGGTGACCGTGAGTACCGTGGTTCCGTGGGGGATGCGAGCGCCGTCCGTGGCGTTCGGGGAGCATGTCAGGGACGGGTCCACCTGTCGGAAGACTTCGACGGCGACGGCCAGGCCGGCGAGGACGAGCCCGTCATGTTCCTCGGCCACGATCGTGCCGACGGCGGGGACTGCTTCAGGAAATAAGGCCTGTGTCGTCACGTCGCCCGCGCCGAGGTCCTCGGCCAGGGCCCTGGCGACGATGTCGCGGATGTTCACGCCGAGCCTCCGGCCGTTTCGCGCAGGCGCTGAAGCTCCCCCGACAGTTTGTCATGCTCGGCACGGCATTCCTCGTGACGCGCTTGTGTCTTCTTCAGGACATCCGGCGGCACTTTCGCCACGAAGTCCGGGTTCGAAAGTTTCTTGTCATCCTGTTCCATTTGCGCGGCCAGCTCTTTCAGGCGCTTCTCGATCCGGGCTTTTTCCTTGCCGACGTCAATGAGGCCGGTCAGGTCCACGTAGAGGATGCCGACGCTGCCTCCCGGGAACACGACGGACGCTGACGCTCCGTTCATGTAAGGCCTGACATCTGTGTCGATGACCAGGGTGCTGATTCTGGCGAGCGACGCGATCAGGTCCTGGTGGGCCGTCAGCGCAGCCTTGCATGCGGCCGTGGGCGTGGCGACTGCCGCATGCAAGGCACGCGACGGAGCGATTCCCTGGGAGCCTCTGATATTGCGTGCGGCCGACACGACGCTGGTCACGCTTGCGATCTGGTTCTCAATATCCTCGTCGATGAGGGCTGTGTGTTGTGATGGATAGGGCGCGACCATGATGCTTTCGCCGGTGTGAGGAATGGCCTGCCATATCTCCTCGGTGATGAACGGCATGAGGGGATGCAGGAGCCGCAGGACGGTTTCGAAGCTCTCGACGAGAGTGGTGCGGGTGAGGGCTGCCTGTTGCGAGTCTTTGTCGGCCAGGGCCGTCTTGGTGAGTTCCAGGTACCAATCACAGTACTCGTGCCAGATGAAGTGATAGGCGGCGTTGGCCGCTTCATCGAAGCGGTACGCCTCCAGCGAGCGGTTGACGTCCCCGATGCAGCGATGGAGCCGGCTCATGATCCAGCGGTCGGCGATGGGCCGATCGGCCAGCGGGGCTTCCGCAAGAGGACCTTCCAGGTTCATCAGGACGAACCGGGCGGCGTTCCAGAGCTTGTTGGCGAAATTGCGGTAGCCCTCGATCCGTTCTTCGGACAACTTGATGTCGCGGCCGGGGGACGCCATGGCGGCAAGCGTGAACCGCAGCGCGTCGGTCCCGTATTTGTCCATGACCTGCAAGGGGTCGATGACGTTCCCTTTGGACTTGCTCATCTTCTGGCCTTCGGCGTCCCGCACCAGGGCGTGGATGTAGACGTCATGGAACGGGGCCTGCCCCATGAACTTGAGGCCCATCATGATCATCCGCGCGACCCAGAAGAAAAGGATGTCGAACCCGGTGACCAGCGTGGACGTGGGGTAAAACTTTTTGAGTTCCGGGGTTTGATCCGGCCAGCCCAGCGTTGAGAATGGCCAGAGCGCGGAGGAGAACCACGTGTCCAGGACGTCGGGGTCGCGGACGAAGTCATGCTGGCCGCAATCCGGACAGTGAGCGGGCGCTGTTCGGGCCACAATGGGCCTGGCCTCAGACGTGATTGTCACTGACTTGGGCGCAGTGGTCTCGAGAATGGCCTCCGCGTTGCAGTTCCGACAGTACCAGGCCGGGATCTGATGCCCCCACCAGATCTGCCGCGAGATGCACCAGTCCTTGATATCCCGCATCCAGCCGAGGTAGTTGTTCGTCCACTGCTCGGGGATCAGGCGGACCTGTCCCGATTCGACGGCCTTGATCGCCGGATCGGCCAGCGGCTGGATCTTCACGAACCACTGCGGCGACAGATAGGGCTCCACCACCGTCTTGCAGCGGTAGCATTTGCCGAGCGCCATGGCGTGGTCCTCGACCTTGGCCAGGAATCCGCCTTTCTCCAGCGCTTCGACCACGAGGGCCCGGGCCTTCTGAACCGGCTGGGACGCGAGGCGCTCGCGAAGCGCCTCCTCTGCCTGTGCTTCGCGCAAGCCGGACGCATCCATGCGCGCGTGTTGATCGAAGACGGCCAGCCGGGCCAGATTGTGACGGAGCCCCGCCTCGAAGTCGTTGAAGTCGTGAGCGGGCGTGATCTTGACCGCGCCGGTGCCGAATTCCCGATCGACGAGAATGGGATCTCCTACAATCGGGATGCGGCGCTGAGTCAGTGGCAGTGCGACGCTCTTGCCGATCAATCGGTTGTAGCGAGGGTCTTCAGGGTGGACGGCGACGCCGGTGTCGCCCAGCATGGTTTCGGGCCGCGTCGTGGCCACCGTGAGATGTGCTGCCGGGTCATCCGCAAGTGGGTAACGGATGTGGTACAGCTTGCCGGTGGTGTCTTCGTGTTCCACCTCGATATCGGAAAGGGCGGTGAGGCAGCGGGGGCACCAGTTGATCAGCCGCTTCCCCCTGTAGATCAGGCCGTCTTCATGAAGCCGGACGAACACCTCGCGCACGGCCTTCGACAGGCCGTCGTCCATCGTGAACCGCAGCCGGTCCCAGTCGCACGACGACCCCAGCCGTTTGAGCTGCTCGATGATCGTGCCGCCCGATTGCGTTTTCCAGTCCCACACCCGCTGGACGAACCGGTCGCGGCCGAGCTTGTCGCGCGAGGAGCCTTCCGCCAGCAGTTGCTTCTCCACCACGTTCTGCGTGGCGATGCCTGCATGGTCGGTCCCCGGCACCCACAGGGCGTTCCGGCCCTGCATGCGGCGCCAGCGGACCAGGATATCCTGGATGGTATTGTTCAGGGCGTGTCCCATATGCAAGGAGCCGGTGATATTGGGAGGGGGAATGACGATCACGTAGGGACGGCTTTCCGCCGCCACAGAGGCATGGAAATAACCGCGTTCGGACCAGGTCCGGTACCAGTGTGTCTCAACCTGTTTCGGATCGTAGGATTTTTCCACGGGGTACTATCCTAACATGCCTAGCACGGGAGCGGAAAAGACGGGAAGGGATGCGGGGCGGAAGGTCGCTCAGACCTCAGCAGTCAGGCGCTCGATTTCTTTCTTGACGGCGGCTTCGGCGTGATCAGGCACGATTTCGCGCGCGACCTTGTCGATGATGTCCTGGGCAAGCTGGTCGACGATCGGTTTCAACAGGTCCGGCAATGCCTGGCGGGTCATTTCCTGAACGGTTTCGTTGATCAGAACCTTCTCCGCGGCGATGGCTTTTTCCACCAAGCCGGGCAGCGCGTCCTGCACCATCTTTCGCGCCATATCCTCCGCTAACTTCGAGAGAGCGGTGGTCAGCGGCGTCAGATCGATATCGGCGGGATCCCCTGCCATACCAATGGCTCCTTATGAATTCACGCGGGAGGAAATCTCCCGATGGGCATCGTGGTCAGCCACGCTAACAAAGGCTACCGCCAATGTCAAGATTTGGCGCATTGACAAGGCGTAGCAATGGGGGCAAAATTATATGTCGATATCATCAGCTGGAAGCGCGTTGATCGCCCGATTTGGGCGATAAGATGCCTGATATGGTCTATGAGGGGTGTTGGAGCAGGCGGTGGTGCTACTGGCTCTATGGATTTGAGGAGACCGAAGCGATCACGGTCGTGGACATCCTGCTCCGTGCGGGGATTTCCGTCAATCACGGGCGGGGAAGCCGTGATGCCCCACCCGCAGTTGAAAGCCGGACAGTGGAAACTCTTGCCGGATTTGTCCTTGGATAAGGCCAAAGTGTCAAATTTCGACATAATTGTCATGCCTGGTGGACGCAATGGCACACCGCCTCTGCAGAAGACCCCTCGCGTGGCCTGACTTTTGCGTTCTTTTTAAGGCAATAAGGCACTCCACCATCTGTGCAGCCTTAATGGTGCTGGCTGCTCATGGTATGATTGCAGGGCGGACCAAAGAAGCGTTGGCGAAAGTATAACGGCAAGGATATTAAGGGCAACGAATGGTCGATTGACGGCTCTTCAGGGCCAGCGACCGCAGCAGTCAACATCACAAGGAGGACGACATGGACATGAAGAAGATGACAGCAATGGGTCTGGCGCTGATGCTGGTGGCCGGGGGCGCGTCGTTAAGCGCGGTTTCCGTCGCGCAGGCGGATTCGAAGAAGGCCGAAGCGCCGGCTGAGAAGAAGGACATCAAGCAGGGCGACAAGGCGCCGGAAGCCGACGAGGCGAAGACCCGCGGTTTCAAGAAGGGCCAGAAGCCGACGGAGACGATGGGCACGATGGGCAAGGAGAAGACCAAGGACGGCGCCAAGCCGTAAGTTCGGGTCGGTTCTCTTGGACGGCGCCGAGTCTCTCGAAGACCGGCGCCGTTCTTTTTTTACCATCACATCTTCAGACGGAACCGCCAGGGCTTGGCGGCCCACGCCCCCGCATAGTCCACGCCGATTCGCGGGAAGGTTCCAATCGCAGTCCGGCGAATCCGGTCCCCGCGGTCTTCGAGCCATAGGGATGTGCCGCCTGTCAGGTCGTGACAGTTAAGTTCGCGGTCTATCGCGAGCGAGCGGCAGACACGACCGGGACCATCGATAAGCCCGGCCTCACCCTCCACCGCCCTGATCAATACGGCCGCCGGGAACTCGGCGCGCTCAGTCACCACGTTCAAGCAGTGGTATATTCCGTAGATCAGGTACACGTATGCCAGACCGGGCGGGCCAAACATGACCTCCGTCCGCTTTGTGCGGCCTCGGGAGGCGTGGGAGGCGCGATCATGGAACCCTGAATAGGCTTCCACCTCGATGATCCGTCCTGTCCGCAGGCCTGCGGGTGTTTCGCGTACCAGGTACTTTCCGAGCAGGCTCCGGGCTACCTGCAGGGTCGGCCGGGCATAGAACGAAGCGGGGAGGATCAAGCCACTCAGGCTATTCCGGCCGGTGCGAGACATCGCCGGCATGGTAGGAAAAAGAGGAGAATCTTGCAATCCCCTGACCCGTTTGATAGTCAATGGTCTGCCGCCGCTGAATCCTTTGCGAGGAAGGCGGTCTCCAAGGACCAGAGCACGCTTGGGAAAGGGGGGTCCGTGTCTGCGCGCGTATTCCTGACGATTGCCGTGGCCACCTGCCTGCTCTGGGGGCTTCCCCCCTCTGCCGTCCATGCAGGTTCTCCCTTGCCTGCGGAGCCGGCCGAGAGCACGCGCGTTGACGAAGTGCTCGACAATGAATCGCGGCTCTATCTGATTCTGTATTCCCTCCAGGGCGATGGAAAGGTGGACTATGTGGCCGGCCGTCGCATTCTTGAGCAGAGCCGGAGTGAATTCGGCAACCCGGTCTACTCTACCGCGAGATTTCCGTTTTTCTATTGGTGGAATCACATTCTCTGGGTGGACCAGGAGCAGGACGGGGTGAACGGGAACGAAGTCGTGTACCAGGAGAACATCGACTTCGATCGAACCCGCTACAAGCCCTGTTTGTTTAATGGGCAACCCTGCTGAGACATCCTGCCCGGACTGCTCATTGATTCCGTGACCGTGTCGAATCCTTCCGCACCATAAGCTTCTCTTTTTCTTGCAGAGGCCGTTTGTTTTGGCGATAATGACGTGTCGGGTTGGGCTGAGGTCCTTCCGAGGCGGTACATGCCCTATTTCATATCCATCGAGAAGGAGTACACGGCATGACGAAGACAGCGACACGTTTGATTTGCGGCTTGGCGCTGGGGGGCGCCCTGTCCATGGGAATGACGGGCTTGGCCGGGGCCTATGAATCGGTGCCGGTGACGGATGGAGGCGCCTTGCAGGGGAAGGTGCTGTTTAAGGGGACGCCGCCCCCGCCGCAGGTCTTCGAGTTGCGGCGGTTTCCGGACGAAATCTTTTGCGGAGGAATCTCAGAGAAAGGCCGCCGTCTCCTTCGGGAAGTGATCGCCGGGCCGGATGGCGGTCTGAAGGATGTGGTGGTGGTGATCGAAGGGATTCAAAAAGGGAAGCCGTTCACCTTCGAGTCCGCCAAGATGGAAGCCAATGTCTGTCAGTTCCTTCCGTTTGTGTCAGTCGTCACCGACAAACGGCAAATCACCGTCGCGAACCGCGATCCCGTTTCGCATGACATTCAGGGCTATGCGTATGATCTGAGCGGGGTTGACATCGTGCTGCACCGGGTCACGCTGGATAAGCAAGGGACCACCGATGTCATCAATCTCACCAAAGGCCGCAAGGTCTTTACGATGCAGTGTGGGCGGCATCCATACATGCAGAGCTGGGGCTATGCCATCGATAATCCGTATCATGCCGTGACCAACCTGGACGGTGCGTTTACGATTGGCGACCTTCCTGCCGGCACGTATAAGGTCAAGGCATGGCATCCGACCCTTGGCTCGCAGGAGCGGAATGTCACGGTGACAGCCAGCGGCACGGCCCCGTTGGAGTTCACTTTCGAGTATCGGTAACGCATGTTTCCTCTGAGGACCTTTGGGGGACTCTTCATCGGAGGGGCAGTTTTCCTGGCGGGCTTCCCTTTTGCGCTGGTGGCCGGATTTGCCGGCGAGGCGATCGGGGGCTCCGTGAAGGATCTGCAGGAACACTCCCAGGCGATGATCAAGGATGCCGAGGACATGGTTGCGCACGGTGGCATGGGCGATGCCAAAGCCATCGTTCATCATTGTCACGAGGTTACCAAGCACGCCGAGGCCATCCTGAAAGCCATCCCGCCTGCGGACTCCCACGGCAAGGAAGCGACGCCCCATCTCCAGGAGGCGATCCGGCAGTGTCAACGGGTCGCCAAGTTTGGAGATAAGGTGGACCCCGGCGTGACGCTGAATCCCGGCACGAAGGCGCGCGCGGCCGTCCGCGAGGCCGCGAAGCACATCGCGGCCATTAAAGACGAAGCCGCCCAGTAGCGCGGCTGGCAGGGGTAGCGGCACGCCATTTCTTGCGGCAGGTCGCCCTGTCGTTGCAACCCTCTCCAAACTTGGCAAGCGGAATCCTGGCACGCCCCGTTTTAGCTACTTGACACCCGATTGAGGAATGCGCTAAAACCGTGCCGCCATTGGTACAACCTTCACGTATTAGGAAATGCTTGTCCCGCGCTCACGAAGGGTGTTTTTCAGATAATTTTCGTGGTCATGTATGTGTTTATGGAGGCCAGTCCATGAAAACGTCACGCGTCAGTAGTCCGCTTTTTCATCCGTTCCTGTCCGTTCTCTTTTTTGTTGCAGCAACTCTCGCTATGCCGGCCGGTGCTCTCGCGGCCGACGCGGAGGCCCATAAGGGCCACGCCGTCGGTGTCGCGAACGCTGGTGTTGTGCACCAGCCTGCGGGTCCGATGTTGCTGGATAAAATGGCCCGGGCCATCGAACAGATTGAAAAACAGGTCAAGAGCACGGGGCCGTTCCAGGGGGCCGCTGGGCATGCCATGCAGCAGGGTGTGCTGCTGGTCGCGGAAGATCCTGACAAGGTCAAGGTGAGCCAGGGGGCACGTTGCCCGGCAGGGGCGCCGGTGCGCGCCTTCGATATTACGGCGATCAATGTTGAAATTACATTGAACCGGTTCGGTGATTTCTACCCGGGCTACATATACGTGCTGACCGAAAATCTCGAAGCCCTGCGCGCCGAAGAAGCCAAAAACAAGGCCGCCCGCGAAAGCGATGATGAAACGTTCAGCAAGGGCGGTGTCTCTAATGGCTTGCAGGGTGATCTCATCCAGCCGCTTGCGATTCGCGCGAATCAGGGTGACTGCGTGCGCATCACCCTCAAGAATAAGATCGACGGCGAGCCAACCAATATGGTCATCAACGGCTCGCAAATGCTGGTCAAGGCCACCGGGAAGCCGGCAACCGGCAATAACCCTGACGCCCTCGTGGCCCCTGGCAAGTCCCAGGAGTTCGAGTGGTATATCCGCCCGGACACACAGGAAGGTGGCCACGCATTCCACAGCCATGCCTCGCGGGACCAATACTCGCTGGGTATGTTGGGCGCTTTCATCGTCGAGCCGCGTGGTTCCCGCCATCTCAGCCCCTTCACCGGAGAGGAAATGAAGAGCGGTTGGGAAGCGATAATTGATGTGGCGAATAGTTCAGACTTCCGCGAGTTCGTAATTTTCTACCATGAGGCCGGGGATGAGACCTTCCGGCTGCTGAACCGCAAGGGGGAGATGCTGCCTCAGCGCGACGCGCACACCGATACATATCGTCCTTCCGCGCGGTTGCTCAACATGCGGAGCGAGCCGCACGGGACCCGTTTGGAGTTGCAGCACCACCTGCTCGGGTTCTCGGATGAATCCCAAGGCTATGGTTCCTATACCTTTGGCGATCCGGCCACGACGGTGCCACGGTCCTACTTGGGAGACCCCTCCAAGTTTCGGCTGGTCGGCGGGTCCGAGGTCGTCCATTCGCACCATCTCCATGGCGGCTCGATTCGGTGGGCGCGCCAGCCGGAGACCAGCCGGCTTGATTGGACAATCAGCAAAAACGGTCCGGTCAAATTCCCGCCGATCAGCGATCCTTCGGATCGTCTCGACGTGCAAGCCATCGGGCCGTCCGAAGTCTTTGATGAGGTGAACGAAGGCGGGTCCGGCGGTTTGCAGGCGCTTGCCGGGGAGTTCGTGTTCCATTGCCACATTCCCCAGCATTACGTGACGGGGATGTGGGGATTCTGGCGCGTCTACAACACGCTCCAAGTCGAGGGTTCCCAGACCGACGTGATGCGTCCGCTGGTGGAATTGCCGGATCGCAAGGGCAAGATCAAGCCGGCGGTCAACTCGGACAAGCTTGTCGGGACCATGGTTGATTGGTACGGCGGCAAGAAGTACGAGATCACCAAGGACAAAACCGATTGGAAAGCCAATCCGGTCAAGGTTTCCATCAAGGACTGGGTTGAATACATGGTGCCGCCGCAGGGTCTGCCAGGAAAGACGGAGGACCAGACCAAGCAGGCTGCTGCGCATGATGCGACAGTGGTCAATTGGAAGTGGGAAGGGGCACTGGCCTTGAATGAGCCGGAAACGCCGCATAAGTGGGCGAACTACGCGTCACCGACGCCACTCAAGCGGCCGCCGATCACGTTTGACCCTCAGACGGGCAAGCTGGCGTTCCCGTGGCTTCGGCCGCATCTCGGGAAGCGGCCGCCGTTCGCACCCAACCATGGCGGTGCGCCGTGGCTCGAGCCGTTCCATGTGAGGGAGGACGGCACAAAGAGCACGGAGCAGGCACGTCCGGGGGAGCAGGGGCCGTGGAGCCTCTGTCCGGAGAATGCTCCGCGCAAGTTCTTCACGATCCACGCCATTACCCTGCCGATCACGTTGAAGAAGGCGACGGCAAAGACTCCGGCCATTGTGGATCCGCAGGGCATGATTTTTGTTCTGCATGAGGAAGAGACAGAAGTCCGGAAGAATCCCGACAGGCAGGTTCCGCTGGTGATCCGCGGGAACGTGTACGACTGCATTGACATTATTTACAAGAACGAAATCCCCGATGACGAGCGAACCGGTTGGGCCAACAAGGTCAATCTGCACCCGCATTTCTTCCAGTTCGACACCAGCGCGTCGGACGGACCCACCATCGGGTTCTCCTACGACATGTCGTTGCGCGCCTTCACGATGCTGAAAGATCCCGCGCCGGATAAGGGCATGCCGCTTCCTGGCAATACGGTGCAGACGGCGGATTCCAAGGCTGGCGCGAGCAGCATCACGGTCGCCGATCCGTCCAAGTTCCACGCCAATATCGAGCTGGGTGTGGGGATGGACGATCCGAAGTACTTTGAAATAGCGCGCATCAAGAAGATCGAGGGCAAGACGATCCACTTCGACAGGCCTCTCAAAAACGGACACAAGAAGAACGATATCGCCAGCGTGGAGTTCATCCGCGAGCGCTGGTATGTGGACGTCGATTTCGGCACGGTGTACTGGCACGACCATGTGTTCGGGACGGATACGTGGGGCCATGGGCTCTTCTCGGCCTTCATTGCCGAACCCCCGCGGTCCACATACCATGATCCGGTGACGGGCAAAGAGATTCGGAGCGGCCCGATCGCCGACATCCACACGCTGGAGCCGGTCTCTGCCCATATCCGTGGCAGCTTCCGCGAGGTCATGATGCACATCATGGACAGCAACGCCAGGACGGCGGAGCTGATCACGGCGGATAATCCGCAGGCCAAAGTGAATCCGGTATCGGTGGACGGGCCTCCGTCGCACAAGTACCCGGACCGGATCAACAAGTCGCCGATGTGGTTCCTGAATGGGGGCGAGGCGACGACCGGAAGCGGCTACAGCATGAGGGTGGAACCCTTGAGCGTGCGCCTGGCGAACGATCCGGACCCGTCCAAGCTGTTCAAGTCGGACATCCATGGTGATCCGGGCACGCCGTTGCTCAGGGCCTATCTTGGCGACCCGATCCTGGTGCGGGCACTCGTGGGTTCCGCCAATGAGGTGCATACGTGGCATGTAACGGGGCATTGGTTCCCCATGGAGCGGTACGCGACCACGGCCATGCCGCGCAGCACCATTCACCTCGCGATCGGCGAACGGTACGACCCGGCCATTCCGGCTGCCGGCGGTCCGCAGAAGATGGCCGGCGACTATCTCTACTATAGCGGCCGTGCCTCGCACTTTGCGGAAGGCAGCTGGGGGATCATCCGGGTCTATGACGAGCTGCAAAAGGATCTGAAACCGCTGCCGAGTCGAGAGGTGATTCAGAAATCAGCGGCATCGGTCTGCCCGGCGGACGCGCCTGTCAAATCCTTCAACGTCGTGGCCATGGACCAGAAGCTACGCTTTAATGACGGAGCGCCGGGTCTAATGGAAGTGGATCTTGAACGCAAGATGGTGCTCGGCAACGAGCAGGGCAAGATGTACGTTCTCGAAGGTGATAAAGGGCGGGTGAAGGCCGGCGAGCTGAAGCCCAGCCCGCTTACACTCCACGTCAACGTCGGGGACTGTGTCAAGATCAACCTGAAGAACGAGATGGCCAAGGAACGGGCCGGCTTCCACGTGGATATGATGGCGTTTGATCCGAAGGATTCACTCGGTGCCAATGCGGGTAAGAATCCAGGCGATCAGACAGTCGGGCCAGGCCAGAGCCGGGTATACACCTACTATGCTCATCCGGAGTACGGCGAGCTGGCTGCCATGGTTCAGGACTGGGGCAATGTCGTCGAGAATCCGCGCAACGGGCTCTTCGGATCCGTCATCATCGGGCCGAAGGGTTCCAAGTACCGCGATCCAATCACGGGCGAGGATGTCAGCATGAAGAGCAGTTGGCGGGCTGACGTCATCGTGGACCGGACGATTCCAGGCAACGACAATCGCCAGAATTATCGGTCGTTCTCGCTGATGTTCCAGGACGAGGACAACATCATCGGTGTCAGCTTCATGCCGTACATCCAGCAGAACGCCGGTATCTCGGCGGTGAATTACCGGTCTGAGCCGACGGCGTACCGGATCGAGAAGGGGTGCACCGCCGCGGAGGTTTTTAGCTGCGTCAAGACGGGCCAGCTTCCAGCTACGCCGACGCTCACGGCTCATGTGGGCGACCCGGTCGCGATCCATATACTGGGGGTGTTCAGCGAGCAGGTCCAACTGTTCACAATAGACGGCCACGAGTGGCCGCATGAGCCGTATATGACGGGCGCCGACTTGGTCAGCACCATGGAGTTCGGCGGGTCCGAGGTCATCAACGCCTACCTGAACGGCGGTGCGGGTGGACCGAACAAGGTGGCCGGCGATTACCTGTGGAAAAATCAGCGGCCGGCATACATGAATGCCGGACAGTGGGGCCTGTTCAGGGTCCTGCCGGTCGATGATCGGCAGATCCTGCCGTTGAACCCTCAGACACCCGATACGCGCAAGGTGGAATCCGACGCCCCGGGGCACCCGGCGTTGATTTCAGGACCGGGGATGCCGCAGGAAGTTACGGCGAGGTAGCTGGAGAGGTTGCTTCTTGCAACAGCAGGTGGTAGTCAGGTATTTTATATGGAGGCCGTAGCTAATATCAGCCAAGTGAAGGAGGTCTGGGTCATGAAGATTGGAACGTTTACAGTGGTCGCCATTGCGGCGGTCGCGTTTCTGGCCGCCCCGATGACATCGTGGGCGGGCGGAACGGTTGAAGGAAAGGTGTCGTTTGCGGGCAAGGTCCCGGCGCCGAAGGAGTTCCTGTTCTCGAAGTTCCCGAATCCGAAGTTCTGCGTGAAGAACAAGAACAAGGATGCGAAGGGCGAGAAGCGGTTCCTGAACGAAGTCGAAGTCGGCAAGGACGGCGGATTGAAGAATGCCGTCGTGGCGGTGATGGGCATCAACGACGAGAAATTCCAGGCGGACTTCAAGGGCCAGGATATCACCTCTGAGTTGTGCGAGTTTCTCCCTTACACCGGCGTGGTGACGGCGAACCAGTCGTCCTTCCGCGTGATGAACAAGGATGCGGACCCGGATGACCCCAAGTCGGTCAAGGGCGTGCTGCACAACCCGCATTCCTTTGAGGTGAAGGGCACTGCCAACACCACGATCTTCAATATCGCGTTGCCGGAAAAGGACAAGGGGCTGGACAAGCCGATCAAGCTGCGGAAGGCGGCCGATGGGTCCGTCTTTAAGTTGATCTGCGACCAGCACGAGTTCATGCAGTTCTGGGCGCTCCCTGTCACCAGCCCGCACTACGCGGTCGTTGGCGAGGATGGCAAGTTCTCCATAAAGGATGTACCGGCCGGCAAGTACAAGGTGGTCGCGTGGCACCCGGCGATCAACAAGGGCGTGCCGATCGAGCAGGAACTGGAAGTGAAGGACGGCGCATCGGCAGCGGCCAAGTTCGACTTCAAATAACAAAAGCTTGCCCAGGAGAAAGCTTCGGAGGCGGCGGAATGCGAGTTCCGCCGCCTCTTTTTTTGCCTGCCGCGGGAGGGCTTCCGTTCCTTGCCTTCGCCACGAGGGTTGACATAGAATCCATTGTTTCATCAGTGATAAAGGAGGTCGAGTGGCGCGGACGCTCTCGCTGGCTGAGATCTTTCAGCTCGGATACTACTGGGAAAGCAAAGTCCTGCTGACCGCGGTCAAGCTCGACGTCTTTGGGGTCTTGGCCGTGGGAGGAGGGACTGCCGTGGAGGCATCCCGCCGGCTGCAGACCGACCCTCAGACCACCGGGATTCTCCTGAATGCGCTCGTTTCGATCGGACTCCTTCGCAAAGCAGGCGGGCGCTATTCCAATGCACCGGAAGCCCAGGAGTTTCTTGTGAAGGAGAGCCCCAAGTACGCCGGCCATCTTTTGCTGTTGCAGGAGGCCGAGTGGGACAACTGGGGCAAGCTGGAGTCGGTGGTACGCACAGGGTATTCCCCCGTGAAGGGCCATCTCTTCCGCACGGATCCGCAGTTGGCGGAAAATGTTCTAATGGTTCTCCATCGCGTGGCGCTCCAACATGCGCCGACTCTTGCCAAGCAAATCGATCTCAGCGGCGCTCGGTCTCTTCTCGACTTGGGGGGAGGAGCCGGCACGCACGCCATGGCCTTCTGTCAGGCATACCCGGCCCTGACGGCCACCGTATTCGATCTTCCGGAAACCCTGCGTACAACCGAACGACTGGTCAAAGAAGCGGGCTTGGAAGGGCGGATTCGTCTCATTCCAGGCGATTTCAACCGGGATGAATTGGGGGGTCCGTATGACGCCGTGCTCATGTCGGACATCCTGCACTATCAGGGGACTGAGGCCAATGCCGCTTTGGTGCGGAAGGTGCACGGTGCGCTGGCTCCTTCAGGCCGGCTGGTCATCAAGGACCGCTTCCTGGATGAAAACGGGACGAGCCCGGCCTGGACCGCCGTGTTCGCCGTGCACATCCTGGTCAACACTGAAAAGGGGCGATGCTATACTATCGCTGAAGCCGTGCAATGGCTGAAGGACGTCGGGTTCGCGTCGGTCGATGAGCTGGATCGGTCCACTTTAGTCCAGGGGGTCAAATGAAGGAACTGCTCGCGCGACCAGGCTTTTTGGGGACAGCCGCGACGCTGGGAGCGGACCTCAGCCAGCTCATGGCCATGCTGTTCACCGGCCTGTTCATCATCGGGTGGATCCAGGCGAGAAAGAAACTGGGCAATGCGCACCACTGGCTTGTGCTCGGAGGCATGGTCGCGATGCTCAGCTTCTTCACCAGCTACTACCTGTTCCGCCAATTGGGCGTCCTGGCGTTTGAAGGGAGGACGGGATTCGGCGGGTCGGACTTTATGTACCACAAGGTCTTCATCCCCATCCTGACAGTCCATATCCTGCTGGTCATCTTTGGGCTGATCATGGCGGTCTACATGATCATCCTGGGCTTTCGTGCCCAACAGGTTGTCGGTGGCAGCCGGCAGCTCCGGCCGGGTGAGCTTGTGGTTCGGAAAGAGAAATTACTGAGAATCTTTCTGGTCAGCGGAGGCGTCCTCCTCGGGCTGTACGCGGTCGTCGGCACGAGATTGGGGACCGACTTCTCGCTGCGACGCCTCCTCGTATACCTTTCCGGCCTGATGGTCGTCGGTTTCGTGCTGGGCGTCGAGAAGACTGTCGAGCGGTTCTGGCCGGACGGAGAACGAAGACACAGGATCCTGGGGCGGCTGACGATGACTATCTATTGCATCCTTTTCCTCACCGGGACCATCACCTACACCATGCTCTACGTTCTGTATCCCGGAAAAGTAGGCTGATTCGGACTCTTCTGATGCAGACGAGATGTTGCTGTGGGGCCGTGGTGGAAGCGAAGGCGCTGGAGGAAGAGTCGCCGCTGTCCTACCACCTGCGGCTTGGCTGCACGGAGTGCGCGAACTGGGTGACGGCATCGGGCAGACTGGAAGACATCACGCCGCTTGTCCAGCGAACTCTCTGGTCGAACGAAGCTCGCCATGAACTTGACAGGCTTCCCCCCTACATCGAATCGTTGGTCCGCGAGGAAGTCGAGTCTTACGCCGCGAAAGAAGGGCGAGCGCTGATTACCGTCGCGCTGTTCCAGGAGGCCCGTCTTCGCGGGAAGGTGTCCTGGCCGTCGGCGGCGAAGGATCGGCTGGCCAACGTTCCGGCGCCGATCCGGTCCATGGCCAAGGTGGAAATTGAGCGGATGGCCATCGAGCAGGGCCTGTCGGAGGTCACCGAAGCGTTGATGGACGAGGCAAAGGCGAAGTTTCTCGGGATGAGAGGACGGCAGTAAGCCGCCTATGTTGCATCGGATGACTATGCGTGTGGTGCCGGCGTTGACGGTTGCGGTCACCGAAGAGGGGTTCCGCAAGCGCAAACGAATTCTGATGCTGTTCCCCGGGTTGTTTGCGTTCGTCCTCTACAAGATCCTCCAGGCTTGGGGCTGGCACGCCGATATTGTTTTTCTCCTGCTGGCCAGCGGACTGTTCTCCGCCGTGGTTGCTCTTGTTGCGTATACGTATGGCCGGGAACGCCGGTTTATCGAGTTGATCCGTGAGCGAGATTTCCAGGGTCTGTCCAGGATAGGACTCCGGATCGGCTTTCTCTATGCGGTGCAGTTGTCCTTGATGGTCCTGGCCTTGCTCAAAGTCGTGACCTACAGTTATTTCGAGCATCCTGATGGCCCTGCCATGATGGCGCTGATCATTTCTTCCACTTCAGTGGCCCGTGACGCGTTCGAGATCGGGCACCTGCGGTTCCTCCAGCAGCAGGGGCGGCCCTTCGTCACCTTTCCGGACGGCAAAGCGTTGTGGGCGCTCGTGACCGGTCGTGGCGACCTGTGGGCGTTGCCGGTTGCGGGCGCGACTCTTGCGCTTGGGCTGGCGTACATGGGGCTCGTGGCGATCGCGCCGGCCGTGGCAACGGATCTTGGGCATTTTGTGGTCATTGGGGTCTTTGTCGGAATAATTTGCACGCTGGCTTTTGTCCAAGGGCTTCAGCCTGCGATGCCGGGGTGGAAAGGCCTCACGCAATACTCGTGGCGGGAGCTGCTGCGGTTTTTCATGTGGCCGGGCATGACATTCGGCTGGACGTATTACCT
>JAUSHW010000125.1 GCA_030648395.1 Nitrospirales bacterium | reverse complement strand
TCGTGGGCGAACGGATTTATGTCTTCGGCGGCGAGGCGGTCGCCGGGACCTTCAATGAAAACGAAGCCTACCATCCGGCATCGAACTCATGGACGACACAGGCGCCCATGCCGACCGCCCGTCACGGACTGGGCTCGGCCGTCGTGGACGGCCGCATCTTCGTCCTGAGCGGAGGCCCGACACCCGGCGGGTCCTTCAGCAACGCCAACGAGATGTTCACCCCGCCGGCGATGGCCCGGTAACCCCCGCTGTGATGAAACGCTACGGCCTGGTGTGCGGGGTGTTCGTCGCGCTGGCGTTGCCGGCAGCGCTGGGGCTGGCCGCCGAGACGCACGGTCCTCCCATCACCACCAACGTCGTCGTCCGTGTCGTGGGGAACCATGCGCTGGCCCTCGGCGACACCGTCGGAGGAGCAGAAGTCACCATTCGCGACGCGGAAACGGGCGCCGTGCTGGCCTCCGGCCTGCAGACCGGCTCGGCAGGCGATCTCCGGTCGATCATGCAGACCCCGCGCGAGCACATCGAGCAGATTTACAGTATGAAGGGGACCGCCGCATTCGCCGCGACGCTCCATCTGACCAAGCCCACGTTGGTCGAGATCACGGGCGAGGGTCCGCTGAAGTTCCCCCAGGCCCGGCGCCGGACCAGCAAAACCGTCCTGCTCTACCCGGGCCGGCACGTGACGGGAGACGGGATCGTGCTGGACCTCAACGGCCTACTCGTCCAAATCGAAGCACCGCTGAAAGACAGCCCGCTGGGGATCGGAGACACCGGGACGATCCATGCCAGGGTAAACATGCTGTGCGACTGTATTGTGGAGCCGTTCGGCAACTGGGACTCCCGCAAGATGCAGCTCTACGGGGAGATGCGGGTCGGCAACCGTGTGGTCGCGAAAATCGATCTCTACCATCAGGGGCCCAAGGGCCTGTTCCTCGGCAATTTCGTCATCCCGCGCTCGCTACAGGGGAAGGAACAGGTGACCCTGCGTGTCGTGGCCTCCGACGCGGAGGGCCTCAACGTCGGCTACGACGAGCACGCCTACCCGCTCGTCCCCTGGGAGCAATCCCGCGACGCCACCGGCCGCGAAATCCCGCCTATTGCACCGCCGAAACCGTAATCACAACCCATTCACCCGAGCCGTAGGGGCGCATAGCCATGCGCCCTTCTTCTTCCGTTCGTGGTGAGCCCGTCGAACCATGCCCAGCGCCAATTCTTAACGGTAGGGGCGGGATTTATCCCGCCCTCTTCGATTCCTTCGCCCCGCGTGCGGGGAGAGGGCAGGGTGAGGGGGTTGAAGGGGCGCGCGTCTGTCTTTATCATCAGCAGTGATGTGTGATTGCAAGACCTGGCCCTCAATCTCTGCTCAATGCATCCTGGTGTGCAATTATCGAGCGTGCGGCGGCGAAAAAGACGAGCGCCCAGATCATGGTATTTCCAACTCCACCAAGGGCGATAACGATAATTGGGTTAATGAAGGCATATGCTGCCATGAGCCACCGGGCGGGGGCAGACCCACTCTTCACCCCGAAGCCGAGCACGCCGACAATCGCTGCATCGAAGAAGGCACCGTAGGTCTCAAGGTAGATCGCCTTCCCGACAAGGAAAATCGCAAGAACAATCGATGCTACGAATAGCGCTTTGTCAATTGACGCCGCCTTAGCCATAGCAGCAGCACTGGTCGGAATGGGCGAGCGTTTGAAGTGCTTGATCACTGCAACGATAATGCCCCCGATAATGGCCCACAGGACACCAAGCGCAAACCTATTTATTGCTACAATTTTAACGCCGAGCCCACGCATTGAGGTTGGGAGTGGCGTGGACATTCCCCAAAGGAGAAGAGAAAGAGTCCACGTAAGTACGGCGCCCCACTCGTAGGGCCGTCGAGTAGCTGGTGCTCCCTCGCCGGGCCGACCTGAATTCTCGTCTGCCCGTTCGGCAGACTTGGATTGGCTGCTGTCAGCAGCCTTTGAGGACAAGAGTTCTGCTGAACGGCTCGTCGGCAGAGCTGCTCCACACTGCGCACAAAAGTTGCTGCCGGGAGCGACCGGAGCTCCGCAGCTTGAACAGAAACGGGCTGCTGAAACGGATGGGCTTGGCTCCACACTGGGAGTAAGTCTGCGGGTTGCGGGTGGCGGCAGCGGTACCGCCGATTGGGCTTTGTGTCCTCTTACCGGAACTGGGAAGTCGGAGAGCAGCTCGGAACATTTGGGGCACCGTCCAGAATCAACTGCGGAGTCCCAACTACGGTCAGCTTCGGAAAACGTGAATGAGCAATCGCGGCACTTATACCTCTGCATGCGACCTCCCGTTTCTTGCCTAACGTCTTGCTGTGCAGCGGGCAACTGCAATGATTGCGAATGGCACGGTGCTTCCGACCATCCGCACTAGTTAAAGTTAGAGCGCACCAGCCAACATTTCGCGCAACTTCGAGAACGGAAGGGGCTTGCCGCGAAATCCAACAATCTCTTTCGCGATGCGAACCGGTTTTGCGCCCCGTTCGGACAAGTATGAGAATACGTCAAGCGCAACCTCGAAAGTCTTTAGAACATCCTTTCTGTCCATTCGCATCGGAATGACATTTGCGCGCAGAAGCTTTGTACGAAGGTCTTTCGGATTAAGCCTCTCTCTGAGACGACCGTCCCCACTCCAGCTCACGCGTAATGCGGAAACAAGCCTTCGGCCTCCTTGTGGTCGGAAAACATAACAGAATTTCCAGACATGGTTATGAACAATCGCATCGCGTAGAACGAAGAGCTCGGAAAGGCGAACATAGCGGCGATACCGATGCACCTCTCGCATGTACTCAGGAACCGCCTTGCGTTCGTAACCGCGGGCACGGGGATTGAAATAACGGTCTCTGGCAACCATGGACTCGACCGCGACTGCTAGCATGACAATGATTGCAGCTGCGTAACCCCCCTCATAGTAATTTGAGCTTACTTGATCGGGCTTTTGATAAGGTCGCGCCACCATGCGGCCAATCAAATCAGTGATCGATTGAAAGAGCTGTCCTCCGATCACCGACACGGCATCTTCTGGTTTAGGCTTTGCTCGTGGCATAGAAGTGCGCTCTAACATTCTGCTTGAGGGGCCGCCGGCGCACTAAGCACGGAGTGCAGAAGAATTAGGTCTTGATCGCAACATGAGCCCCCAATGTTTTGTTCAGCGAGACGGCGAATCGGAACAGCCGCACCAACGAAGGAAGCTGAGGCTGCGCGAGCAATGACAGCAGCGAAAAGTAGCGCAAAGTTTCTGGGTACAAGGCGTTGAGTTTCGCAATGTCTTCGGACAACTGCGGTGAAATGCGGAGCAAGCCCTCGATACCTTTTGCTTTGGCTTCCAGTAGCAGATTGTCGAGGTTGTGGCCGAGGTTCCGCTTCTTGAGTGCGCTGGCCGTAAGACCAGACTTCAAGAGGTACGACTTCAGATAGAGCTCAAGGGCATGGCCAAGCAGATAGGCGCGCACTACAGGCGAACCTGTCTTTCTGGCGGTGGAGTGAAACTCTTGCGCCAAGCGATATGTTGCGAAGTTACGCAAACTAAGCGCGTAGGAGGACCACTGCCCCTTGCCCATTGCGGCTTGGACGATTCGTGCCATGAGACCTAACTATTGCGTATGCTGATCGGCATAGGTCGGGAACGCTGTCAGTATATCACCGGTCGAAACATTTCTATCCTAATCAGAGGTTGCTCCCAAGTCAAAGAGGGCGCATGGCCATGCGCCCCTACATCGGATGGTTCGTTGGAATGAAGAGGGCGGGGTGAACCCCGCCCCTACTTGCAGACTACCGGCAGCGGCGGGACGACGGCGTGGCCTAGAGAAGCATAATCCGCCATCGTGGCGTCGCGCGAGAAGGAGATGTTGTAGGGATCGGCCGCTGAGCTTGCAAGGCCGGCCCAGCCGGTATAGCCGCCTTCCGTCTTCACCAGCAGCAGCCCGCCGATCACGGTTTCCGTTTCTTCCATCCGGTCGAGCATGCGCTCGCGCGAACGATGCGGGTAGCTGTGCGCGTGGACCAGCAGCCGTCCCCGGCCGTCGAGAAGGTGGACGTTATACCCGACCGGCTGGTCCTTTCCCGGCGCGCGCACAAGAAGGAACCCGAGGTGCCCCGGCCAGATTTTCGAACCCAGCAGCTCAAAGCGATACTCCCCATCTGCCGCTGTCCCCCGGCACGTGAGCAGCGTCTTGTCGGATTCCCGGAACCAATGGCTGGGGGGCGTCGCCCCGCTGTTGGGCTGCATCCGGACGTGCTCGGCACGCGGTTCCAGGCGCCTGACATCCTCTCCCCACCGGCAGGAATACTCCACGAGGGTCGCGCCTGACGCGCCAGCCGTCTCTCCGATTGTTTCCTCTGCGAAAACCTCAAGCGTGGCCCTGACTTCGTCGCCGGTCGTGCGGAAAAAGAACACGCCCATGTTGACGCTCTGGTCGATGAGGAAGGCATCCCCTTGCCCCTGCCCCTGTCTCACGCCCCTGCCGTCATGGACCATGAAGATGCCGGACGAACCCCCATCGAGGAAATGCCCGTGCAACGGGTAGAGCGTCTCGCTCCCCGCCGGGTCCGTCCGCGTGAGAAAGAAGCTCTGCCTGCCCTCATCAAAGTCCTGCGCGGAGGCATACACGTCCCAGCGTGCGGAGCCTCGATTGGCCTGGGCGGCGCAGTGGAGCAGGAGGCGGCCGGGACGGCCGAATCTGGGCGGGAGCGCGGGATCGGCGGCGGGATTACCGGTGATGACGGGTTCGCTGTCCCGGTGAAGAGCATGGTGCTGGTCGTGTGAACACCCGGCCGCCGCCAGCACCGCCGCCAGCGCGAGCAATTTTAACGGGAGGGAGGGAACGATCACCCGTGGTCGGACCCCTTGCCCTTGGCTTCCCCGCCCTTGTGCGTGAAATAGAGCGCGAGCGAGACGAACAGGATGCCGATTCCAAGGTAGAGGATGTCCAGGGGGCCTTCGAACGTGGTGTGGATGACGTTCTTGAAGAAGGTCACGACGAGGATCATCAGGACGACCTTGCCCAGCCGATCCTTGAGATCGTCCAGGCTGTGGATCACCAGGATGCGCGAGCTGGTGGAGGACTCCGCTTCCGCCTCTTCAATCTTGCTGATGAACAGCTCATAGAGGCCCAACGCGAAAATGAACAAGACCGTCGCCAGCAGGTAATCGTCGATGGCCCCGATGATGTGGCCGACCACGTTGCCGTGGAATTCCTCGTACACGGCCAGCGTCCGCTCGACGCCCGACAGCGTCATGTACTTCCAAACCTTGCTGACCAGCTCGAGGACGTCGATGGTGGCGACCAGAAAGAGAATCACGGACGAGATCATGCTGGAGATGACGGCCAGCAGCACGATGAAGCGGCTGTTCCAGAGAAACTTCTCGAAGCCCTGCTCGATGGCTTTCGCGACGCGCCCTTTCATGGTACTGGCCTCAGCACCCTTTCCGCAGCCCATAAGACCGCACGGCGCGGCAGGATCCGCTGAAGTCCGGCTAGCACGCGATTGCGCCGGCCGGTAATGACCAGCGATCGGCCCCGATCCAACGCGGCCAGCGACTCGGCCACCACGTCATCGGCCGTCTGCTCGCCTCCGGGGGCCCGATAGGCTTTGACGCCGGCTGTCTCGTGAAAATCGGTCTCGGTGCGGCCCGGGCAGCAGGTCTGCACCACCACCCCGTACTTTGCGGCTTCACAACCCACGCTGTCCCCCAGGCTCACCATGAAGGCCTTCGTTGCGGCATAGAGTGAAAGATACGGCAGCGGCATCAGGCCCGCGACCGATGACACGTTGATGAAGGCGCCACACCGGCGTTCTCGCATCTCGGGCAGGAACAGACGGAACAGCTTCGTGAACGTCACGAGATGCAGCCCGAGCATGTCCTGAATCTTCGGCATCGGCTGGTCCGCAAACTCCCCGTACAGGCCGAACCCCGCATTGTTGATCACGAGGTCCACCGGTGCCGTCCGGCGCCGGCGAACTTCCACGTATAGTTGCTCGGCCGCGTCCGCCTGGGCCAGATCGAGTACGATCTCCTCGACCGCGACTCCATGGCGCGTCCGCAGGTCGCCCGCCAGCCGCGCCAACCGCCCGGCATCGCGGGCCACGAGATGCAGCGCATAGCCTCGCGCCGCAAGCTGTCGCGCATAGCTCTCGCCGATCCCCCGCGACGCTCCGGTAATCAACGCAAGCATGCCCCGGCAATATAGCACAGACCGATCTGAGGCGCACAACCTGGGCGGTGCTGGACAAAGCCATACGCGATGATTACTCTGAAGGCTATGAGCGTGAAGTACAGAGATTATTATGAGGTGCTGGGGGTCCCGCGCGACGCCACCGCGAAGGCGATCAAGGACGCCTATCGGAAGCTGGCGCGCCAGTACCACCCGGACCTGCAGACGGTCCCGGCGAAGAAGAAAACCTCGGAGGAGAAATTCAAGGAGATCAACGAGGCCTACGAAGTCCTCGGCGATCAGGAGAATCGTAAGAAGTACAACCGCCTCGGCGCGCGCTGGAAGGATGGCATGGACTTCACGCCGCCCCCCGGAAGCGGGCAGAGCGGCGGGTGGACGACGGGTGGCGAAGGCTTTGCCGGAGGCTTCAGCGACTTCTTTGATACCATGTTCGGCGGCCGCGGCGGCCCGTCCTCGGGAGGCGGGGGCCCCTGGGAAACGGGAGAGCGCACGCGGAGTGGCCATGATAAGGGATCCGACCTCGAGGCGGAATTGACGCTGTCCCTGGAAGAACTCGCCCAGGGCGGCACCAGGCGCGTGACGCTCACGGCGCGGGATGCGTCCGGCCATCTGCGTCCCAAGGAACTCGACATCACCCTGCCGCAAGGTCTGCGGCCAGGAGAGCGCATGCGGCTCAAAGGCCAGGGCGCGACGAACGGCCGGGCCGCCCGGCCCGGGGATCTGTACCTGAAGATCAGCCTGCGGCCTCACCAGTTTTACTCGCTGATCGAGGAGTCTCCCAACGATCTCCAGCTGGACCTGCCCCTGCTGCCCTGGGAGGCCGTGCTGGGAGAGGACGTCACGGTGCCTACTCTGGATGGCCCCGTATCGCTGCGCGTCCCGCTAGGGAGCCAGGGTGCCCAGCGCCTGCGCCTGCGCGGCAAGGGGCTGCCCAAACGGGACGGCACACGCGGCGATCTCTACGTTCGCCTTGTCCTGGTCGCTCCGAAGACCGCGGGGCCCCGCGAGCACGAGCTGTACGCGGAACTCTCGAAGCTGTCGACTGAAGACCCGCGGAGCGCATTCGGCAAGACCGGGCCGGCAGGTCGCTGATGGACTCCCTCTTCGCGTTTTTCGTCACCGCCTTCGTCTCGATCTTCGTGACTCTCGATGCAGTGGGCAACGTCCCCGTCTTTCTCTCCATCACCCCGCACAATTCCGAAGCCGAACGCGCCTCGATGATCACCCGGGCCGTTCTGGTCGTCTTCGTCGTGCTGGTGGTCTTCGCGCTCTGCGGCAACCTGATCTTCCGGTTCTTCGGGGTCACGATCGAGGCTTTCCGCATCGTCGCGGGGCTGCTCCTGCTGAAGATCGCCTTCGACATGATGGAGGCCAAGCCGGCGCGGGTGCGCCACACGCCGGAGGAAGACGCCGAAGGAGCGAAACGGGAGGACATCGCCATCATTCCGCTGGCCATTCCCCTGCTGAGCGGGCCCGGCACGATTTCCAGCGTGGTCGCCCTCACCGGCCAGGTGGCAAAATCCTCCTCCATCATTCCGATGTTCGGCATCCTCTTGCTGGCCATCGCCCTTAATGCATTGATCGCCTTCATCGCCCTGCGCAGCGCGACTCCGATCACCCACCTGTTGAAGGAAACCGGCATGCGCGTCTTCACCCGCATCATGGGACTCATCCTGGCGGCCATCGCCGTCCAGTTCGTCCTCACCGGCATCAAGGAAGCCTTCCACCTGTCTGCTTGATAGCCGCCCAAGAAGCCGCTAGGATACGCGCCAATGTCCTCGATCGGCCCCCCCACCGGCATGCGCGACTGGCTGCCCCAGGACGCGCTGCTCCGCCAGCACCTGATGGAGACCATCGGCAAGGTCTACCGGCTCTATGGCTACCTTCCGATTGACACCCCCGTCATGGAAGACCTCTCCGTCCTGCTCGGCAAGGGCGGCGGGGAAAACGAGAAGCTCCTGTTCAAGATCCTGAAGCGGGGGGAGAAGCTCACCGAAGCGCAGGCGGCCGGGGGCGATCTTGCAGACCAGGGCCTGCGATTCGACCTGACCGTGCCGCTCGCGCGGTTCGTCGCGACACACCAGGGAAAGCTCCCCAAAATCTTCCGCCGCTACCACATTGCGCCTGTCTGGCGCGCCGACCGCCCGCAGAAGGGGCGGTTTCGCGAATTTTATCAGTGCGACATCGACGTGGTCGGTGGGGCGTCGCCGGACTACGAAGTTGAAATCATCACCGCGACCGAGCGGGTGCTGAAAGAATTGAACCTCGGGAACTATTGTTTCCGGTTGAGCGACAAGAACCTTCTGCCTCTGCTCTTCCAGGGCATAGGCGTGCTCGCAGAGGATCTCGGCCCGCTGACCATCCTCCTCGACAAAATGGACAAGATAGAGAAAGAGCAGCTCTTGTCAGAGTTCCAGAAGTCCGGCCTTGCGGGGACGCACGCTGCCGACAATGTGCGGCAATTCGTTGAGCAAGCGCACGGCCTTACCGCGTGCGGCAGAAGCGCGCTCTTTCACGACTTTCTCAAGAAGATAGACCCCGCCGTGCGGAAGAACATTGATGCGGCCATGGGGAACCTGCGCAACATAGAGGCGGCGGTGAAGGGGATAAACCCTGCGTCTTCTATCGTGATTGACCCGATCCTTGTCCGCGGCATGGATTACTACACCGGGCCGGTGTATGAAGCTGTTGTGGAGGGATACCCGTCGTCTATCCTCGGGGGTGGCCGCTACGACGGCTTGATCGGACGTTTTGCCGGTAAAGACATTCCGGCTGTCGGCTGCTCGCTCGGCTTTGAGCGGATCCTCTCCATCCTGCAGGAGCGCAAAGAGGGCCCCGCTACCGCCGCGATGCCTCGGGTTCTGCTTGTCAACGACGGTCGATCCATCGGCCTCCTCCAGCAGCAAGCTGAACGGCTCCGGAATGCCGGCATTTGTCTCGAAACGTACCTCGATCAGGACGATCCAGGAAAGCAGTTCAAGTATGCGGAAGCCTCATGTATTAAGTGGGCTATCAGAAACTTTGCGGAAGCCACCTTGACGGTAACCGTCCGTCACCTCCCGGAAAGGCGTGATTTGACCATGCCGTTGACTGATTTCATCGCCCTCTTGAACGGCAAGACCACCGAGTAGTTTCATCTATCATTTTCCCCTCCTCTCGCTTCTGTTTTTCTCGCACTTTTTCATTGACTCTCGGCTACTTTTTGTGGTAGATTTTCTGCGTGTTGCACTCATTGAATTCTCTTGTGATCCTGCTTAGTTACGAATCCAACCGCCCTGTGCATATGCGATGAAAAAAAGAGCCTTAGGTATTCTTCTATCCACAGGCCCATCCAGTGCAAATATTTCTACAGCGATCAACCTTTCTGGTGCAGCTCTCAAAGCCAGCGTCGACGTCTATCTCTACTTGATCGACGAGGGGGTTCTTGTTGTTGATGACCCTCGTCTTCAGCCCCTACGCGACTCTGGCTTGAAATTATTCGCTTGCGCCTACGGTGCTCAACAACATGGTGTGGCTAGAAAAGATGAGAAGGCCACCTATTGTGGTTTAGTGGTTCTTTCAAACATCGTTTCAAGTTGTGATCGCTTTGTGGCCTTAAATTGACCTTTTCTTGTGAAAATTCCTTCACCAAAGATCGTGGTCCTGATTGCCGTCGATCCTATGAAAGATCATAGGGCTGTTGAGGCCCTTCGCATTGCCTTGGGTTTAGGCTCTCACAATGAAGGTAAGGATGTCTCTATTGTTTTGAGTGGGCGTGCTCCCTTCCTTCTCACTGAAGACGCGAGCGACATCGTAGACGGAGAAATTCTTGAGAAACATCTTCCTGTATTTATTGAGTGGGGAACTTCCTTCTCCATTGCCGCCGATGCTGAAGTTCCTCCCCTTTACCTTCAGGGTTGCAGAACCGCACCAATCTCCCTTTCTGATATTGCCACTACTCTGGAGCGTGCTGATCGTGTCCTTGTCTTCTCGTAAACTGAACAGATGATGCTGCATTTACTAAAAGACCCCGTCGCTCCGTTGGCCTTCCGGATTCTGTCCGCTCCAGCATCTCCCCAAACAACCCCTCCTGTGGTTGTTATGCTGTCTCCTGGTGGTGCGCTGCCAGACCTTCCTGGACACACGGTCTATCGTGTAACAGAGAATCCCTCTGCACAAAGCGGGATGAGTATTTCTTACGACCGGTTGGTTTCGCTCATTTTTGAAGCGGACCACGTTATCGCGTGGTGATGTGTTCTTCTCTTCCGAGTTATATGTTGAAGAAAGAGAGTAGGAGAAGAGAGAAGGAAGAGTGGCTGTGGGTGAGGGGGATAAGAAGAAAAAGGAAAAGGCACGTAACGACATAGGCGGTTCGCATGTCATAGAAAGCATGGTGGAAGACCGTCTGCGGGGAGAGGGGATATCTTGCAGATGAGAGGGGTGTGGCGAGAGCAGAGAGTAGGAGTGGCGGTACGAGTGAAACCCGCTAGTAATACTTATCCACAGGTGTGGAAAGACTTGTGGACTTCTTGAAAAATAAGGATTCTTGGTGGACACATCAACTTTATGGCAGGAGAGTACCGGGATTCTCAAAGACCGGGTGTCTAAGGATGTTTACGAAACCTGGTTTCAGGACCTATCTATTGAAAATATAAGCGATAATGAGGCAACGCTACGGGTACCGAATCGCTTCTTTAGGGACTGGATAAGGGAACACTATCAGACGATTTTGGAAGATGTGATTGGGCAAGTAGCCGACAATAGGGGTTTGCGGGTAGCGTATACCATTTCAGAGCCGGAAGCGAAAGGGAAAGAGCCTGTAAGGGAGACGATTGAGCGTGTGCCGGGCACGGTTTCCACACGCGGCAAGCGGCCGTCGCATTTGAACCCCCGGTATATGTTTTCGTCTTTCGTGGCCGCTTCAAACAATCAGTTAGTGCGGGCGGCCTGCCTCAAGGTCGCTGAATCGCCGGCGACCTCCTATAACCCCCTGCTGATCTACGGAGGGGTGGGTCTGGGCAAGACGCATCTGATGCATGCCATCGGCAACTTTGTCCTGGAGCATACAGACCTCCGGATCGCCTACGTCACCTCGGAGCAGTTCACCAACGAAGTCATCAATGGCATCCGCTACGACAAGATGATCGACGTCCGGCGGCGCTACCGGAACATCGACATGCTGCTGGTGGACGACATCCAGTTCATCGCCGGCAAGCAAGCGACCCAGGAAGAGTTCTTTCACACCTTCAACAGCCTGTACGAAGCCCGCAAGCAGATCGTGGTGTCGAGCGATCGCTACCCCAAAGATATGCCGGAAATGGAGGAGCGCCTCCGCTCACGGCTGGAATGGGGCCTGGTCGCCGACATCCAGCCGTACCCGCTGGAGGCGCGGATCGCCATCTTTCAGGACAAGGCTGACCGGGAGGGCCTCGCGATCCCGAACGACGTCGCGCACTTCGTAGCCAACAACATCAAGGCCAACATCCGGGAGCTGGAAGGCTCGCTGGTCAGGCTGGGCGCCTACTCGCAGCTGACGGGGCAGACCATCACGCTCGAGATGGCGCAGAGCGTCCTCAAGGAGCTGATCAACGAGAGAAAGCGCGTGATCACGCTGGATGCCGTGCAGGAGGTCGTGGCCGAGAAATTTCACATCAAGATTTCAGAGATGAAGTCGAAGCGGCGAACCAGAGTACTGGTCTACCCGCGGCAGATCGCGATGTTTCTGTGCCGGGAGATCACCCAGCAATCATATCCGGAAATCGCGCGACACTTCGGGGGCAAAGATCACACCACCATCATGCACGCGTGCAAGCAAATCGAGAAAGCCAAACAGAGCGATCCCGGCCTGGTCGGAACGCTCGAGGAACTGAAGCGCCAGATCACCGGCGCGTAGGCCAGAAGGAGGGAGGCGGATGAAGATCAAGATTGCCCGGGACGAACTGCTGACCGGGTTGCAACGCGTCCAGGGCATTGTGGAGAAACGCAATACCATGCCGGTCCTCTCCAATATCCTGCTGGAGACAAAGCAGGACGGGATCGAACTGGTGGCGACGGACCTTGAGATCGGAGTCCGGGGGCATTACAAGGCCGACGTCCAGCAGGCCGGCAGTGTGTCGCTCTCCGCCCGCAAGCTGTATGAGCTGTTGAAAGAGGTGGCAGCCGGCGAGATCACCATCACGACGCAGGAAAACAACTGGGTGCAGATCCAGGCCGGCCGCAGCCAGTTCAAGATCGTCGGGATAGCGGCCTCCGAGTTCCCCGCGCTCCCCACGATCGAGCGGGAAGGGCGGGTCGCCATTCCCGGCAGCGGGCTTGCATCCCTGATCCGCAAGACGCTCTTCGCGGTCGGCGACAACGATGCGCGATACATCCTCAACGGCCTCCTGATCACGCTGCATTCGTCGGACAAGAAAGTCACCATGAAGCTGGTCGGCACCGACGGGCACCGGCTGGCGGTGGCCGAAAGCGATGTGACCCAAAGCGCGGGCACGGATCTGCCCAAGGAGATCAAGGCCATCATTCCGCGCAAGGCGGCGCAGGAGATCCGGCGCTTGCTGGAGGAAGAGGAGGGCGAGCCGCTGCTGGGCTTCACGAAGAACCTCGTCACCTTCCAGAAGAGCGGGCTGTTCCTGACCTCGCGGGTCATGGAGGGGACGTACCCCAACTACCAGCAGGTCATCCCCAAGGAGAGCGCCAAGAAGGTCGCGATCGAGCGGACCGCGCTGGAAAGCGCGCTGCGGCGCGTCGCCGTGCTCTCGAAGGACAAGACGAATGCCGTCAAGGTGATCCTCCAGAACGGCTCGATCACGCTGCACACCAGCAGTCCCGACGTCGGGGAAGCCACCGAAGATTTGCCCGCGCAGTACCGCGGGGAGAGCCTGACGACCGGGTTCAACGCCCGGTATCTCCTCGACGCGCTGGCAGTGATGGACGGCGACACGGTCAATCTGGAGATCAGCAGCCCCCTGAGTCCCTGCGTGCTGAAATCGGACGGGGACCCGGGATTCCTGTGCGTCGTTATGCCGATGAAGATCTAGGACTTCGAAGAAGAGGAGGCCTATGGCCACAGACGAGACCAAGACAGCGAGCGGGCAGCACGACTCATACGACGCCGACCAGATCAAAGTACTGGAAGGCCTCGACGCCGTCCGGAAGCGTCCTGCCATGTACATCGGGAGCACCGGCCCAGACGGGCTGCACCACCTGGTCTACGAGGTGGTGGACAACAGCGTCGACGAACACATGGCGGGCTTCGGCGAAACGATCGAGGCCACGATTCACATCGACGGCAGCGTTACGGTGGTGGACAACGGCCGCGGCATCCCGACCGGCATGCACACGATCCAGAAAAAGTCGGCGGCCGAGGTCGCCCTGACCATGCTCCATGCCGGGGGCAAGTTCGAGCAGGGCGCCTATACAGTCTCGGGCGGCCTCCACGGCGTTGGCATTTCAGTGGTGAACGCGCTCTCGGAGTGGCTGGAAATGGAGATCTGGCAGGACGGCCAGGTCTTCGAGCAGCGGTACGAGCGCGGCAAGCCCACGGCTCCCCTGAAGAACACCGGCAAGACTAAGAAGCGCGGCACGAAGATCACCTTTAAGCCGGACAGCCAGATCTTTGAAGCGATGGACTTCAGCTTCGACATCCTGGCCCAACGCCTCCGCGAGCTGGCCTTTCTGAACAAGGGTCTGGAAATCTCGCTCAAGGACGAGTGCAAGGAAAAGGAGCAGGTCTTCCGCTATAAGGGCGGGATCGTCTCGTTCGTCGAGCATCTGAACGAGGCCAAGACGCCGCTCCACAAACCCATCTACGTCAGCGTGGAAAAGAGCGACATGATCCTGGAGCTGGCCCTCCAGTACAACGACGCCTACGCCGAGAACATGTTTTCCTTCGCGAACAACATCAACACGCGCGAGGGTGGCACCCACCTCGTCGGCTTGAAGGCGGCGCTGACCCGCACAATCAACAACTACGCCAACGCGAATGACTTGCTGAAAAAGGAGACGGAGTCGCTGACCGGCGACGATGTCCGCGAGGGCCTCACGGCCGTCATCAGCGTGAAGCTTCGGAACCCGCAGTTCGAAGGGCAGACCAAGGCCAAGCTGGGCAACAGCGAGGTCAAGGGTATCGTGGAAGCAGCCGTCAACGAGGCCCTCGGCGCGTACTTCGAGGAAAATCCGCCCATTGCCCGCAAGATCATCGGGAAGGCCATCGACGCGGCGCGGGCGCGTGATGCGGCTCGCAAAGCCAAGGAGCTGATCCGCCGCAAGAGCGCGCTGGAAGGCGGTTCCCTCCCCGGCAAGCTGGCCGACTGCTCGGAGCGCGACCCGGCCCACAGCGAGTTGTTCATCGTGGAGGGCGACTCGGCCGGCGGCTCTGCCAAGCAGGGGCGCGACCGGAAGTTCCAGGCAATTCTGCCGCTCAAGGGCAAAATCCTCAACGTGGAGAGGGCCCGCTTCGACAAGATGCTCGCCAGCGAGGAGATCCGCGTGCTGATCCTGGCGCTCGGGACCGGCATCGGCCGCCCGCGCGAGGAAGGGGAGAAGAGCAAGGACGACTTCGACATCGAGAGGGCCCGCTACCACAAGATCATCCTGATGACCGACGCGGATGTGGACGGCAGCCATATCCGGACGCTGCTGCTCACCTTTCTCTACCGCCAGATGCATGAGCTCATCGAGCGTGGCTACATCTACATCGCCCAGCCGCCGCTCTTCAAGATCAAGAAGGGCAAGACGGAAAAGTATCTCAAGGACGAGAACGCGCTCAACGAATACCTGGCCGATCTGGCCGTCGAGGCCGTCGAGGTCTACCTGGAGAGCGGGCAGGCGTATGTGACCGGCCGCCGCCTGCTGCCCGTGCTGAAGAAGCTCATTGCATACGAAGGCCTGCTCGCACGGTTTGGCCGTAAGCAGCACGAGTCCGGGATTCTGCGCGCATTCGTCGAGGAGCCGGGCCTTGACCGGGACCTCCTCAGGAATGCGGCGGCCCTCAAGAAGGTCGTCGCCAGCGCACAAAAGGCGCTGACGGCCAGCTATCCCAAGGCGGCGATGGAGATGCAGATCGTTCCAGACGAGGAGCACGACTCCCACAAGGTCGCCTGCCGGGTCCAGACGAACGGTCGCGCCCAGAGCCTGGAGCTCACGCACGAACTGGTGGGATCGGCCGACTTTCGCGAGCTGCAACGGCTGGCGCCGTCTGCGATCGGACTGGGCCGGCCGCCGTACAAGGTCAAGGCGGGGGATGAGGAGACGCAGTACGCCAATACCGCCGACCTGGTCAAGGCCATCCTGGAGATCGGCAAAAAAGGGAGCAGTCTCCAGCGCTACAAGGGTCTCGGCGAAATGAACCCGGATCAGCTCTGGGCGACCACCATGAATCCGGAGACCCGTTCGCTGCTCCAGGTCAAGCTCGAGGACGTCGCCGGAGTCGATGACATCTTCTCCGTCCTCATGGGCGACGAGGTCGTGCCACGGCGCAATTTCATCCAGCAGCACGCGCTGGAAGTCCGCAACCTTGATGTGTAGGAGGTAAGGGATGCCGGTTGACGAGAGACTGACGCAGATCGCCATCGAGGACGAGATGCGCTCGTCCTACCTCGATTACGCGATGAGCGTGATCGTGGGGCGCGCCCTGCCGGACGTCCGGGACGGGCTGAAGCCGGTCCATCGCCGGATCCTGTACGGCATGAACGAGATGGGCCTGGCCCACAACCGGGCCTACCGCAAGTCCGCCAAGATCGTCGGCGAAATCATGGGGAACTACCACCCCCACGGCGACTCAGCGATCTACGACACCATGGTCCGCATGGCGCAGGGCTTCAACATGCGCTATTGCCTGGTGGACGGCCAGGGCAACTTCGGCTCGTTGGACGGCGATCCGCCGGCCGCCATGCGGTACACGGAGGCGCGCATCACAAAGCTCGCCGAGGAAATGCTGGCGGACATCGACAAGGAGACCGTCGACTTCCGCCCCAACTACGACGAATCGCGTGTCGAGCCGGTGGTCCTGCCGGCCAAGGTGCCCAACCTTCTCGTCAACGGCGCCAGCGGCATCGCGGTCGGCTACGCGACGAACATTCCGACCCACAACATCGCCGAGGTGGTGGCAGGCCTCCTCAAGCTGCTCGACAACCCGGAGACGACGATCGCTCAGCTCATGGAGGTGATTCCGGGCCCGGACTTTCCCACCGCCGGCTACATCTACGGCAAGCAGGGCATCAAGGACGCCTACCACACAGGGCGCGGGCTGCTGACGCTCCGTGCCAAGGCGAACATTGAGACCGACGAGCGCACCGACCGCGACCGCATCATCGTCACGGAGATCCCCTATCAGGTCAACAAGGCGCGCCTGATCGAGAAAATCGCCGAGCTGATCCGGGACAAGCGCATCGAAGGCATTTCGGACCTCCGCGACGAGTCGGACCGGGACGGCATGCGGATCGTGATCGAGCTGAAGAAGGGCGAGATCCCGCTCGTGCTGCTCAACAACCTGTACAAGCACACGCCGATGCAGAGCACGTTCGGCGTAATCATGCTGGCGCTGGTCCACAACCGGCCGGAGGTCCTGACCCTCAAGCAGATCCTGGAGGCCTTCGTCGAGCACCGGCGCGAGGTCGTGCTGCGCCGGACGGCGTTCGACCTGCGCAAAGCCGAGGAGCGGGCCCATATCCTCGAAGGTCTTAAGATCGCGCTGGATCATCTGGATGCCGTGATCGCCCTGATCAGGCGCTCGCGCTCGCCGGAGGAGGCGCGCGGGGGTTTGATGCGGGAGTTCGCCCTGTCGGAAATCCAGGCCACCGCCATCCTGGACATGAAGCTGCAGCGGCTCACGCAGCTGGAGCGCGATAAGCTGACGCAGGAGTATGAGGAGATCATCAAGCGCATCGCCTACCTCAAGTCCGTCCTGGGCTCCGAGGCCCTGGTCCGGCAAATCATCAAGGACGAGATCCTGGCCATCAAGGAGGAGTACAAGGACAAGCGGCGGACGCAGATCGTTCCAGAAGAGGCGGAGATCAACGTCGAGGACCTGATTGCGCGGGAGGAGGTGGTGGTGACCATCTCCCACACCGGCTACATCAAGCGCAATCCCGTCTCCCTTTACCGGGCCCAGCGCCGCGGCGGAAAGGGCAAGATCGGCATGGGGATCAAGGAGGAGGACTTCGTCGAAACGCTCTTCACGGCCTCCACGCATGACTATCTCTTGTTCTTCACCGACGCGGGCAAGGTCTACTGGCTCAAAGTGCACGAGATCCCCGAGGCCGGTCGCGTCGCCAAGGGCAAGGCGATGGTCAACCTGCTGGCGCTCGCCGGCGACGAGAAGGTGACGGCCACCCTGCCCGTGAAAGAGTTTTGCGGGGACCGCTACGTCGTCATGGCCACGCGGCAGGGGGTCATCAAGAAGACGGAGCTGTCGGCGTACGGGAATCCCCGCCAGGGCGGCATCATCGCGCTCACGCTGGACGAGGGCGACAAGCTGATCGGCGTGGAAATCACTGACGGCCAGAGGCAGATCCTGCTGGGCACACGCGATGGCATCGTCATCCGCTTCAAGGAGGAGGATGCCCGCTCGATGGGCCGCACCGCCCACGGCGTGCGCGGCATCACGCTGGATGAAGGGAATTACGTGATCGGGATGGAGACGATCACGCCCGACTCCACCGCGTCCATTCTCACCGTCACGGAACGCGGCTACGGAAAGCGCACGCTCGTGAGCGAGTACCGCCTCCAGGGCCGGGCCGGACGAGGCATCATCAGTGTCAAGGTGACCGACAGGAACGGTCCGGCGGTTTCGTTCCATCAAGTCCGCGACGGGGACGAGATCATGGTGATGACGGCCGAGGGCAAGATTCTCCGCACCAAGGTGGACGACGTGCGTGAGATCGGCCGGAATGCACAGGGAGTGCGACTGATCGACATGGAGGAGACCGATCGCGTGGTCGGCGTGGCCAAACTGGCTGAATCCGTGGGCGAGGCCGCTGGTGAGGACAAGACCAATGGAGACGAGTCCGGAGCCTAGGCCCCTCGACCCCCTCGTCAAGACCACGTTCACGCTCTGCATCGGGCTGATCGTCATCACGGTGGTCGGGATGATCCTGACCGCGCCGGACCGGTCCATCCCACCGTACAGCGTCATGGCCCAGAACGGGGAGCACGTGACCGTTAATGTCCCGCCCCGCACGACAGCCCCCGAGATTGAGGCCCTGCTGGTTCGGTTTCAGGCCGCGGGCCACGGAAACCGGGACGGATTCGCCCACCTCAAGATCAAGCCCACGACCCCCGGCGATCCAGCCGGCCGCTACCAACGTGTGACCATCTATGTCTTCGACAATGCCGGACTGGCGGACGAGTCCGCGCTCAACGAGTACGTGCGTGGAGCGGATCCCCTCGCCCACTCCAGTTTTGAGCGCGGCGTGCGAGGGATCTATCGGCTCACGACCGGGACGGAGTTTGCCGCAATGGGAAGCAGGATCATTTTTCAGGGGAAGGTCGGCGGCGGCTAGGGTGCAGATTTCGAGAAGAGCGTCTTCAGACGCGTCTGGAGATCAGGATCGGCGACGGCTTGTACCGCCGCCGCGATCTCGGCACGCGCTTCCGCGCTGACGTCCGCGTCCTTCTGTTCAGGGAGACCGGGCTGGGGGAAAGGGCCTTCGCCCACGTCCGGGGGACGCACAGTCCCGACCCTGAGGACGATATCGCTGAGCGCCTCGCCGTCCGCCGCCGCATTGATCTTGGCGAGCAGTTCCGGCTTGAGGAAGAGGAGTTGCTGGAGCCAGACAGAGTTCTCGGCCACCAGGTAGAGCTTGCGGTGCCGGACGGAGTCCGGCCACGTGTGGCGCGCGACGTGGTCGCCGACGATCTCGGGCCAGTGCTGCTGGAGCCTGAATTCCAGCATGTGGATCGCCATGCCGTGTGTTTTGAGAAACCGGGCGAGGATGTCCGGCAGCGGGTTCAGGCTGGGGCGCTTGGCCATGGGCCTATCGTAGTACCTGACCGCGGTAGCGTCAAGACGAAGGAGCCGCCATGAAAATCAAAACGCTCTTTGACAATTCGCTGTTCGAGGAGTTCATGGGGCAGGCGCTGGAGAAGTTCGAACAGCATCTGAAGGACGAGGAGATCAAGAAGGGGCCGCTGGAGCAGCGCATGCGGGGCGCGCGCGAGTTCGCGGTATTCCTCCTGGGGCGGGGGCATCGCAAAGGGGAGCGGACGAAAGGAAGGATCTAGCCGCCCTTGAATGCCGGCAGAAGGGGTGTTACCTTAATAGACAACGTGAACGAAAGGGGGCGACCGGCTTCGACGGGGATCATGACGCCAGGGTGGCATGCCGAGCTCCGGGAACTCGTAAAAGTCCGGAAACAACAACAGCCAACCAAGAACTGGCACTCGCCG
>JAUSHW010000093.1 GCA_030648395.1 Nitrospirales bacterium | reverse complement strand
GAAATCCTGATCGGCAGCATGGCATCGCTCATGTGATCGTTGAATCCTCCATGGATGTGGCTGTCATGTAGTTAACTTGTTTTCCCCTCAAATGCAAGGCTAGAATACCGGTATGAAGTGGTCTCCCGTGCTTTCCTCAGTGCTGGCCCTTGCCCTCGCCTCCCTCCTCCTGCTGCTCGCGGACGGCCCCGCGCTGGGGGACACGTACGAATGGGTCGACGGGAACGGGAACGTGGGGTACGCCGACAGCCTGGCGAGCGTGCCGGAGCCGTACCGGAAGTCCGCGAAACGCATCCGGGAAAGGAAGGATACGGGAGCGCTCCAATCCGCCCCGGCCATCCCCGACAGCCGCGGCGACACGGCCCCCCTCCCGTCCCTCGAAGAAACCTACGCCCCGTGGAAGGAACGTGTCCGCATCGCCCGCGCGGAACTGGACAAACTCAAGGCGGAGCGACAGAAAGCCCAGGCTGCGTACGACGATCCGCTCCACCCAACGTGGATACCAACTTTGCGGCTCTTTCCGATCGACCCAGAAAAACAAGCGGACTCGTCGTCAAAAATCAAAGAGCTTGATCAGCGCATCCAGGATAAGGAATACGAGCTGAACACCACCATTCCAGACCAGGCCCGCCAGGCAGGCGTGCCTCCCGGCGTCCTGTCCCAGTGAGCGCTGGGCGGCTCACCCTCCTCGTCGTCCTTGTCGTCCTTCTGCTCCTCTCGCTGGGCAATTCCCTTGCGCTCTACGTGGACTGGCTGTGGTTCGGCGAGGTCGGTTACCAGTCTGTCTTCACGACTCTCCTGTCCTCCCAAGCCCTGGTCGGGGGAGCCTTCGGAGCGGCTTTTTTCCTCGTCTTCTTCGCGACCGTGTCCCTGGCCGGACGGCATCAGCCGACCCGTTATTGGGGGACCGTAGACAGCCTGGTGCTGCTTCAGCTCGCCGCGCCGCTGCGAAACCGGCCGGCCCGGACGGTCGGAGGCGCGGCGGCCGTCTTCGCCCTGATCGCGGCCCTCGGGGGCGCCGGCCACTGGGAAGACTATCTCCTCTTCCGCAACGCCGTGCCGTTCGGACAGAACGATCCGCTGTTCGGGCAGGATCTGGGCTTCTACATTTTTGAATTGCCCTTCCTGTCCTACCTCCAGGACTGGCTCATCGGACTGCTGCTCGCCACCGCCGTGGGAACCGGTGTCCTCTACTTCCTCACGCACGGCATTGTGCTCGGCGCGCGCACCATGCACATTGAGAAGGTCGCCCGCCTGCACCTGGGAATACTGGCCGCGGCGCTGGCCGGCGTGAAGGCGTGGGGCTACCGCCTCGACGCCTATGATCTGCTCTACTCGCGGCGGGGTGTCGTCTTCGGCGCGGTCTATGCCGATGTCCACGCGGCCCTGCCGATCCTGCAGGGCCTCGTCGTCCTCTGCGCCCTCACGGCGCTCGCGTTGCTCGTCTTCGCGCTTCGCGGAACCTGGCGCCCGGCGCTGCTGCTGGGAGGGCTGACCCTCGCCGTTGGAACCCTCGGGCTCTCGCTCTACCCGGAATTCGTCCATCGCTTCCAGGTCGTGCCGAACGAGAGCGTGATGGAGCGCCCGTATATCGAGCAGAACATCACACTCACGAGGCTGGCGTACGGCCTCACCGATATCCAGGAGGAAGTGTTCCCCGCCGAGCAGGAGCTGACCGCCGCCGATCTCACCAGGAACGAGTTGACGATCAAGAACGTGCGGCTGTGGGACCACCGCCCCCTGCTCTCCACCTACCGCCAGCTCCAGCAGATCCGGACCTACTACGACTTCGTGGACGTGGACAACGACCGGTACGTGATCAACGGGGAATACCGGCAGGTCATGCTCTCGCCGCGCGAGCTGTCCTACAAGAACCTGACGAGCCGGATCTGGATCAACGAGCACTTCACCTACACCCATGGATACGGCGTGGCCATGGGCCCGGTCAATCGCATCTCGCCCGAAGGGCTGCCGGAGTTTTTCCTGCAGGACATTCCCCCCGTCTCGATCATCGACCTCAAGGTGACCCGGCCGGAAATTTACTACGGTGAGATCCCCAACGATTACGTCTTCGTGCGGACGAAGGCCGAGGAGTTCGATTATCCCTCCGGAGAAAAGAACGTGCCGGCGACTTACCGCGGCCGCGGCGGGGTGACGGACCTGGCCTTTCTGCGCAAGGTCGTCTTCGCGACCTACTTCGGCAGCCTGAAGATTCTCCTCTCGAACGACATCACGCCGGAGTCCCGCATTCTCTACCACCGACACATCCGCGATCGCGTCGCGAAGATTGCGCCGTACCTCACGCTCGACCAGGACCCATACCTCGTCATCACGAAGGAAGGGCGGCTCGTGTGGCTCCTCGACGGCTACACCACTAGCGACCGCATGCCCTACGCCCAGCCATTCGGCCGCTTGGGGAACTACATCAGGAACTCGGTCAAGGCCGCGGTGGACGCCTATGACGGCTCCATCGAGTTCTACGTGAGCGACCCGAAGGATCCGTTGATTCAGGCCTACCAGCGGATCTTCCCCGGCGTCCTCAAACCCTTGTCGCAGATGCCCGACGACCTCAAGGCTCACATGCGGTACCCGCAGGACCTGTTCACCATCCAGTCCCATGTCTTCGCCACCTACCACATGCAGGAGCCGCAGATCTTCTACAACAAGGAAGACCTCTGGAACATCCCGAAGAAGCAGGACAAGGACATGGAGCCGTACTACACGATCATGAAGCTCCCCAAGACCGGCACGCACAAGGAGGCGCGGAAGGAAGAGTTCGTCCTCCTGGTTCCCTTCACACCGGCCAAGCGCGACAACATGGCTGCCTGGCTCGCGGCCCGCTCCGACGCGCCCAACTACGGCAAGCTGATCGTGTACCTGTTCCCAAAGCAGAAGCTCGTCTACGGCCCGCGGCAGGTGGACGCGCGGATCGATCAGGACTCGGCCATCTCGCAGCAACTCACCCTATGGAGCCAGCGCGGCTCCCAGGCAATCCGCGGCAGCCTGCTGGCGATCCCGATCGAGGACGCACTGTTGTATGTCCAGCCGCTCTACCTCTCGGCGTCTGAAGGGGCGCTCCCGGAACTGCGCCGGGTCATCGTGGCGTATGGGAATCAGCTGCGGATGGACACGAATCTCGAAGCGGCGCTGGAAGGCATCTTCGGCAGCAGCGCTGCGCCGTCTGGCAAGCAGGCCGCGCCGGCGAAAGCCACACCCGCGGCCCTGACCCCTGCACCACTTTCAGGATCGTCCGCGCCATCCGCCCTGGCCAAGCAAGCCCTCGACCACTTCAACAAAGCCCAGGCCGCCCTCAAAGACCAGGACTGGACCCGCTACGGCGAGGAACTGAAAAAGATGCGGACGACGCTGGAAGAACTGGCGAAGAAATAGAACTCTGCTACTTCTGCTTGAGCATCTCGGCGGCGGTGGAGCGGATGGTGGGGGTGATTTTTTCGCCGCCGAGCATGCGTGCGACCTCTTCGACGCGCCCCGCCTTGTCCAACTGCTCCACCTGCGTCACCGTGCGCCCACTCTTCGCCGCCTTGGCCACCACGAAGTGCCGCTGCGCCTGCGCCGCGATGGGCGCAAGATGCGTGACGCAGAACACCTGATGCCCGTGCCGGCTCAGCTCGCGGAGCCGTTTGCCCACGACTTCCGACACGGCGCCCCCGATGCCCGCGTCCACTTCGTCGAAGACCAGGACCGGCACGCGATCCTGCTCGGCCAGGACCGTCTTCATCGCCAGCATCACCCTCGACAATTCCCCGCCTGACGCGATCTTGGCCAGCGATTGAGGCGCCTCGCCCAGGTTCGAAGAGAACAGGAACTCCACGCGATCGCTCCCTGTTGACGTCAATTGAGGGCCGTCTGTGCCGGTTTCCTGTTCCACCGCAATGCGGACGCGCGCATGTTCCATCCGCAAATCCTTCAGTTCGCGCTCCAGTCGTTTTTCCAATTCACCCGCCACCTTCGTTCGCTTACGCGACAATGCCTGCGCCAGTTTGAGCGCCTTCTCGCGCGCATCGGTCACTTGCGTTGAAAGCGCCTTCAGCGCCTCATCGCCGGATTCCAGTTCTTGCAACTCCCGCTTCGCCTGTTCCCCTCTCTTGATGACTTCCTCCAGCGAGCCACCATACTTCTTGACGAGCCGGTGGATGAGGTCCAGCCGCTCTTCCACCTTGTCCAGCCGCCCCGGATCGAACTCCAGCTTGTCCCGATAGGCCCGCAGGCGCTGGGCCAAATCCGTCAACTGCGCCACGGCCTCCACAAACCGGTCCCGCTCATCCGTCATTTCCTTGTCGATGGACGCCAGCTCCTTCAATAAACCGGCCAGCGAGCCAAGGCCCTGCACAAGTGAAGGCTCCTCTTCATAGAGCGGCCCATACGCAGCCTGCACCAACTCGGCAAGCCGTCTCCCGTGAGAGAGCAGCAGCCGCTCACGCTCCAATTC
>JAUSHW010000081.1 GCA_030648395.1 Nitrospirales bacterium | reverse complement strand
GTCCCCAATGGGCGGCCCCGTCCGTGGTCTTATACACGCCGCCGGTCGTGCCGGCGTACATCACGTCGGAGTTCTTCGCGTCCATCGCGAGGGTCACGACGTAGTGGACCTCTTTCATGCCGTGCATGCGTTCTTCCCAGTACCGGCCGCCGTCCTTCGTCCGGAAGGCGCCAACGGTCGTCGCCACGTAGATGACATCGGGGTTGCTGGGGTGGAACAGGAACTGGTTGACCACCGAGACGTGTTCTTTCAGGCCTCCGTTGTGCGGCGTCCAGCTCTGGCCGCCGTCGGGGCTTTTGTAGACCGCGTCGCCCATGGTGCCGGCCAGGACATTTGCGGGGCTGTGCGGGTCCACGCCCAGCGTGAGGACGCGGAAGCTGCTCAGGTCTGTCGTCACTTTGTTCCAGGTCGCTCCGCCGTCGCGGGTTTTGTAGAGCGATTCGTTGGTGGCCACGTAGGTAATGTCGGGATTCCGCGGATGCGGCGCGATGGCCACGATGGTGTCGCTCTTGCCGCCGCAGGCGGCGGCCGACAGCACAAGACAGAAAAGCATCAGCGCACGCATGAAAACGATCATTGAGCGGTCTCCTGAATTCCCCATGCCGGGTACAGTCAATTCAATTTAGCATACCCCGTCAGCTCCGCATATCCGAGACCCGAAACGGCCCGCCCCTCCCGTTCCCCTGTGAGGGTCACGCTGCCTTCCCAATAGGTGACCTGCGTGCTGCGGCGCGTGATCAGTTCCTGCCCGGACACCGTCGGAGCGACTTCGACCGTCAGGCGGAGCGATGGCACGCTGATGCGCCATCGGCTAGGATAGCGGCTTCCGCTCTGCGGGGACAGCCAGTGATCGAGCACGTCGATTGCGATGTCATCGCGCGCGAGCGAAGCGGCCGTGCCGTCGGCTCTGATCCATGTGCCTCCCGAGACAGGCTCTACCGAGCCGTCCCGCCGGCGTATCTGGTAAATCATCAGCTCGGTCGAATCGGCGAGCTGTAGTGAAAACCAGTCCCATCCGACCTGCTCGCTGCCGAGCTGGTTGCTGCCGAACTCGTGATCCATCCAGCTCACGCCGGTGACAGGCAGTGAGGCTCCGTCGAGCAGGAGCGTGCCGTCCGTCCGCATTCGGGTGAAGGAATAGTAATGCGAGCTTTCGCCCGGGCCTGCTCCTTTCCGGCTGATGCCGCCGGTGCCGTGGATGACCGGCGGCTTCTCCGGTGTCAGCCGCAGGTGGAGCGTGATCCCCTCGGCGTGCGCCTGGAGGACGTGCGCGTCGCCATCGGCCTGGACGCGCCACTCATCGATCCAAACGCCCAGGCGGCCTGCTTCGGCGCCGGCCTTGCCGATGCCTGCGCGGGAGATCTTCTCCGTAAAGTGGAACCGGCGTCCCTTTTCGTCCGTGAGCGCAAAATGGGCGAAGTAGAGATGACGGATCGCCCAGCGCGAAGGATTGCGTGCCGCGGACTCGGGGGCGGCGGCACGCCGGAAGAACGTGAGTTGAAAACCGAACGTCTTGCCGTCTTCAGCCCGCAGGTGGCCGGTGTAGTACCACCATTCGGTCTGGAAATCGTTATGGGTGCCATGGTCGTGCGGGAATCGGAACTGGTAGCCGGGCAGGGCCGGGCGGAATTCAGTCGCGGAGATTTCACTGATAGGCATCGTGCTCACGAACCAGACGGCGCAGACCAATCCCGCGATGACGGGCGAGACTCTGCATGGGCGGCCGAGTTTTTCGGGCATGCGGTTGATCATACCGGCAGGCAGGCTAACACAGGGAAGCGCCGGGCGACAATGCCGGGAGCCCGACAGCGGTGGTTGACCACTTAGGTGGACTATGCTAGGCTCAGCTCACGTATGGAGAACGGACCCCGCGAGAATCTCTGGATCCGATGGATGGAAACCCTTGACGGGATGGGCTACATCACGGTCGGGTTCAGTTTCCTGGTTCTGGGCATGGTGGTCTTTGTCCATTCCTGGTATGCCTTTCTGCTGAAGGCCTCTTCAGGCGTCCTGCCGGCGGTGCTGTCCCTGCTCCATGACCTGCTGCTGGTCATCATTCTGCTGGAACTGTTTCGGACCATCATCAACTTCCTCAAAACCCACATCATCACGCTTGAGCCCTTTCTGTACATCTGCATCATCGCGTCCACGCGGCGTATCCTGACCACCGGGGCGGAGGCCGCCTATGCGGAGGCTCTCACGACGGAATTGTTTCACCGGTATCTTCTGGATGTGGGCGTCAACGTGCTGGTGATTGTCGCCCTGGTGATCGCGGTGTTCCTGGTGCGCAAGGGCCTCCAGTCGAGCCAGCCCAGCCCGTCTTAAGCCCCCCCTCCGAATTATGATTTGAGCCGGCGATTGCGCGTGCCCGCGTGCCGCGTGAGGGGAATCATGCGCTCCATGTGATCGGGATTTTCGATCACGTCGATGCCGGCCGGCGTGATCATGATCGCGTTGAACTGGAGGTCCCCGACGTGGCTGGACCGGTCGTTGGTGATCAAGCCCTTCCCGTCCAGGTAGAGCGCGTTGAAGGCGAATTCCTGGACGGTGATGTCCAGCTGGAGGACGATCTCGCGGGTTTCGACGCCGGCGATCAGCGACGGCGGCGCTTCCACGGCGCGTTGGTAGAGCAACTGCAGGATCGCCCGTCTCAGGATCTGGTGCCGCATGATCGCCCCCTCTTGATACCCTAGCCCGAATTCCCGCAGGTGTTCAAGTAGGGACCGGTGAACCGTGCTCCTAGAGCAGTGCAGGCACGACTTCTGCGGCGCGGCCTCCGATTGTGAGATCGACGATCTGCGGGTTCGGGGCGGGATCCAGGTTGATCTCCGCGACGAATGCGCCGGCCTGCCTGGCGAGCGCGGCAAAGGACGCCGCCGGATAGACGACGCCCGATGTGCCGATGATCAGCAGCACCTCGCATGAGCTGACGGCGGCCATGCTTCGGTCGAGGTCGTCCGGGTCGAGCGATTCCCCGAACCAGACGATATGCGGGCGCAGCAGCCCGTCGCACGCGGGGCAGAGGGGGAGCATCGGGATCGGCACGGCCCGGTTCTCCTGAACCTGCCGGCATTGCGTGCATCGGACCTTCCAGATGTTGCCGTGAATCTCGGAGAGCTTTCGGGAGCCGGCGGCGGGATGCAACCCGTCCACGTTTTGCGTAATCAGCCAGAAACGCTCGATCCGCTGTTCCAACTCAACCAGCGCATGATGAGCCGCGTTGGGGATTTTGGTGGCGATGAGCTCACGCCGCCAGTTGTACCATTCCCAGACGAGACGGGGATTGCGCGCGAAGGCCTCCGGCGTCGCCAGCTCTTCGGCCCGGTGGTCCCGCCAGAGCCCCTCGGCGCCACGGAATGTCGGCACGCCGCTGTCCGCCGAGATGCCCGCTCCCGTCAGGACCGTGACCGCGCGGGCACCGGCCAGTCTGGCCCTGATCTTCGGGATGCCGGCCGGCAATTGCATGATTCAAAAATGGTGCGCCCGGAGGGACTTGAACCCCCAACCTTCTGATCCGTAGTCAGATGCTCTATCCATTGAGCTACGGGCGCGTGGCGTGCCGGGAAGACGTGCAACTATGGAGAACACTGCACGTTATACAGGGCCTTCAGTAAACCCGTCAAGTCATCCGGTTCCTTGAGAAGCCCCCCATCCTTGGTTCTCCTGAGTCTGTCTGGGCGGAGTAGCGACGCGTGACGAGGGGGCCGGCACCATTTTCGCGCCTATCTGCCCCCTGCCTTCCGTGACAATTCATAAGAGCGGGGCTATACTCGCGGACGGATTTTTGTTTTGAGGGGGGAGGAGCGGCTGCCGCCAGCGGGCTGCACCAACTTTGCCCACATGAAAGACTGCAACCAATGAAAGAGGCCGCCGCTCGCATCAAAATCAATAAGCTGCTCGAAGCCGCAGGCTGGCGCTTCTTCGCAGACGGCAGTGCCCCGGCCAACATCCAACTCGAACCCAGCGTCACGCTCAAAACGCAGGACATCGACGCCCTCGGCGAAAACTTTGAGAAGGTCCAGAAAGGCTTCATCGACTTCCTCCTCCTCAACGAGAAGGGCTTTCCGTTCATCGTCCTTGAAGCCAAGGCCGAAGACAAAAGCCCGCTTGTAGGAAAGGAGCAGGCGCGGAAATATGCGCGCTCACAGAATTGCCGCTTTGTCATCCTCTCCAACGGCAATCTTCATTACTTCTGGGACCTCGAACGCGGCAACCCCTACCTGATCATTTCTTTTCCGACGCCCGGGTCTGTCACTGGCTATCAAAAAACTGTCCCCAACCCCAAGCGCCTCGTCGAGGAAGCCATTAACGACGACTACATCGTCCTCACCCAACGCCCCAGCTACGCCTCCGAAGCAGCCTGGAAAAACGAAGCAGAACGCTCTCGCTTCATTGACGCGAACGGACTCCGATTCCTCCGGCTCTACCAAAAGAAAGCCATCTACGCCCTCCAGGCTGCCGTCGCGAATGGGTTCGACCGCTTCCTCTTCGAGATGGCAACTGGCACAGGAAAGACGCTCGCCGCCGCCGCCGTCGCCAAGCTCTTCCTCCGCACCGGGAACGCCCAGCGTGTCCTCTTCCTCGTGGATCGTTTAGAACTCGAAGACCAAGCCCTGAAGGCATTCAAGAAGGTTCTCGCGAACGACTATAAGACCGTCATTTACAAAGAGAACCGAGACGATTGGCGCAAAGCCGAAATCGTAGTCACTACCGTCCAATCACTGCTCTTCAACAACAAATACCAGCAGCTCTTTTCGCCCACGGACTTCGATCTCGTCATTTCTGACGAAGCACACCGCTCCATCGGCGGCAACGCCCGCGCCATCTTTGACTACTTCATTGGCTACAAGCTCGGCCTCACTGCTACTCCACGCGACTACCTCAAGAAATTCGAGAAGTCCAAGTCCACCACGAAAGACCCCCGAGAGTTC
>JAUSHW010000129.1 GCA_030648395.1 Nitrospirales bacterium | reverse complement strand
GGCACGACCTGCATGTACCGGATGACGTTGTCCTTGTCCACGACCATCACGGTCCGGGCCAGCACATGGATGTCGGGGACCAGCAGGCCGTGCGCCCGCCCGAAGTCCCCGCCGCGATAATCCGACAGGAACGTGACGTTGTCGATCTTTGCCTCTTGAGCGAACCGTTTCTGGGCGAAGGGGGTGTCCACGCTCACGGTGATGAGCTGAAGGTCCCGGTCGAGGTTGGCGTTTTTCTCGCTCAGGTAGTGCGTCTGCTGCTCGCAGACCGGGGTGTCGAGCGAGGGGACAATGCTGATGATTCGGACCTTACCCTTGCTATCCGTGAGGCTGACGAGCTTGAGGTCGGTAGTGGCCAGTTTGGCGTCGCGGATGGTGTCGCCGACTTTGACGGGGGTGCCGTCGAGCTTGAGGGGCGCGCCTTTGAAGGTGACGGTGTTGCCGGTGCCGGCCGTTCCGCTGGTCCTGGACACCGGCATATCTTTGTACATGAAGCTGCCCGAAGCGCAGCCGCTCAGAAGGAAGCCGGCTCCGGCCAGAGCCAGAGTTGAACGGAATAGAGAAGTGGACTGCCTGAGAATCATAGCGGGGCCTCCTAAAGGTAAGGAATGAGAAACGCCAATTTTATAGTCTCATGGTCGGGTAAAGGTCAAGGAAGGGGGGGTGTAAGAAAATCGGTGATGAGCCGGTTGACGTCGGCGGGGCGCTCCCACATGGGGAGGTGGCCGGTGTCGGGGAGGACGGCCAGGCGGGAGCCGGGGATCGTCCGGTGGAGGTCTTCGCCTGCGGCGAGGGAAATGAAGCGGTCCTGCTGTCCCCAGATGATCTGGACCGGACATCGCACCGAGCCCAGCCGCGGCGCATAGTCATGTTCCCAGTCGGAGACGTGTGCGAGTGACGACCAGAGCGGCCGGGCCTTCCCGCAATCTTTTCTGAGTCGGTAGGCACGCTCGATCACCGCCGGCGTGACAAGGCTGCGATCCCACACCAGGCCGCCGAGAAGCTTACGGAAGATTCGCCGGCCCAGGAGGCGATAGCCGAGCCCAAAGAGCCACTCGGAGCCAAACTGATGCAGACGTCTCAGTTGACTGTTCTTGAGGTGATCGAGCAGCCCTCGCGGGAACCCTGAAATCAGAACGAGCCGGTCCACGTGGTCGGGGTGGGTCAACGCCAGGCTCAGGGCGAGACCCGCGCCCATGGAATGCCCGGCGATGGCGGCGCGCCTGACGCCGACGGCGTCGAGGAAGCCCCGGACCCATTCCACGTAGAAGGCCGGTGTATAGGCGATGCGGGGCTTGTCGGAGAGGCCCTGGCCGATCAGGTCCGGGATGAAAAGAGTGAAGCGCCGGCCGAGGGGTTCGATCTGGTGCTCCCAGTTCCAGATGGCCCCGGCATAGCCGTGGAGCAGGACGAGCGGCGGGCCCTGGCCGTGGCGGATGTACGCGGTGCGATGCTGGTTGACGCTGATGAACCGGGGCGGGTGGCGGTCAAACGGTTTCACAAATGCGGTAGGGGCGCAATTCATTGCGCCCAAGTCTGGCACGATAAATCGTGCCCCTACTCGATAATCACGAGCGTTTCGTCGGTCTTCACGTCATCGCCTTCCGCGACGTGGAGCGTCTTCACGGTTCCGGCGATCGGTGCCAGCACCTGGCTCTCCATCTTCATGGCCTCGACGATGAGCAGGAGGTCGCCTTTCTTGACGGCCTGGCCCTGTTTGACCAGGACCTTGATGATTTTCCCAGGCATGGCAGTGGCCACGTCACCGGGTCCTTTGGGCCTCGGACGCTTGGGCGTTTTGGCGCCGCCGACCTCCGGTGCTTCCGGCGCGCCGGTCAGCACCTCGACCAGTGGTTCCAGGTGGACTTCCTCCAGCCGGTCGTTGACCTTGATGAAGTAGGGCTTCTTGCCGTCGGCCTTCCGTCCCGAGCCCGTCACCTTGATGTGGTAGCTCTCGCCATGGACCGTGATGTTGAATTCCAGCGGCGCCAGCTTCAATTCATGGGCGACGACAGGACCCTTGGTCGGCAGGGGCGCCAGCGGCTCCGGCTTGAGCTCGCCTCGCGTGCGTTCGGCGAAGAAGTCGGCCGCGACATTCGGGAACAGCGCGTAGGACAGGATGTCGTCCGGGTTGTGTGTCTTGTCCGCGATTTCACGGGCAGCCTTCGGCAGTTCCGGTTCCAGTAGATCGGCGGGGCGCCCAGCAATCACGCCTTCGTCCCCGAGCGCGCGCTTTCTAATGGTGCTGTCCACGGTGCCGGGCGGGGTGCCGTAGAGCCCCTTGAGATAGTTGCGCGTCTCCGTGGTGACGACCTTGTACCGCTCGCCGGTGAGCACGTTCAGCGTGGCCTGCGATCCGACGATCTGGCTCGTCGGCGTCACCAGCGGCGGGTAGCCGAAGTCCTTGCGCACGCGCGGGACCTCATCCAGTACGGCCTTGATCTTGTCCAGGGCGTTCTGCTCGGCGAGCTGCGCGGCCAGGTTCGACAGCATGCCGCCGGGAATTTGCGAGATCAGAATCTCGGAGTCGACGCCGGCGAAATCGCTCTCGAACTGGTGATACTTCTTCCGAGTGTTGCGAAGGATCTCGGCAATCGGCGGGAGCGTCTTAAGGTCGAGGCGCGTGTCGTACGGCGTTCCGCGGAGCATGGCGATGAACGACTCGGTCGGCGGGTGCGAGGTGCCGCCGGACAGCGGCGAGAGCGCCGTGTCCAGCATGTCGAGGCCGCCGAGAATCGCCATCAGGGCGCTGGTCGAGGCCATGCCCGACGTGTAGTGGCTGTGCAGGTGAATCGGCACACGGACGGCCGCCTTGAGGCCCTTGACGAGCTGGTAGGCGTCCATCGGCGCCAGCAGTCCCGCCATGTCTTTGATGCAGAGGGTGTCGGTGCCGAGGTCCTCCAGGCGCTTCGCCAGCTCGATGAACCGGTCCAGGCTGTGGACCGGGCTGGTGGTGTAGCAGATCGAGGCCTCGACGTGCTTGTCCACCCGCCTGACGGCGGCGATGGGCGCTTCCATGTTGCGGATGTCGTTCAGGGCGTCAAAGACGCGGAAGACGTCCACGCCGTTGGCCGCCGCCCGCTCGACGAAGGCGCCCACCACATCGTCGGGATAGTGGCGGTAGCCGACCAGGTTCTGGCCGCGCAGGAGCATCTGGAGGCGCGTGCGGGGCATCACGCGCTTGAGCGCGCGAAGGCGTTCCCAGGGATCTTCCCTGAGGAACCGCAGGCACGTGTCGAAGGTGGCGCCGCCCCAGACCTCCAGCGACCAGAACCCGACCGCATCCAACCGGTCGGCGACCTCGAGCATGTCCTCGGTCCGCATGCGCGTGGCCAGCAGCGACTGGTGTCCGTCGCGCAGGGCCACGTCCGTGAGCAGGACCTGCCGGGCCGGCGCGGCTTCGAATTCAAAGGGAGCCGGGCGAGCGGTCTTACTCGTCTTGACGGCGGGACCGCGTGCCGGGGCCGCCGCCTTGGTTTTTTTTAGAGGCTTCTTCACGCTTACAGTCCTTCGTAGGCCACGATGGCCGCGGAGATGGCGACGACCAGGTCCTCCGGGTCGGTGCGATCGGCGTAGTTGAACAGCTCCGGGTGTGTTTCCAGATAGCTGGTGTCGAACACACCCGCCTGAAAATCGGGGTCCTCCATGATCCGCATCATGAAAGGGATGGTGTTCTTGACCCCCCGCAGCACGAATTCCTCCAGCGAGCGGTGGGCGCGGCTGACCGTCTCTTCCCAGGTCCGGCCCCGTACGACCAGCTTGGCCAGGAGGGCGTCGTAATAGGGCGGGACGGTGTAGTCCTTATAGACCGCGCCGTCGATGCGGACACCGATGCCGCCCGGCGAGTAATAGGCCGTCACGGTGCCGGTGCAGGGACGGAAGTTGTTGCGGGGGTCCTCGGCGTTGATCCGGCATTGGATCGCGTGGCCCTGGAGCGTCACGTCCTCCTGGGTGACTTCCAGGGGTTGTCCCGCGGCGCTCTGAATCTGCGACCGCACGAGGTCGATGCCCGTGATCTGTTCGGTGATGGTGTGCTCCACCTGGATGCGGGTGTTCATCTCGATGAAGTAGAAGTTGCGGTTCTGGTCGAGCAGAAACTCCACGGTGCCGGCGTTGTCGTAGTTCACCGCTTTGGCCACGGCGATGGCGGCCTCTCCCATCCTGTCCCGCAGGTCTTTGTCCAGCACCAGCGAGGGGGCGACCTCGATTATTTTTTGGTGGCGGCGCTGGATCGAGCAGTCGCGCTCGCCGAGATGGATGATGTGGCCGTGCTTGTCGGCCAGGATCTGAAATTCGATGTGGTGCGGGCGCTCGATGTATTTCTCCAGGAAGATCTCGCCGCTGCCGAACGAGGAGAGGGCCTCCCGGCGGGCCGCCTCCATCTGGGTGATCAGTTCCTGGTCGTTGCGGACGACGTGCAGGCCGCGCCCGCCTCCGCCCATGGAGGCCTTGACCATCAGAGGGTAGCCGGAGTGCGCGGCGAAGCTCAGGGCCTCCGTGGGGTTCGACACGCCCCGGTCGGTGCCGGGCACGATCGGCACGCCGGCCTTCTTCGCAATCTCGCGGGCCTGCACTTTGTTGCCCATCAAGTGGATGGCCTGGGGAGACGGCCCGATGAAGGTGATGCCGGACGCCTCGCAGAGGCTGGCAAATTCCGAGTTCTCGGAGAGGAAGCCGTATCCCGGATGAATGCCGTCGGCGCCGGTCCGTTTGGCGAGGTCCACGAGCCCCTGCATGTCGAGGTAGCCCTGGACCGGTCCCGGCCCGATGAGATGCGACGAATCGGCCTTCTTCACGTAAATGGCGGTCGCGTCGCACTCTGCGTAGACCCCGACCGTCCGGATGCCGAGCTCCCGGCAGGCGCGGATGATGCGCATGGCGATTTCACCGCGGTTGGCAATGAGAATTCTCTTCAACATACCTGTGGAACCGGTTGAGGTGATGGCCTTTGAAAAGAGTGCGCAGGGTAGCACAGGGGCTTGCGCAAGTCGAGCGGGAGGGACGGAGAACGTGCCGGAAACGAGGGTGTTATTTCGCCTGGAGCAGGATGATGGCTTGTGCGCTGCCTCCGCTCGTGACCACGTTGAGCTTGCCGAGGCCGATCTTGACGTCCGGGACGGTCGCCTCGATGGTCGTCTCGTTGACGAGCTGGTACGACGTGGCGGCTCCCGACGCCCCGCCCGATCCGAAGAAGACGCCGTGGAAGCATTCCTTCTTGCCGAAGTTTTCGCCCTGGATGGTGACCTTGTCCCCGGGCTTCAGGGTATCGGGTGTGACCTTCGTGATCTTGGGGCGCGCGCGGTTGTCGCAGACCGGCGCTTTATCGACCGCGTCACCGGGCCCTCCCACGGAGGGCACGTCATAGGCGCCGGAGCCCATGCCCGGGATGACGACGTCGGCGGAGGCGAGAGGGAGAAATCCAAGGGCAGCCCCGAAGATCATGATCAGCGTCGCCGCGGTCGTCTTCATGGTGGTCCTCCAGGTTAGGCAGGCAGAACGCTTCATCATACCATACCGCCAGGGCTACTCAAGATCAGGCGCTTCGCCGCGTTTACCGAACGCCGGCGGGATTCGACTCAGCACCTCTTCCGCCTTTCTTATGCCGGCCTCGGCCCTGATATCGGAGCTTCGGGGCTTCCGGGTGGCACCCTTGATGGACATGGTCACCGCCGAAATTTTCCGGGTGGCTTTCTGCTTCATGCAATGGGGGCACTCGGTATCGGCCGCGTTGAAGTTCAGCGACTGCTGTTCCTCGAAATCCTTCCCGCATCCCTCGCAATGATATTCGTACAGCGGCATGGCTAGAGTCCTCTCATTTTGGCCGGTGATATGCGCGTATTATAAAGCGGAGAGGGCCGCAAATCCAGATGGTCGGCTTGACACCGGCGGTGGCCGTTTTGTACTGTGCAACGTCTGGAATTACCAAGGCAATAACCTGTGAGAGGGAGGTTCGAAGGACATGCCGTTGCTATTGAGAAAGTTTAAGCTGCCGAACGGAATGATGCAGGAGGAGCGGATCGAAGATCCGGACCGTATCGCGCGGTACATGAAGCTGTTCGAGAAGGAAGATGTCAAGAAGCTCGAAACGGGCAAGTGGGTCTGGATCGAGAAGGACGAGTGGCAGCTGAGCCCCGATTGATGGCCGGTGGCGCAGAAGTTCAGCAGCGGCCGGTGGGTCAAGGAGGGCTTCCTGGACAACCGCACGCCGGGGCGGGTCGTCGGCCGGATCACCTTCGCGGCGATCGGCCCGGTGGAATTTCTACTGCGCGGAGATTGTAAGGGGGAGATTCAGGGCGCGCTGATCACGTTCAGCAACCCGTCATTCGTGGATGATGATCTGGCCGGCCAGGTCCTGGGGGACCTGGAGAATCCGCAAACCGGCACCGTCAGTCTGATGTCGTTCGA
>JAUSHW010000064.1 GCA_030648395.1 Nitrospirales bacterium | reverse complement strand
GCCACCCTTGATCGCACCTGAATGCTCCCAGAGGCCGTTCCCGACCACATCCTGATGGGCCTGGGTCGTCAGAGTGCTGAACCCGTTCGCATTGAGATCCTCGACCGACCCGACCCGCATTTCCGGATCGGACAGGATGTTACCCGACCAGATACCGGTATTGAACGGGCCAAGGCTCCGCCCAATGCGATCCATATAGGTCACGCCGCCGGCCGGCTCTTCGTAGTAGTAGTCCCAGAAAATGGCGGGATATTCATTATCCACATCCCAGATTCCGGCGCTGTCCTTGCCGAGATCCTTCTGCCATTCGGCGTTCCACCGCCAGATGTTGACCGTGCCACCGGACTGGCCCATGCACTGGAACGGCGGGGCCCCGCTGGTATTCACAGGAAATTGAATGGCCGACTGGTCACGGAAGTGTTGAGGCCCGATGGTGGTGTCGTTCTTGGACTGATCGCCCCAATCCATGCGAATCCCGATTTCCTTGCCGTTCGTGACCGCCTTCACAAAGACCGATTTGACGGCGATGTTGGGATGCATCGGCGTGGTGATCGTCTGTCCGCTGAGCGGCACGATAACACCCGGGACGTTCTCCCAACTCGGATTCGCTCCGTCCATCGGAATCGCGCCCTTGATCACCTTGGCCTGAATGGCGACCGGCTGGCTGACAGCCAAGGGGACCTGTCCCAGCGTCAGGACCACGCCGACGACGAGGGCGCTCAAGAGCACCCCCCATACGACGGCCCTGTTCCTCGTGTGAATGATTTCCATAGCGATAGCCCCTCCTCTCTAAAAAATTAACCTTAAAACGCCCTGTACGCTAAGATCAAACACTCCATCAAGTTCTTCCTTCACGATGGCCGGCTCTCCCCCGCTATGCATGACCGGCTTTCTGCGAATCTTCGCCCCCCTCGCTGCCCGTGCCTTCCATTTGAGAACGACCCCCGACTTCGTCCAGGAGCACGGTCAACTCATTGCCGAGGTCCTGCGCTCCGCATTCAAACGTTGCGCCTTCAGGGGGATTGAACGTCGCCGGCTTGTAGTCGGTTTCCTTGTACGGCTGGGGCTTCACGCCAAGGTAGGCGCATTCGAACTTGAGATAGGCTTTGCAGAGTTCGCAGAGGTAGTGGAAGAAACCCCGCTGAGCCTTCTTGGACGCCATATCGGCAAACAGGGGCGCCCACCGTCCGACGTGATCGCGAACAAATTTCTTTTCCGCCTCCGTCACGATCTGGAGTTTCGCGTCCCCATCGTGGCACAACGCATACGACTCTTTATAGGTCAGGAAATGGAGGAACTCAAACTCCACGCTGAGGTGGTCGAGCCGCTCATGGACGACCTCGGCCAACTCCAGTCCGAACGCCTTGTAATACCCTGCGATGTCACCCATGGTATGGGACTGTTGAAAGACATGCTCATTGCCAAACAGGGTTTCGTATGGAGGGGCGTCCAGGCTGATCACGTTGGAGAACACCCGCCGGTGTTCGTCCTGCAGGTCGCTGAACTCCCAGGTTTTGAAGTTCTGCTCCTCCCACTCGCTGATCTTTTCAATGAGCCTTCTGATCTGAACTACCAACTCACGCACGGCGGGATCCGCTTTCGTCGCATCAAGACTTTTTTCCAGCGATTCGACGGCCGCGAACCCATCTTCCACAAACTCGCCGTCCTGCAGGTAGTTGTAGAATTCGTCTTCTTCGGGGAAGAGAAACCCCCAAGACAGCAGCAGGTAGAACTTGCTGCGGGACAGGGCCAGTTCGACGACGGGAGCGTCGGCCAACCCCATCTTCCCTGTCGGATTGCTAGAAACTGCCTGTATTGCCATTGCTCATCGCCTCCTTAGCTTTGAGCCCGGTAAGAATATGAAAACGAGACTAGGTTGTCAAGGGCTTTTTGTGGCCGCAAAACGACCCGAAATCGCCTTGATCGCGATGCGGTCATTCACCCCCGAACACACCTGCTCACAGATCCCGCACCCCACACATTTTTCATGATCGACGACTGGGTAAGCGTCTATAAAATCAACTGAAAGTGCCCCAACCGGACATTTGGCAAGACAAAATCTGCACCCCTGATCACCCATGCAATCGGTTCGGCTGACAACGGCCATTCCCATGCGAACCTCGGTCCGGTCCTCTACCGGGAGAAGCGCCTCCGTCTCGCAGGCTGCAATGCAGGGAAAATCGTCGCAGAGGTGGCACGCGGATTCATTGGCAAAGAGAACCGGATAGCCGTTCGCCTGGTCCTTCTTGATGCTCCCGTACGGGCAGGCAGGGAGACAATCCCCGCATTTCGTGCAGCGGTCGAGAAAAAGCTCCTCTTCGACGGCGCCGGGAGGCCGGAGCCAATCCACTCTGACTTTGACCGGAGACGCCGCGGGGACGACCTCGGCCGAGGGGGCATCCTTCTGCTGCTCATAGTACTCATAGACGGTCTTGCCGACCGACAGCACGGACTGCTTGAGAAACTCCCGCCGTTCCTTGTCGAACTCTTCCGCCATCGCGCTCGCTAATCTCCGTGGACGCCGGCGGCCCGCAGCTTGTACACCTCGATGCACCGGTCACACCCACCGTATTCAGGATCCCATCCAGGGTGGTTTTCACGGATGAAGTCCAGGACTTCCGGCTCCACGTCCTGCTCGAGATTTTCCACCCAATTATAGGTGGGAAACCCACAGAGCGGACAGGGGAAGCCCGGCATGAGCATGACCTTCTTGCGTTCCGGAACCTCGGCTCCTTCGACTTCGATCGCCCGGTCCATCACCTTGAGCGTATCCGTCGCCAGTTCGATCAGTTCGGGATGGGTAAAGAATTCGGTCGCCCACAGCCCTTCAAAAACGGCCACGAGCTGCTTCCCGGGAATTTTCCGGTACCATGTGGAGAATTCCCGAAATCGCTGTTCCTTGGAAAATACCGGCTCTTTGCCCCACAGCCCCAACCGGTTGTCGATCCAGAGACACCAGAGGACCCGATACCGGGCCAGAATGAGGCCTTCTTCGCCGGGCGTGTTCCCGACCTTGATGTCCGGGTCGTAGAGAAAGGCCGGATCGAGCATGTCCTTGATATGGATCAGCTCGTGACGGCAATACCGGGCTAACGCGGGGTCATAGAACCGCCGGGGCAGGAGCTTGATCCCAACACCCTTCTGTCCCTTGGCCTCGAACGTCTTGGCCAGATCCTCTTCGACGGTGCCCCACTTCCGCAGAACGTCGACCGATTCCTGGCCCTCCTTGAGCACGCCCCGGACCAGTACGATCCCGATTCGCTCCCTCAGGTCAGGAAATTCATTGAACGCCTGATCTATGATATCGGCAAACCCCCAGTGCCCGAACAGGTACTGGTACAGCTTATGAAACTCCGGCTCCCGGTCGTCCAGGGGGAAGTTCTCGTAGATGGGATCGGCCATCTCATGGAATTCCTTATAGAAGGTCGGATCACCTTCCCGTTCAGTCTTCTCGATGAACGCGTCAACGACCTCCTGGATGAGGGCCGGCTGAAACCGCAATTCCATGACAGGCCTCCTTGACTTCCCTTTTTAGCGTCCGCTATAGTTTCAACGTATTGAAGAATACCTCTTCATTATAGGGAGCGGTCCCGTTCTTTTGCAAGGCGCATGACCCTGACGTTTTACTGAGGACAATCTGATGGCCGACAGCACAGCGTCACCCGGTTATATGCCTCCCCCGCCGATCCTTCCACCCGGCATGCCCGGCGCTCCACCGATCAACATCGTGGATTGCCACGCGCACTGGCGAGCGGGAGCCCGTGAGACACGAATTTTTCGTGGGCACCACGATCCAGTCTGGGCCGTGGCGTATCACCCCGATGGCACGCTGGTGGCCAGCGGCAGCGTCGACCACTCGATCCGAATCTGGGAGGTCGAGACGGGCCGCATGGTCAGAATCCTGCGGGGTCATACCGACACCATTCACTGCCTTACCTTCTCGCCGGACGGGCACATGCTCGCCAGCGGCTCGACCGACCGGACGATCCGCCTCTGGAACCCCAAAACCGGCGAATTTATCCGGATGCTGTTCGGGCGCTATGATCACGCCATCCACTCCCTCTCGTTCTCACCCGACGGGCTCATGCTGGCGCGCGGGAACGAGAATCGGGACATCAAAATCTGGGAGGTCGGCACAGCCACGGAGCTCCTGTCGCTCCTGCCCCAGGACGTCTATGACCAACATTGGAACATCTGCACCGTGTTCTCTCCCGACGGCCGTCTCCTGGCCAGCGGGAACGACATCGGCGGCATGACCCTCTTCGAAGTCCTGCCCAGCGGCCAGGCGCTCTGTTCACTCGAAGGACATAAATCAGACCCCATGGACGGCACAATCGAACGGCGCGGCCAATGGTTCGAAGAACAGGCCGGATGGGAGACGGCCTTTGAGAACTGGATCGGTGGCATCGCCTTCTCTCCGGATGGAAACTCGCTGGTCAGCGGCAGCCGTGACACCACCATGAAGTACTGGGAGGTGCCGAGCGGAAAGCTCTTGCGGACCGTGAAAGCGCATTCGGGGTGGGTACGCGCCGTGACCTATTCGCCGGACGGCAAGATCGTGGCCTCGTGCTCGGACGACACCACGATCAAATTGTGGGAGGCCGCCACCGGCCGGCCGATCCGCACCATCAAGGGCCACAAGGAACCCGTGCGCTCGATTGCCTTTTCCCCGGACGGCCGCCGACTCGTCAGCGGCGGCGTCGACCGCACCGTCAGGCTCTGGGAAGGCGGCGAGATCCCGAAGGCCGTCTAGCCGCGTTTGTCGGCGTGCGGCTTCGTGTGCGTTTCTTCCGGCTTCTTGTAATCCCCAATGACGCCTTTCAGGGGACAGGCTGTGAACGCCGGACATTTCTTGCAACCGACTGCCAGGGCGATGGGACAGAGCGTCATCTCGCTTCTCCTTCTCGATCTGAAAACGGCCAACTGACCCGCATCACCGCTTCGGCTGCCTCTTATAATTGACAACCTGCGTCACGCGCCGCTGCTTCGAAAAGATGACCTCCACGGTCGTCCCGTCTTCATAGGTATAGATCCAGAGCGTATCGGTTGACCGGGACGGCTTGCCCATCACTTGATGGACTTCTTTTTTGGTCATGCGGGGCGTGATGGAGAGGTACGCCTGGGAAGGGTTCGGGGATTGCTCCGGCGACTGCACCGCCGAGCTGCGCTCAACTGCCTGAACAGGCGCAGGCCCGGGAAACACGAACCCGAGTGCAAAGAGAAGGACAAGGATCATTCGACGTCGCGTTGACCTGCCCCCAGTTGTGGTCCCACCGTCACCCGACAGGCCAAGGCTATGCCACCCATCCGGGCCTGTCAAGGCTACTCAGCCTTCTCCTCCTGCCCGTTCGTGTCTTTCGTAATCCCGTAGCGCTTACATTTCTCCCAGAGGGCTTTGCGCGAGAGGCCCAGCAGTTTCGCGGCCTCGGTTTTGTTGTCCTTCGTCCGCTCCAGCGCTTTGACAATGTGCTGCCGCTCAAACTGTTCGCGGGCGGTATCCAGCCGATCCACTGCTCCCGCCTTCTTCTCGGCCATCGGCACCCCTTCGCTGCAAAACCCGCAATTAGGCTGGGGCGGTCCCCCGAGGTAGGGACAGGCCGGGAACCCACAGAGATTCCAGGGCTCAATTTCCTTCCCGTCATGATTCAACGTCACGGCCCGCTCGACTGTGTTCTCCAGCTCGCGGACGTTTCCGGGGAACGAATACCGGATGAGCAGTTCCTTGGCCCGCTGAGAGAACGCCTTGATCTGCTTGCCCGTCCGCAGCGCAAAACTCCCCAGGAAGTGGTCGGCCAGGACGAGCACATCTTCCTTCCTCTCCCGCAACGGGGGCAGGTAGACCGGGACCACGCTCAGCCGATAGTAGAGATCTTCACGGAACCGCCCCGCCTGAACCTCTTTTTTCAAATCCCGCTGTGTCGCGCAGATCACCCGCACGTCCACCTCGATCGTCTGGTTGCCGCCGACGCGCTCGAACTGTCGCTCCTGTAACACACGCAGCAGCTTGACCTGCACCAGGGGCGAAACCTCGCCGATCTCGTCCAGAAAGATCGTGCCCTGGTGCGCCAGCTCAAATCGCCCTTTCCGCTGCCGGAGCGCCCCCGTGAAGGCGCCCCGCTCATGCCCGAACAGCTCGGTCTCCAGCAAGGTCTCCGGCAGCGCGGCACAGCTCACCTTGATGAAGGCTCCGTCCTGGCGCGGGCTGTTGTGGTGAATCGCGTTGGCCACCAGTTCCTTGCCCGTGCCGCTCTCGCCGAGAATCAGCACCGTCGAGTCGGTGGGCGCCACCAGCTTGATCTTCTCCAGCACCTCACGCATCTTGTCGTTCTTGCCGAGCAGACCCTTGAAGCTGAAGCGGCCCTCCAGTTCCTCCCGCAACGACCGGTTCTCGTCCTCCAGTTCCAATACTTTCAGGAGACGGTTCACGATCAGGAGGAGTTCGTCCATCGAGAAGGGCTTGGTGATGTAGTCATACGCCCCCATTTTCATCGCCCCGACCGCGGTCTCGACAGAGCCGTGTGCGGTAATCACAATCACACCGGTCTTGGGCGACACCTCTTTGCAGGTCTGCAGGATCTGGAGCCCGTCCATGCCGGGGAGCCGAAGGTCAGAGATGACGATTTCGAACGGCTCCTTTTTGATGAGGTCCATCCCCTCCAGGCCGGTCGCGGCGACTTTGACCTGGCAGCCCTCGTCTTTCAGGGCGTCGGCGATCGAGATCCGCATGAGGGGCTCGTCGTCGATGATCAGAACATTCGGCTGCAGCATCGTCTCAGGCCTCCTTGCCGGCCAGCGACCGGACGTTCATCGCGGGAAACCTGACGGTGAACGTGGTCCCCTCTCCGACCTGGCTCTTGACCGCAATCTGCCCGCCATGCCGTTCGACGATACCGAGGCTGACGGAAAGCCCCAGACCCGTTCCCTCGCCCTGGCCTTTGGTCGTGAAGAACGGATCGAAAATCTTCGGCAGCACGTCGGGCGGAATCCCGCAGCCGGTGTCCTCCACTTCGATCGTACACCACGGCCCGTCCGTGCCGGACCGGACCGTGACCACCCCATCCCCGCGAATTGCCTGCACGGCGTTGAGAATCAGATTCGTGAGGACCTGCTCGATCATGTGCCGGTCCGCCATCAGGGGCGGCAGATCCCTTGCCAGTTCACGGCGAAGGCCCACACCGGTCCCTTCGAAGGCATAGTTGGTGAGCGTCAGGACACGCTCGATGACCGCATTCACCTCCGTCGGCGAGAGCTCGGGATCGTACTGCTGGGAAAAATCCAGCAACTGCCGCACGATCTTCTGGACCCGCCGCAATCCGTCTTCCATCGACTCCAGATATTCCAGTTCCCGGGCCGGAGACAGCGTGCCCTTCCGGAGATTGTAGATACAGTTGAGGATCCCTCCCAGGGGGTTATTGATTTCGTGCGCGACACCCGCCGCAAGCTTGCCGACCGACGCCAGCTTTTCGGCATTCAGCACCTGCCGCTCCAGCTGCTTCTTGTCCGTGATGTCCCGCGCGATCCCCAGCACCCCCGCAATCTTCCCTTCATTATCCCGAAGCGGCGACACGCTGACCAGGACACTGCGGGGTTCCCCGGCCTTGGTCACGATCTCCACTTCATAGGCCTGTTTGGCGCCGATATCCAAGGTGGACCGCAGACGCTTCCCCCGATGGCGGCGGGACAGCAGCGACAGGTACGGCCGTCCGATCAAGTCTTCCTTGCGATATCCCCAGATTTCGACCTTGCTGTTCACATAGGTAAACCGCTGATCGTGATCGAGCGTGTAGATGACGTCGTTGGCGTTCTCCAGAAGGTTCTCGAGATAGGTCTTCGTGTGCTCAATTTCATGGGTTCGGTCCCGGACTTTGACTTCCAGCGATTCGCTGTACTCCAGGAGCTGCCGCTCCAGCGCCTTGCGTTCCGTGATATCCCGAAGCTGCACCATGATGTAGATCATGGGGCCGGCCCCGATGCCGGTGAGGTCGAGTTCCATGGGAACCGGCCGCCCGGCCCGGTCGAACACCTTGACTTCCACGGTCGGCGTCTTGTCCGCTCCCTTCAGAATCTCCCGCATCAGGGCCGTCACGGCCGGCTGGTACTTGGGCAGGATGAGATCGGTGAACCGGCGGCCCACGAGCTGATCCTCCGGATACTTGAGAATGACCTCCTGCCGCCGGTTCACCGCGATGATCCCCCCGCCTGGATTCACCATGATCACCGAGTCAGCCGCCTCGTCAAACAGAATCTTGTACCGCTCCTGCGATTCGCGTAGGTCCTTGGTCCTGAGCGCAACCGCATGCTCCAGCCCTTCCGTGTGCTGACGAAGACTGTCCGCCATCTGGTTGAAATTGTCCGCGAGCTTTTCGATCTCATCGCCGGTCGTAATGTCCAACCGGTGATCGAGTTCGCCCCGCCCGATCAGGGCCGCCCCAGCCTGTAGTGCCTGGATCGGGCGCACAATCCGGCGGGCCAGAAACAGGCCGGCCAGCAGCATGAGCAGGAACACCCCCACAGCACCCAGGGAAACCTTCCACAGTAGTTGATTCAACGGCGCGAACGTCTCTCGCGGATCCTGTCGGACGAAGGTCAGCCACTGCACGCCGCCTCCCCCGAGGCTTTCAGGGGCAAGCGAGACCGGGAACCGGACCGGGGCAAATCCTACGATCGAGTTTTTCCCGCCATGCGAATCGTCCTCCGCCACCACCCAGCCTGCCATCGGCTGGGCGAGTTGCTGCATGAGTGGGGCATTGATCGTGTGCCGGTCTGGAGAGAGCACGGGGCAGATCAGCGGCTGCCCGGCCGTATTCAACAGCATCGCGTGGCCCTGCTCTCCGATCCTGACTTCCCGGATTGGCTTGAACAATTCGTCCCGCCGCAACCGGACGTTGACGGCGCCGACCGCCTGTCGTTGGACGTCATCAAAGACGGGCACGGCCACATCGAGAACATGAAATCCGAGCGCCTTATCGAAGACGAGATCGCTCACGTAGATCTGGCCTTTGCCGCCGTTGAAGGCGGCCTTCCACCACAACGCCTTGCTCTGATCGTACGCAGCCTGCGGCGTCGAGCTCAGCACCAACGCCCCCTGGCTGTCCGTCACCAGAATGGCGATGTATTCGGCCTTCCGGATGCGGTGCCATTGGATCAGATAATCCGTCGCCATCTTATTGATGAAATCAGGGAACTGTTCGTGGGTTGTCCCCTTGTTCCAGCGTCCTTCCCACTCGCGGACCATCCGGCGGATGGAAACCGGATCGCGTCCCGCATAGCTCCGGTTGGAGTCAATGACCGCCCCCCGCAAGATCGGAATCGTGGCTAACTGGCGGGCTTCGCTGACGCCCTGCATCACCTGCAATTCGATCTTGCCGGCGGCCTCGATCGCGATCTGACGGAAATCCCGCCCGATCGTGTCCCGAATAGCCTGTCGTTCTTCGAGATAGGTGATGACGAGGGAGAAGCTAAGGGGCAACAGGCCGATCAGCACCATGGCGGTGATGATCCGACGTTGGAGACTCTGTCGGCTGGAGAACCGTTTCAATCCGGTAACACCAAGGTTTCTCGTAACTACTCATTTTCCTTGGAGTATCCAGAATTGTCAAGCCCAGGTAACACCTTTACCGGCGGCGGAGCAGCTTACCGGGGGTTCCTTTCCAGAGGATGAGGAGGGGACTGGCGACAAAGACCGAGGAATAGGTCCCGACGATCACGCCCAAAAGTAGCGCCAGGGAGAAGTCATGCAGCACCTCGCCTCCCGCCAGGGTCAGGGGAATGAGCACCAGAATAACGGTCAGCGACACCACCACGGTTCGGCTCAGAACCTGGTTGACGGCGTTATTAATCACGGTCTCGAGCGGGTCCCGATGGCGCAGTTTTAGGTTTTCCCTGATCCGGTCAAAGACGACGACGGTGTCCGTCAGCGAATACCCCGCCAGCGTCAGGAGGGCGGTGACGATCAACAGAGAGATCTCCTTGTCCAGTACGTAGAACACTCCCAGCACCGCGAACACGTCGTGGAAGGTCGCGATGGCGGCCGCCACCCCGAACCGGAACTCAAACCGAGCCGCGACGTAGATCATGATGCCCAGCATCGAGATCGTAATGGCAATGAGGGCGTCCTTCTGGAGTTTCTGGCCGATGGTGGGGCCGATCTCGTAGCTGGAATCCACCACGAACGGATTGCTCGCGAAGTCCTTCTTGAACACCGCCAGCACCTTCTCGGCCACTTTCTCCTCGATGGTGGTCTGGGCCTTGACCCGAACCATCAGCTTATTGTCGGAAATAAATTCCTGTAGCTCAACGCCCGGCAATCCATTGCGGATCAGCGCCTGTCGGGCCTGCTCGACCGGAATCGGGTGCTCGAACTTCAATTGAACAGCCGTCCCTCCCGCAAAGTCGATGCCCAGGTTCGCCGCCCCGCGCCCGATCTGAACCAGAGCCAGGAGGCCGACGAGGGTGAGCACCCCGGAGAAGGCGAAGGAATACCGCCGGAGCCCCATGAAGTCGATCGACGTTTTACCGAGGATTTCAAACATACGCGGCCCTAAATGCTCAGGCGCTCCATGCGCCCCCGACGGTTCAACAGATCGAAGATGACCTTTGTGCCGACCAAAGCGGTGAATAGATTAATCGTGATCCCCAGACAGAGCGTGACAGCGAACCCCTTGATCGGACCGGTGCCGAACAAAAACAGCGCGAAGCCCGTGATCAGCGTGGTGACATGGGAGTCCACGATGGTCAAAAACGCCTTGTCATAGCCGGCGTCCACGGCCGGCCTGACCGGCTTGCCCGTCCGAAGTTCCTCGCGAATCCGCTCGAAGATCAGCACGTTCGAGTCCACGCCCATCCCAATGGTCAGAATGATCCCTGCGATGCCCGGCAGAGTCAGCGTGGCATTCAGCCCGGCAAGCGCGCCGACCAGGCAGACAAGGTTCAGCATCAAGGCAAAATCAGCGATCGCGCCCGCCATGCGGTAATAAACGACCATGAACAGGATCACCATGGCGCCCGCAATCATGGTGGAGCGGATCCCCTTTTCGATGGAATCGCGCCCCAGGGAAGGTCCCACCGTCAAATCCTGGATGATCTTCACGGGAGCCGGGAGCGCCCCGGCGCGGAGCACAATCGCCAGATCGTTCGCCTCTTCCATGGAAAAGCTGCCGGTGATCTGGGCCCGACCGCCGCTGATTCGTTCCTGGATCACCGGAGCGGAGTAGACCGTGTCGTCCAGAATGATGGCCATGCGCTTCTTGACGTTCTCCGCAGTAATCCGCTCGAACAGCTTGCCTCCGGTGTTGTCGAAGTTGATCGAGACGTAGGCGTTCTGGAACTCGCCGATCGACACACGGGCGTCCGTCAGGACATCGCCGGTCAGCACCACCCGCTTCCTGATGAGATACGGCGTCTTCGTGACTCGCCCGGTTTCCTTGTCCACGCTACGCTCAAAGAGGATTTCGTCATCGGGAGGGATCTGCGGCCCGAACTCCTTGAGAATGTCCCCTTCTTTCCCAGCAGGCACCTGGCTCGGCAGCTCGCGCGCGACCTTGTGATCCTCATCCAGCATCTTGAACTCCAGCAAGGCCGTGTTCTTAATGAGGGCCTTGGCCCGCCCTGGATCCTTCACGCCCGGGAGCTGGACAACGATCTGGCGGAGCCCCTGTTGCTGAATCAGGGGCTCGGCCACGCCGAACTGATCGATCCGGTTCCGGACAGTCTCCAGAGCCTGGCCAACCGCCGCCTTCTTGATCCGTTCGGCATCGTCGGCCTTCAGCGTCAGCAACAACACACGATCGCTGGGCGAGCGCCCGCCCAGCGTGGGAAACTGGTCATCGATCAGCGTTAGGACGGCCTCCTTCTCACCGGGCTCCCCCAGATTGACCGTAATTTCCGTCGGTCCTGTCCGCTTGACGCTTTCAATCTTGAGCTTCTTCTCGGCAAAAAGCTCCGTCATATTGGACACGTCCCGATCCATCTTGATCTCGATTGCGCGCTCCGCCTCCACTTCAAGAACCAGATGGATGCCGCCCTGGAGATCAAGGCCCAAGGTCATTCCCTTACTGGGAAGGTTTTGCTTCCACCACTCCGGCATGCTCGAGAACAGCGGCGTGGAGGGCAGAAAGAGGACCAGCGACACGACAATCGTGACGCTCAAGAGAATCAGCCGGCCGGCAACCGGCTTCATGGCAGACCTGCTTCAGTCATCTTCTTCCCCGCGCAAACGGACGATATGGGCACGCACAACTTTGATTTTGGCATTCTCGGCGACTTGCAGCGTGGCGGTTTCCTTGCCGACATTCGTCACCGTGCCCCAGATGCCCCCGCTCGTCACAACCTTGTCGCCCTTTTTCAGCTGATTGATCATGTCCTGCTGCTTCTCGCGCTGCTGCTTCTGCGGACGGTAGATCACGAAATAAAAAATCGCGATGATCATGATGAACATCGGCAGCATCTGCGCCAGCTGTTCACCCACCGACGGCAGGGGAGCCGGAGCTGCGGCCTGCGCCAACACGTGTGTGATCATCGACTTCATGCTTCGCACACCGCGCGCCTTGCATGAAACTGTTCGGAAAACTCCGCCAGCCGGCCCTGGCAAACGGCATCACGAATGCCGGCCATCAAGGTCTTGAAGTAATGGAGATTGTGAATGGTATTGAGGCGAACGCCAAGCATTTCCTTGGCCAGGAACAGGTGGCGGAGGTAGGCGCGCGAATAGGAACGGCACACCACGCATGTGCAATCGGGATCCACCGGAGACTCATCCTGGGCGTACTGGGCGTTCTTGATCAGAACCCGCCCAAACGCGGTAAAGAGCCAGCCGGTGCGGCCGTGGCGGGTGGGCATGACGCAATCAAACAGGTCAATGCCGTGGGCGACCCCTTCGATGAGGTCTTCGGGGGTTCCCACTCCCATCAGGTACCGGGGGGCAGCCTCCGGCAATTCCGCCACCGCCGCATCAAGCGCCGCATACATGGCCGGTTTGTCCTCCCCAACACTCAGACCGCCGAGGGCGTATCCGTCAAATCCGATCTCCGCCAACGCGGCGGCCGCGCGCGCACGCAATTCCGGATAATGCGCGCCCTGGACGATGCCAAAGAGCATCTGGTCAGGCCGGCGTCTGGCATCCCGGCAGCGACGAGCCCACCGGGTCGTCCGGGCCAGCGCGCTTTCAGCCGCCTCAACCGTTGCGGGATAGGGAAGGCATTCATCGAGGATCATGGCCACATCGGGGCCGAGCGATTCCTGAATTTCAACGACGAGCTCCGGCGTCAAGTGGTGCAGCGAACCGTCCAGGTGGGACTGAAATGTCACCCCGTCATCCGAGACCTTGCACAGAGTCGCCAGACTGAGCACTTGATAGCCGCCACTGTCCGTCAAGATCGACCCCGGCCATCCCATAAAACGGTGCAGCCCGCCCAGTTCCTCGATCAGGCGGTGGCCTGGCCGGAGGTACAGATGGTAGGCATTGCAGAGGATCATCTTGAAGCCAAGGCCGGCGAGCTCCTCGGAAGAGAGCCCCTTCACGGTGGCTTGCGACCCGACAGGCATGAAGGCTGGCGTCGCCACGACGCCATGAGCCGTTTGCAACTCACCCACGCGCGCCCGCGAGCTCCCCTCCCTCTGCAAGACACGAAATCCCTGTTCGGCCATCACATCCTCTCCGGGGCCGTGACGCCGAGGATTCCCAGCCCGTTTCGGATGACGGTCTGGACGCTTCGGAAGAGACAGAGTCGCGCCGCGGTCAGGGCAGGGGTCAGCGTTTCCCCTTTTCGCCCTTGCCCGGCCTCCGGAGCGACCGGCTTGAGATGATCCTGGCTGTCCAGTTCGCGCTCGAGCACGGGCGGGAGGATTCTGTGCTTGTAATAATAGGCATGGAGGCGGGCCGCAAGATCCTGCAGATAATAGGTCAGCCGATGCGGCTCCATCGCCTGCGCGCTCGCTTCCAGCAGCGCGGGATATTCCGACAGAGACTTGATCAGATCCAGATCGTCCGGCGAGTTCAGGACGGTCCAGTCAACCGATCCGGTTGACGGCACGGCAATCCCTCTCTCCGCGGCAACCCGAAAGAGACTGGCGACCCGAGCATGCGCATACTGGACATAATAGACAGGGTTCTCCGCCGACTGCTGTTTGGCCAGATCCAGATCGAAGTCCAACTGGCTGTCGGCCCGTCTGGTCAGAAAAATGAACTTCGCGGCATCCGCGCCGACTTCTTCAACGACTTCCCGCAACGTGACCATCTCGCCTGCCCGCTTCGACATCGTCACGCGCTGACCTCCGCGCAACAGGTTCACGATCTGGACCAGGATCACTTTCAACCGGTCCTTGGGATAGCCGAACGCCTCCACAGCCGCCTGCATCCGGAGAATGTACCCATGGTGATCGGCTCCCCAGATATTGATCAGGAGATCATAGCCGCGGCCCAGCTTATCCTGATGGTAGGCAATATCGGAGGCGAGATAGGTGAATTCCCCGTCCTGTTTCCTGACGACACGGTCCTTGTCGTCTCCAAACACAGTGGATCGGAACCACAAGGCACCGTCCTGCTCGAACAGATGCCCCTTCGCTTTGAGAACCTCAAGTGTGCGGTCGACGGCGCCGGTTTCAAACAACCCCCGCTCACTGAACCACGTATCAAAATGGAGTCCAAACCCCTGCAGGTCGGACTTGATTTCATCAAGCAGAAGACGATACGCCTCCTCCGTGCACAGCCGCTCGAGATGCGGCAGCACGGGATCGCGCTTCTCCGCCTCGGCTTTGGCAATCAGCTTTTGGGCGAGCTCTTCGACATACGCACCGCGATAGCCGTCTTCCGGGAACTCCACATCCGGCTGCCCAAGCAACTTCCGGCAGCACGCTTCCACAGATTCTGCCAGCAGCTTCATCTGGCGGCCGGCGTCATTGATGTAATATTCCGTGGTCACCTCATAGCCTGTGGCCAGGAGAAGATTCGCCAGCGCGCCGCCGAGGGCCGCCCCGCGCCCATGCCCCATGTGCAAGGGGCCAGTCGGATTGGCGCTCACAAACTCCAGCAAGACGCGCTTACCAAGACCCAAGGTCGAGCGTCCATAACGCTCCCCTTGCGCCTCAATCTCCGCCAGAACCTGAAACCAGAGATCCCGCTTGATTGTCAGATTAATATAACCGGGGGGCGCCACATCGATCCGCTCCAGAACATCTGAATGCGCACGCAACCGACCAGCGATGATTTCGGCAATCTCCCGAGGAGCCCGACGTTCAGAGGCAGACAGGTTCATCGCCACGGTCGTCGCCAGATCACCCCATGTATTATTTTTAGGGACGTCGAGGACCAAGGCAGGCAGAGTGGTCAGCTTGAGGTCGCCGGCCGCCCGCGCATCCTCTAAAACTTCCCGTAGCGTGGAGAGGACAGCTTCCCTCACAACCCCCACCGGCATTGATTAGACACTCCACATAACTGCGGCCCTCGAGAAACCCCCGAGGGCCGCCAACGTGGGCTGGACTTTAACATAACGAACCGGCAATGGCAAGGCTCACACCGCATCGAACACCGCGTTCTGCAAGGCTTCCCACCCTATTCGCTGATCCATTTTTTTGCCAGGGCGAGATCGGCCTGAGTGTTGATGTTGAAAAACGAGCGGAGTCCGGGGTCCGCCACTGTAAAGGCGGATTGGGGGATCCGATGCACCCGGAGTTCAGGGCAATTACAAAGATCCTGGACCTTGAGAGTGCCCGACTCGACAAGGGTTCGAAGGAACGGCAGGCATGCCTTCGCGTACACGGCATGCAGGGGCTGGAGCTTACCCTCCACGTCCGGGATTACGATGTCGCCGGAGCAGGCCTGGGCAAGAACGATCCGGATGGCCTCCGGATTGATCCATGGCATATCACCGGCGGCGGCGAAGACTCGCTCGCTGGCAGCGTAGTGCAACCCCGTATACAGGCCGCCGAGAGCAGCCCGGCCGGGAATGAGGTCCACGACAACCCTGACTCCCAGAGACTCGAATGGCTCAACCGCGTCGGCCACTATCAGGATCTCGTCGAAGGCGCCCCGGTACGCATCCAAGACTCGCTGCATGCAGGTGCGCCCGCCGATATCAAGAAACCGCTTGTCGATGCCGAGCCGGCGGCTTTTTCCTCCTGCCAGGATTAGACCGGTCACTTGCGCCCCTTCGAGAGAATAAAAAAGGGGGGTGGGATTGTGCCCCACCCCCCTGAACCCTCAGCCGTCCAGCCAGCGGCTGGTTTCGGCTTACGACTTCATCTCTTTCTTTTTCTGGGCACGCCGGCGGAGAACCCAGCCCTCGGCAATGATCATTCCCAGTCCCAGCAAGACCGGATAGACTTTCGCCTCAATCGGAACCGGCGGCTCGAGGATGCTGTAGTAAAACGCCGACACCGCCATTTTCAGTCCGGCATCGCCGTTATGTCCGTCCCATGCGAAAAAGACGGTCGGAATATACTTGCCCGCTTCAAACTGGGCATCGTTATCCTTGTCCTCGGTCTGGAGCGGGCGCTTCATCAGCACGGTCCACTGTCCATCCTTGAACTCGCTCTTGACCAGATTCAACTTGCCGGTCGCATCCGCACGCTCTTCAAGAGGTTTGTCCCAACCGGATCCGGTATAGGCCTTCAACGTCCCATCGGCCTCCCATTTCCATAGATCGACGTGCCGCTTCTCTTCTCCGAACAGGTAGCGAGGCTTTTCTGGAGACACTATCTCCTGCCATTTGGCAGGGAACTGGATGGCCACCCCGTCATTGTACACTTCGTATTTGTTCTGCTTGGCGGCAATTGAATTTTCTTCGCCGGTCGTGGGTGGCGCTTCCTCAATGGGCGTGACCGTCACACCGGAAGCCACCTGGCTCTTGGACCGGTCATCCCACTGGAACAAAAAGGCGATCTCCGTCTTATTATAGAACGACCTCACCCAGATGTCGTCAATCCGGTTGACGAAATTCCTTGGCTTGTGCGTGATCTGCCCGCCCATGCCAACCATTCTTCGATCCCGCTCCTGCCACTGTTTGTCATTCGGATCAGCGGGGATTTCGCCCTCGATATAACCGGACGGAACCACGAAGTTGATCTTGGGCTTATCGGATTGCGAATCAATGGGCAAAGGATTGCCGGCAAGATCGCGCTCGCACAAAGAGCTCACAAAGTTGGCGATATCCCACCGTTCTTCAACCGTCGTGTTATCTGCGAACGACGGCATCGGCGTGCCGTTCACGCCGGTGGACATGGTTCTGAAGATAGTCTCGACTTTGTATGGATCTTGCCTGCTCCCACGGAAATTCCAGCATTTATGCCAGTCTGCGGGCTGGATCGGGAACCCCCAGTCATCCTTCAGGTTGAACGGGTTCCCATCGCCACGGCCATCCGTGCCATGACATTCGACACACTTCTTTTCGACGACAAGCTTGGCCCCCTTGTCGATACTCTCCTTGCCATACGCAACCTGCTTGATCGCACCCTTGTCGGCAAGGTTGAGAATCGAGACTGGTTCGGTCTTGTCATCGAACTTGCGGTCCTTGACAAGCTGCATGGTCACAAACGACAGTACTTGGAGCCGCTGCTGTTCCGTCAAAATGCCGTCCCAAGGCGGCATGGCCGAACCAGGCAGACCATGAGTCACCGTGTCGAAAAGATCATTCTGGCCAGAGGTCGGTTTCGTGGGATCAAAGAGAGGGAGCTCACCGCTGGCCGTGTGGCGAATCTTGAATGTACCCGCATTAAAGTTGCGCGGACGTGGCCAGAGCCGGTCCGCGCCAGGGCCGTCGCCGGCCCCATCCACTCCGTGGCACCATACACACTTCCTGAAGTAAATCTTTTTGCCTTCTTCGATCATCTTGGGATCAGGCTTGGGCGGATTCGCCCCTTTGATGAATCCAGCAGACAATGCCGGATCGGCAGCCGTCACATCGCCGGACGTCCAGAGGACGGCTACTGCGGCCCCCACTCCCACAGCGACCGCCAAAGTGGCAATCAGAAAGCCTTTGCGTGACACATTGGAGAGATAACGGTTCATTGCTTATACCCCTAAGTTGTCGGGAACGTTAATCCCACGTCCTTGGATAGTAGCCAGTGTGCCAGTACTCAAAGAGGACGACTTTCCATATCTCATCGACCGTCAGGTGCTGCTCCCACGGCGGCATCACCGAAGCCCAAGGGAATGCCTCTCGAGGAAGCCCGATTCCGCCCTTCGCGACGCGCCAGAACACGAAGGTCTCCTGGAGCTGCGCGATCGTCCCGGCGTCCGTGAAATTCGCCGGGATGGGATTGAAGGCAAAGGCGAACATACCCCGCCCGTTCAGATTGTCACCATGGCAGAAATGGCAGTTCTGGAAGAAAATCTGGCCGCCTTCACGAACATACTGCATATAAGGAGGCGCCTTCTCGTCCCAAGGATTCCCGTCAGTATATTTTTTCTGTACCTCATTCGAATACTTGCCGTCATCATCGACGCGATACGGGCTATTGGAGGTCTGCAAGACAAAGGTTTTGCCGTGTACTTTGGTGCTGGCGGGAGGGGCCGGATGCACCGTGCGCAACTCAATCGGCTCATCCGCGCTCGGCTTCATACTGTTGTAACTCAGAAAGCCGACCAGGAATGGCAGCAGGATCACACTGACCATCCTGATCATTCTGGTTGCCGCCGTGGTCCCGTCCGCTACGGCGAAGATAGGCTTCCGAAAATCGTTCCAAGACTCATTTGTGGAGGATACCCACATGAAGATCCCGATCAAAGTCATGACGGCATAAATCGCCCGCACACTGAAGGGGATGGGCGGATAGATCCGGATCGTGAAATAGACGATAGAGAACAGGAACAGGCCCGTCGCTTGCGCGAGTTTGTTGACCTTGATCCCCTTCTTGCCCAGATAATGGAATACTGCAATAAACAGAAGCGCGCAGCCTCCCATTTCCCACAACATCTGGATGGGCATGTAGCCTTCAACCAATTTCCCCGACAGCATTTGTAAAATCACGTCCATGTCTGCTCTCCTACAATCTTGCGCCCAGTCAAGTCAGTATCCAGTTGACTATTTAATCTTCGGCGGCTCCTTGCCTTCTTCCAATTGTGCGAGGTAATCGATGATCTTATTAAGCGCCGCCGCATTCAGCTTCTTGCCGAAATCCTTCGGCATGATGTTGTCCGGGTACGGCTTCACGACATACGCGCTCGGGGTAATAATGGATTCCATTATGTACTCTCGTACAGATGTCGCCTTACCCTTGTATGCAGGGTCCTTAATACGGCCCGGTGCGTTTGTTCTCTCCACCAGCTTGGGGCCGACCGCTCCGACTGCGCCTGGAATACCGGGGATGTTGTGGCACGCAAAGCACAATGCCTTCGTGAAAATTTCATTCACCGGTTCATCTCCGGTCACAACAGGCGCGCCTGGTACCGGACCTGCCGGACCTGCGCCAGGAGCGCCCGCCGGCTTGGGACGGTCTGCCTCGGGAATGAACTTCTTGTAGGCGTTCTCAATGTCTTCCGGAGAGGGCGGCTCCTCCCCTTCACGGGCAAAAAGCCACGTGTCTACCGCGATCATTTCGTCAATACTCAGACCAATCGGCGACTTATGGATCACCGGCATGGGGCTCTCTTTATCATTGGTCCCCTTGACCCCGAACCCTGCTACCACATAACAATTGGGGCATGCATGGGATTCTGCAATATACTCAACTGCGGTTGAAGCGGTCCCGCAACCAGGACACGCTTCCTTTTGTGCGGTATCGCGCTTGCTGGCGTCCTTCTGGCTGTACTTTACATCCTTCATCTGCTCTAGCGCACGCTTGGGGACACCGAAGAGGTTGGGTGCCCGCTCACTGAGGAAGCCCTTTTGGAATCCGTGGCAAAGGGGACACTGACCTTTGCCTATGGCACCTTGCGTGTTGCTGGCTCCAACCGCGCCGAAGATGATCTTCTCGCCCATGTCCGCTCGATCTTGCACGGACATTTCTTTAACATTCTGTCCTCCCTCCGCTTCCGCCGGAGGAGGATCAGCCTTGACCTGCGGCAACCAATTCCCGAATCCGGCGAGGCAGGAAGACACAAAGAACATGAACCCGCCGAGCTGGAGAAGAACCCGCAATCCCTTGAAATACATGGCCATCGTAAAACAGGAAACCGTAATCATGACAAGAGAGACAGGGAGGAAGCGAGGTTCGCCCGGCGCCCCAAAGCTTTCGTCATTAAAATTGGTGGCGTAGTTGGCGATGGCGATGAAAAACATCGCGTAACCCAGGAGCCCAATGATACTCCTGAACACAAGCTGCCCACGATTCGGATCCTTCGCTCGTCCGAACTGGAAATACAGCATCAGGGTGACGATGACAAGTCCGCCCGGCCACCCGATGGCAAGCGCATTCCGCATCAACTGCGTGGCGCCAGAGTCCGGCAAGATGGCCAATACAGCCGCTATGGCCCCGGCAATGATCGCCGCCGTTATAAAACCCATCCTCTTCGCGTTAAACATTCACTCCTCCATCGAGGCCCACCGCGAGAGGCAGCCTCTCGCGGTGGCGCTAAATCCCGTGCGTTAACAAATACGCGTGGTTGATGATTTAGTGGCTCCCAGCCGGGACCGGAACCTTTTGCCCAACAGAGGCGGCAACCGGAGCCTTCTTGATTCCCAATGAACCGAGCCAGAACACGAACAGGATCGTAATCCAAAAGAACAGCACGTTGAACGAAATCATGTTCGCGGCGAATCCTATGGTATGCGTGAACGCCCAAGGCGAATTGTCCCGCATGATTTCATTGACATGCCAGAACAACCGCACGGACGACCGGATGTATCCCATCAAGCCCATCATCCAGGTAAACGCCGTCGCCAGCATGATCAACGCATACTGGGACCGTACTGAAACCTGGCCCCATGCCGTCGGCCCCAATTCCTTCGCGCCCTTCAACATGATGGAGTTGAGGAGAACTCCAATAAAGAGACACGATAGCGTCGTCGCAACCTGTGGTACAGAGAGGCCTACTCGAACATTGGCTGGAATATAGTATCCGTAAATGGCTAACCCGATGATGTTGATATAGGCCACCGTGAACATGCCGAACAGGAACGCATTGCCCATCGGTGCCCATTTTACCGTCGGAACCTTATTGCCCCGCTGGTACATGATAAAGCTCAACACCGTGGTGGTGATGATGGTATTGATCGCGCCGTTCTTAGCCGACATAACCCCGTAATTTCCGAGCACTGGATGCTGCTGGCCGCCCATGGCCTTCAGTTCTCCCGGGGTCATCACCATTGTGTGCGGCGTGAGCCAGACAATGAAACACGTAATCAGCACGAAGACCATGTATTTGATGTACTTCTGGTAGCGTTCGGCCCCGCGCATACGCTCCAGCCCCTGCCACAGGTAGTAGTTCGTGGTGAGAAAGAGAGACCCGATCATGACGGCCTGGATGATAAAGAGCCAGGCCAGGAGCCCCCCCATCAACGTGATTCCCATCTGCTGCCGGTACGCGTACACCTCACGCATGAGCCAGTAGCCGGCAAAGGGAAGCGGAATCAGGAAGCACACCCCGATGAACATCGCCACATAGCCCATCCAGTCATAATGCGCGCGCTCCTCATCGGTCTTCGCCGTGAGGAACCGATAGGCCGCATACGCCGCAACCACGCCACCGCCGAAAGCCATGTTGCCGATAATCCGGTGCACATTGATCGGGTTCCAGAGGGTCGTATGGATGACGTGCCAGATGTTGCCCAAGTAGCGCCCCTGGTCATCCACGCCGGCAGGCGACTGCATGAAAGCAATCCAGGAGTTGGCCAGCATCATCAGAACGGTCCCGATCATGTTCAGCACCACCGACATGCTCACATGGACCCACTTCAGGAACCCCTCTCGCATCCTGTCCCAGCCGTAATAGTAAATGTAGAGGGTGCCACTTTCCGCCACAAACAGGAGCGCATACGTATGCATCACCGGCCTGAAGATGCTAGCGAGATAACCAAAAAAGGTGGGATAGAGAGTCAGATACGTGAACACCAGAATTCCACCGAGAATGGCTGTCAACGAGTACGCTGTCAGACTGATCTTGATGAAGTCGTAGGCGAGCTGGTCATACTTCCTGGCGAGCGCCTTGTCCTTCGTGATGATACCCAGGTATTCGATTACCATGCAGAAGATAGGAACCGCCAACACGAAGCTCCCATAATAGAGATGCTGCTGATTGGCCACCCAGAGCAGGACTCGGCTTTCAAAATTGTACCGGGGATAGTCCTTGGGGCCGTCTGTCGTCTTTGGCGCCGGCGCTCCCACCACCGGCCCCTCGGTCTTGTACCAGATATCGCGGGACTTCTCGACAGGCTTGGCGTCAGCGGGTTGCGCCACTGGCGGTGCCGTCGATGCCGCCGGAGCCGGCGCGCCACCACTGGCGCCAGCCGGGAGCGACAGAAACAGGGGCAACAGCAGAAGCCCCACAAATGTCCCCAGCGCCAAGAAAGCCCAAATCTTCTTCTGGGCTTGCTTATTCAAGGTAGCCATGGCTTCCCTCCTTCGCACAATCACACATTATGCTCGCGCACGCCTTAGACATGGAGCTGGATTGAGGGCATCGCGCGCAACATTGAGTCTTATTGAATTTTATTTCCTGAGCAGATAAAAAAAGTCCAGCCCCTGCATTTCCATCAGGGCGTAATCGAGGGCCGTGAAATAAACCGTTGCCAGAATTAACGAGCCGATTGTAAATGCGATTTTCGTTCCCGTACTGATCTGACTTCCTTGGTCCGCCATTAGATTCCTCCGCTCACAAGTTCTCGATCGTTGCCATCAACACGGACACTGAATCCCTGCAAACCAAAAGAAAAACCATATACTGAACGCACAGGTGACATAAAACATGAACTTCCCGAGCCTGAGCTTCCACTCAGGATCCTTCAGATGCGGAGCACTTTCTACCGCTGCGTCTGCCATGGTTCCCCTCTTTAAAGACGAAAAGAGCTGTTCTCAGCGCCAACCCAAGCCCGTTTGCTGCCTTGACAGCACATCAGGGATTATGCTACTCACACTTTCACTTTTGACGAGGTGCAAAAATCATGAGTAAAGACCCAAGATTGTTCGACATTATAGTTTTGGCAGGAATGGTTGTCAATATAATTCTTGCCGTCTTCCTTCTCATCTATTATTTCGATTTATTATAGAGTTAGCTGGTTTTCTCTGCGCCGGCACTTGGCCTCTCCTGAGCGGATTTTGCGCATCGAAATCCAATGGTTGTATCCCTGAAATCAGGGACCATTTTAAGCCTGATCGTGAGCCGCGTTTCCGTTCCGGTCGTTCCCCATGATGCGCCTCTGATTACCTTATAGCTTCCACTCGATGGCCCTTTGGGATTGGCCGAACTGGTGGCATAGGCATCCTCCTGGTACCAGTCTGAAGCCCATTCCATCACATTGCCTGCAAGATCATACACCCCGTATGGGCTTTGATCCTGGGAAAAACTGGCGCCGGGAGATGGAAATTCGAACGGGTCGGGATTGCCGGTGTTGGCCGCGGCCGGCTTGTCCTGATTACCCCAAGGCCACAAAAGCCCATGCGGCCCTCTGGCTGCCTTCTCCCATTCAGCTTCAGTGGGAAGACGCGCACCGCGGTACCGACAATATTCATCCGCATCCTCCCATGACGCGTAAACGGCCGGTTGAGTCGGCGCGCTCAATTTATCGAAGTTCTTGACGTACCGAGAAATCGGCTTTCGATGCCCCGTCGCCTCGACAAACGCGATGTACACCCCATACGTCACTTCGTGGCGATCTATCCGGTAGGCGTCCAGCATGATACGGCTTTGGGGCTTTTCATCGAACCCTCCTCCGTCGTAACCACGCAAAAATTCCCCGGCCGGCACCAAGACCATGTCTTCCTTGGGGGGAACTGCGGGCGTTGCTGAACTAGTGGCGGGGCTGGCTTCTCGGCCTGGCTGTTCAACTTGAATGTTGCTGGGCTTGAGAAAATCGAGAATGATGCCGGCGACGGGGAATGCGGAAAGGACCAGCGTAGTGATAAAGAATGCCCATTTTAGCCGTTTATTGAGCATGGATCACAGCAGCGACACCTCGCTCCAGTCAGGGCCCGCTTTTGACACAACGAAATCCGATGGTGGCATCGGTACGCCACGGCTTCGCTTGGAACCGTTTGGTGACTCTGGCCCCGTTCGGAGACTCCCGCCAGGACCCCCCCCTGATCACCTTGTTCTGGCCTTCTTCCGGTCCCTTGGGATCCCGGTAGATGGCTTTGGCGTAATACTTGTCGTCATAGTTATCGGCCACCCACTCCGCAACATTGCCCGCCATGTCGTACAATCCATAATAACTGCGCCCGGCCTCGAACTTTCCAGGAGGGGCCAGGTATTTGTAGCCATCTTCTTCGCCATCCAGATTGGCATACTTCGGACCCATGGCCTCGCCCCATGGATATTTTCGGTTCCGCTCGCCTTTCGCCACCTTCTCCCATTCTGCCTCGGTCGGCAAACGCTTACCGGCCCATTGGCAATAGGCCTCAGCGTCAAACCAGGACATTCCCATCGCCGCGTATTCCGGCTTGAGAATCTTGGACTGGTCGTCATCAAACACCGGGACAAAAGGTTTGCCTCGCTTGGTCATTTTGACGAACCGTTCGTATTCAGCTTGAGTCACTTCATATTTATCGATGTAATAAGTGGAGAGGTAAGTTTGATGCTCCGGGGCCTCATCATAGTCTCCATCGTTACCGCCCATCTTAAACGGCCCTTCCGGAATCTCAATCATCTCACGCCCATCATCCCCGACAATCGTTTTGTAGGGGCTGAAGTCCTCAACGGCAACAGGAACGGATTCCTGGGGAGTCGCCGGTATCTGGGCCAACAGTTCTTTGTTCTTGGCCGTGTGACGCGACAAGGACATCATGCTGACCACCATCAGAAAAAATGCCAGAAAAGTCGCACCGACTCCGATCATCAGCCACTTGTCTTTCATTGAGGATTCTCTCCGTTGGAGGGCGCAGACTCAGCAGGCTGCGCCTGCCTGGATTGCTGCCAGAGGTCCACCAGCATTCCCATTTGCACCCCGAGAAACCCGCCCACAGCCCCGCCCGATGCTGCTCCCAGAGGAACATCTGCCGCCCCGGACACCAAACCGGCAAGGCCGCCCCCTAACAAGGCTCCACATACAATGCTGATAAAAAACCGACGCCCCCCCAGCAGTCCGATCAAAAACCCAAACGTGAGCCCCACGGCGGTGGCTATCGCCATACTCGCGGCCGTGCCCCAATAGTATCCAATCGCCGCTCCCACAACACCAAAGACAGCAGCACCGAGCAGCATGTCAAAAGTGACCCGTCCGCACTGATCACCCCATTTCTTTTCCCCTCGCATCAGCACAGCTTTATTGTTTGGCCAGCGCAATGCTGCCGAAATCGAGCTCGACCCCCGGCCCGGTCACCAGCGAGATGCCCCATGCTTGGGGCGCCGGCTCATGCTTATGGAATTTGAGGAAATCGGCATAGGCATTGACACGTTCTTGGGTCCACTGTCCGACAGGTTGGGAACCAGCCCGAACCACAACCTCGGCAGCGCCAAAAAACCCACCCTCTTTTATGGCCCCGACGTTGCCGCTTGCGGTCCATAAGTACTTGGTCGAAACCGGTATCACCAGGAGGTCCGTGTCGAGAGAAACAAAAACAGCAGCGAACGGGCCTTCCCCGGACGGCACAGACCGTAACCGCCACCGCCAAGTGACGATCGGATACTCCTTCGGATTCCAGGCCACGCGCTTAAAGATGCGCATCTGGTCATTGACCCCTTTGGTCCTGAGGAATGCCCGATCTCCATCTCGCTGGATAACATATGCCTTTCTGGTTTCAGCCTCATTTCGACTCGCCTGCCATCCTTGAGGAAACCCGTCGGCTTCGCCTTTCGAAAAATCTTCCAGAACCTGCTCGGCCACATTCGGGGAAGGCGCGGTCTGTCCCGTGACAACCACCTGACTGACAAGAATGGCGGACGCGATAGTCAGAACCACCAAGGCGAGGGTTTTCATCGGCGCTTCAGCCATCGCGGAGAAGCGCTTTATTGGACATGGCCGGAGTGAAGGACTGCTCTCGCTGAGACGCTGTCCCCGCCCAGACCCGCTCGGGGGCTTCCGTTTGAGCAAGCGTGCGCTGGCTGAGCCAGAACACCCCCAGCAGCAACACCCAGAACAGCGTCATGTTGAGAGTGACCATGCCGGCTGCAAACCCGAATCCAGGCGTGAACGCCCAGGGCGATCCATCGCGCATGATCTCATGGACATGCCACCCCAAACGCCCTGACGAACGTATAAAGCCCATCAGCCCCATGACCCAGGTGAAGGCCATCCCAAGAAGGAAGAGGGTCACCTGTCCTCGTACCGGCATCCTTCCCCAGACGACCGGCCCGATCGGTGTTGCTCCCTGAAGAAGCGCGCGGTTCACCAGCAGTCCCACGACCAGGAAGGTGAGCGTGCTCAAGGCCTGCGGAAGCGAGAGCCCCACTCGAATGTTGGCGGGAAGATAAAATCCATACACCGATAATCCAATGACGTTCGCCAGCGCGCCGATGAAGACCGCGCCAATCACAAGATTGCCCCTCCACGCCCACCGGGCCGTAATCATACTATCAGCACGCTTATAGAGCATGTAACTCAGTGCCGAGAGCAGGATCATCAGATTAACGGCGCCGTTCTTCGCCGACATGACCCCGTAATTCCCAATCACAGGATGCTGCGCCCCGCCCATCGCCTTGGCTTCCCCAGACGTCAGCACCAACGTATGCGGTGTGAACCACACCAGGAAGCTGACGATCAGTCCATAGAGCAGGTACTTGATGTACCGGTGGTATCGTTCGGCTCCCGGCATCCGCGCCATCCCCTGCCAGAGATAGTAATTGGTGCCGATGAATAACGCGCCGACGACAATCGCCTGGAGGACAAACATCCACGTCAGCATCCCGCCCATCATCGTGACACCCAACTGCTGGCGGAATTCATACACCGACCGCATCAACCAGTACCCGGCAAACGGCATGGGGATCAGCGCCGCCATGGTGATGAACAGGAACACATAGCCCATCCAATCGTAATAGGCTTTCTGCTCCTCGTTCTTGGCCGTGAGAAATCGGAACGCGGAATACCCCAGGACCACGGCCCCGCCGGTCATGATGTCGGCCAGGAACCGGTGCACGTTGAAAGGGTTCCACAGGGCCGTGTGGAGCGTATGCCAGGCATTACCGAGAAACCGGCCCGTCTGATCCACGCCGGCCGGAGACATCATGAAGGAGACCCACGAATTGGCGAAGAAGAGCAGGATTGTCCCAAAGACATTCAGCAGGACTCCGAACGCCGCGTGAATCCACTTCAGTCCACCTTCGTTCATCCGGTCCCAGGAATAGTAATACAGACAGATCGCCCCGCTCTCGGCGAGAAAGACCATCGCGTAGATGCCCATCATCGACTTGAACACCCCGGTGATATACCCGAAGAACGCCGGGTAGAGCACCACCAACGCGGTCACCAGGCTCACCCCCAGCAGGGACGAGACGGAGAACGCGATCAGGCTGATCCGGAGAAAGTCGCGGGCAAGGCGATCGTACCGTGCCGCGGCTACACGATCACGCGTCAGGAGCCCCATGACCTCGATAATGAGGCAGAAGATCGGCAACGCCAGCACAAACCCCCCAAAATACGTGTGCTGTTGGGTCACGATCCAAATCGCGAGCCGGCTGTCCAGATTGCCATAACGAGGATAATCCGCCTCTCCTGAACGGGGCGCAGGCTCGCTCGCCGGACGGCCCACAGTGCCATAGTAGATGTCCGTTCCAGGCGGAGATTGAAGGGGCGGGTCAGATTCGCTTGCCTCATTGACTGCACTGCTGTAGGCGTTCTGTCCGGCAAAGGCCGGTTCCCTGCCGTCTACTCCAAAGAGCAGGGCCAGGAGCACTACGAGATGACAGCATGAGGAAATCCGCCGCATCAGATTCTCGCGCTCTGTTTTCATAGTCAGGCTTTCTTGGAGGTCAGAATGCCTAGGATGAAGGGACATCGAAGCAATGAAGGCGGAATTGTAGCATGAAGCTTCTCTTCCTGCCACCGGCACCGGCCCAGATAATAGCCATACAGGCTCATGAGCCCGCCGATTCCTACCGTGATAAGAATCCTTGTCCATGTTGGGGGATTCGGAACAGCCATCAGGAAGCTGATCGCCCCCAGAGTGATGAGGTAATACGTCCAGCCGAATGTCATGCCCGGCCACATGAAAAACCGCAGCAGCTCCCGCGACGAGTATTGCATGAGGCCTTTCCACCCTGACATCGCAGGCTGAAGCCCTCGGACAAAAGCCAGCGTGCAAACTATTCCGACAAAGACTCCAATGACCACAAAATGCCCAAGATCCGTCGCCACAATCGGCGCGATCGCCACGAGCCCCATGTACGCCAGCCCAACCGCAAGGGCCGCAACCGAGACCGGCGCCGCCC
>JAUSHW010000056.1 GCA_030648395.1 Nitrospirales bacterium | reverse complement strand
CATCCGCAGCGGCTTCACCAAGTACACCGCGGCCGGCGGCACCGACGAACTCAAGCAGGCGGTCATCGACAAGCTCAGACGCGATCAGGGCCTCAGCTACGATAAATCCCAGATCCTGATCTCCAGCGGCGCCAAACATTCCCTCTACAACCTCGCCCAGGCGTTCATTGAGGCCGGCGATGAGGTGATCATCCCTGCGCCCTACTGGGTCTCCTACCCGGACCAGGTCCTCCTCAACGACGGCACGCCGGTGCTGGTCCCGACGGAGGAGGCGACGGGCTTTCAACTGACGGGCGCGTTGCTGGAGCGTCATGTGACGCCGCGGACAAAGGCCGTGATTGTGAACAGTCCGGGCAACCCGACGGGCGCGGCCTATGACCGCAAGACGTTGGAGGGCATCGCGGAGGCCGCGCTTCGCCATGGGCTTCTCATTATCTCGGACGAGATCTATGAGAAACTGCTGTACGACGGTCTCGTGCACGTCAGCATCGCGTCGCTGGGCCCGGAGGTCCAGGCCCGGACGGTCGTGGTGAACGGCGTCTCCAAGGCGTACTCCATGACAGGGTGGCGGATCGGCTACGCTGCGGGACCGAAAGACCTGATCGCCGCCATGACGACGGTGCAGAGCCAGAGCACGTCCAACCCCACCTCCATATCGCAGAAGGCGGCGGTGGCGGCGCTGAATGAGGGCGACGCCTTCATCAAGGAGATGGTGGCGGAATTCGATCAGCGCCGGCGCTACATGGTGGAGCGGCTGAACAAGATACAGGGCGTGCAGTGCGCCATGCCGAAGGGTGCGTTCTATGCCTTTCCGCACGTCGGGCGTCTCATCGGTCGCCGCTCCCCGGACGGCCCCCTTGCCTCGGCGACCGCGCTGGCCGGCTACCTCCTCAAGGAGGCCCGGACCGCCCTAGTCCCCGGCGAAGCCTTCGGTGCGCCCGAGCATTTGCGCTTTTCCTACGCCACCGGCATGCAGAACATCGTCGCCGGGCTGGACAGGATCGACGAGGCCATCCGCCGGCTGAGCTGAATTCAGGACGGCGTCGGGCTTGCGGGCGATGAGACAGTGGTTATAAAAGGAGGACGATGCCGATTTACGAATACGGATGCGAGGCGGGACACCGATTTGAGGTGACCCAGAAGATGACCGACCCTCCGCTGACCACCTGTCAGGTCTGCGAGCTTCCGGTTTCCAAACTGATTTCGGCTTCGGCGATCTCGTTCAAGGGATCCGGCTGGTACGTGACCGATTATTCGAACAAAATGAAGCCCCCCACGACGGAAGAGAAAGCAGCCAAGCCGGCCGAGCCCAAGAAGGACGGCGCGGAGAAACCTGCCGCCGCAGCCTCCACGCCGCCATCGCCCCCCCCGGCAGGCGGTTCCACCGGGAGCGGCTCGACTCCGGCTCCCGCGAGCACCCCGGGCTCCTAACGCGTTCCGCGCCCCGCCGGTTTATTTCTTGGCCGGCTTTCCCTTCTTCGCAAGAGCCGCTTCCAAATCAGCCTTGAGCTGATCCACCTGCGCCTGCAGATCGGCCTGCGCCTTCACACCCTGGGCCGCTTGCGCCTTGCAGTCATCAGCGGCCTTGGTCAGTTCAGCCACCTTGTCCTGAAGCGCCGTTTTCTCCTTCCCAAGGGTCTGCACCTGCGTCTCCTGCTGGCTGATCCGCTGCTGTAAAGCCGGGGGCCACCAGTCGCACCCGCTCAACACCGTCAGACATCCGACCGCCGCCAGCATTGCCACAACACGTCTCGCCTTGTCGCTCATTCGTCCCTCCTCCACAGTGATGTCGCCGCCCGCCTATGTCCCCAACCTCTCCTCCACAGGCGCCTCCGGAGACACATCCCGGCCTCCGGCCGCCCCCCGCCCGATCTGAAATTTCTCCAGCCGGTACTGCATCGTCTTATAGGTCAATCCCAGCATCTTCGCCGCCTTGGCAATCACGCCGTTGCTCCGCGCCATCGCCGTCTCCAGGAGTTTCCGCTCGAACTCCTCCAGCGAGAAGCCCTCGGCCGGCAGGTCGAAATCCATCCGGTCGAGCAGGGTCACCCGCGAGCGCGTCTCCGGCGGCAGGTCCTCGACGTCGATGTGGTCGGACTCGCACAGCAGGACCGCGCGTTCGATGACCGACTCGAGCTCGCGCACGTTGCCGGGCCACAGGTATTCAATGAGCAGGCGCAACGCCGCGTTCGTCACACCCTTCACGGCTTTTCCCGACGCCACAGTGTATTTTTCCAGGAAATGCTCGACCAGTTGCGGGATATCCGTGGCCCGGTCCCGCAGCGGCGGCAGGTGAACCGAGACGACATTGAGGCGGTAAAACAGATCCTCGCGAAACGTGCCCTGCTTGATGGCCGCAGCCAGCTTGCGGTTCGTGGCGGCCACCACGCGGACGTCCACTTTGATGTCCTCCCGTCCGCCGATCCGGCGGATTTCCTTTTCCTGCAGGACCCGAAGCAGTTTGGCCTGAAGCGGGAGACCGAGGTCTCCGATCTCGTCCAGGAACAAGGTGCCGCCGTCCACCGCCTCGAACAGCCCGATTTGCCGCGCCTGCGCTCCCGTAAAGGAGCCCTTTTCGTGTCCGAACAGCTCACTTTCGATCAGGGTTTCCGGGACGGCGGCACAATTCAGCGCCCGGAAGGGGCGCTCCGCCCGCGGGCTGTGCGCGTGAAGCGCCCGGGCGACAAGTTCCTTGCCGGTTCCGCTCTCGCCCGTGATCAGCACGGTGGCCTGGCTGGCCGCCACCTTCTTGATCACACGAAAGACCTCCTGCATCGACGCATGGTGACCGAGGATATTATCGACTTTGAATTTCTCGTACAGCTGCTGCTTGAGTTGCCGGTTCTCCCTGACGAGACGAATCCTCTCGAAAGCCTTTGTGATCGTGATCAGCAGTTCTTCCCGATCCACAGGCTTCGTCAGAAAATCGGCCGCGCCCTTCTTCATTGCCTGGACCGCGGAGCCGATCGTCCCATAGGCCGTGATGAGAATGACGAGCACCTCGGGATCGAGTTTGACCAGTTCCTCCAGAAGCGAGAGGCCGTCCCGCTCCGGCATCGAAAGATCGGTCAACACCAAGTCCGCGTGATGGCTCCGAAAGCACGAGAGGGCCTGCGTGACGTTGGACGCGGCCTCAACCGTGTACCCTTCCCCTTCCAGAACCAGCGTCATGATGTCCCGCTGCGGTTTCTCGTCATCCACGACGAGCACGTGCCCGGCGGTCATACGGCCACCTCGACGCGTTCAACCGGCAGGCTGATGACGACATCGGTGCCCTCGTTCGGCCGGCTGCGGACGGTGATCCGGCCCCGATGCTCCTCCACAACCTTCTTGGTGATTGCGAGCCCGAGGCCGATTCCCAGCTTCTTGGTGGTGAAGTACGGATTGAAAATGCGGTTGAGATCCTCTTCGCTGATGCCCGGCCCGGTGTCCGAAATAGTGATGTCGACGGTCCCTGAACCGGCGGCGACGGCGATGCGCAGCCGCCCGCCGGCGGGCATCGCCTGGATGGCGTTAAGGACCACATTCATCAGGCAGGTCTTGATCTGCATCGGATCAGCCTGCAGGCGCGCCACGGGAGCCTCGTCGGCCACCTCGATCGTGATGCCCTGCTCGACCGCCTTCTGCTGGGCAAGCCCGATCACATCCTGGATGAGCGCGTGCAGATTGATCTCGCTCTTGTTCAGCGTGAGGGGCTTTCCGACCGTGAGGAAGTTCTCGATCATGGTGTTCAAGCGGTGGATTTCGGCTTTGATCTTGGCCATCAGCGCCAGCGCCTCGGCAGTCCCCTCAGGACGCCCGCTCCCCAATCGGTTCAGAATGTGGTCGATACTGAGGTTCATAAAGTTCAGCGGGTTTCGAATCTCATGGGCGATGCCGGACGCCAGCCTGCCGACGGCGGACAACCGTTCGGCCTCCCGCAGCCGTTCTTCCAGTTCGCGATGCTGGCGCAGCTTCTCCACCATCTCGTTGAAGCTTTGGGTCAGTTCGGCGATCTCGTCCTCCCCTTCCACCTCGTGTGTCTTGGTCAGGTCGCCCGAGGCGACGCGCTTGGCTGACTCGACGACGCTGTGCAGAGGCTGCGTGTACTTCCGGGCCAGATACAGCGAGACCAGGATGCCGAGCGAAAAGATCATCAGCGTGACGGCCACCCGCTTGTACAGGGTCGCCTTGGTCGTCTGCGCCACGTCGTCCAGGGTGAACGTGACGTGGATGTACCCGAGCACATCCTTCCCGTCCACCAAGGGCGCCGTCACGTTGTACTCGCGTTTTCCTCCCTGCGTGGGCGTGCTCTCAATTTTTCGTTCTCCCCCGACGGGCTGGGGCGGCATGCTGACGATAACCTCTTTCTTCTCCACGTCGAGCAGCTTGATCTCTTTGACGCCTTTCTTGCCCAGGCGGGCCATCAGCTTCTGGAGCGCGGCCGGATCGGGCTCGCCGGACAACTGCTCGACGCTGACGGCCGTCGCGTTAGAAAGCTCGTTGATGCTGTCCTCCATCTCCTGCACCAGCGCCTGCTGGGACAGGTACGAGAGGAGAATCGACGCCGTGAGCGACAGCGCCAGCAGCGTGAGCATCATGATGACCAGCTTGGTGGTCAGCCTAAGCCGGTGGAACAGATGGTTGTTCAGCGATCGCACCGTCCCGAACATACTCACGCCGCCATGGAGTTGATGATCGCCAGCACAGATGCCGTCGAGACGCGCCCTTCACGGATCACACGGGGAGGCGTCACCGTCGTGTCGACCACGGTGCTGGGAAGGCCGCCGGGAGTCGGACCACCATTGAGGACCGCATCCACGCCGTCCCCAAGCGCCCGGTCCACGTCTTCCGCCCTTGTCGCAGGTGGCTGGCCCGAGCGATTCGCGCTGGTTCCGGTCAGCGGCCCGCCGACCGCCTCGAGCAGTCGCTGTACCTCCGGGTGGGCCGGGAGCCGGACCCCGATCGTGCCCGTGCCCGCGGTCAGCACCGACGGCACCGCCGCCGCCGCGTGAAAGACAAGCGTCAACGGACCCGGCCAGCAGGCCTCCATCAGACGTTCGGCGGCGGGAGTAATCTCCGAAACAAGGGCTGCCAGATCGGCGCGTGAGCGGATGAGCACGAGGATCGGAGCGGACCGGAAATCCCGGCCCTTCAGGTCGAAAATGCGCTGCACGGCACGGGCGTCGAACGGACAGGCTCCCAGGCCGTAGAAGGTCTCCGTCGGAAAGGCGATGACTCCCCCCCCGCGGACGATGCCGGCGGCCCCGCGGAGCGATGGTTCTGACAAGTCATAGCGCGTCGTCATAAGCGTAAGGCATTATACCATGGGCCGGGCCGTTAGCGGCGGTTCAAGGCGCGCGCCGCAATATCGGAACGGTAGTGCATGCCGTCGAAGCTGATCCGCCGCACGCCGGCATAGGCCCGGTCGCGAGCGGCCTCGAGCGTCTCTCCAATGCCTGTCACCCCCAGCACACGCCCTCCGGCCGTCACGATCCCTCCGGGGCCGGCCGCCGTGCCGGCATGGAAGACGACGAGCTCGTCCTGCCGCGCCAATTCCTCCAGCCCGGCGATGGGCGTCCCTTTCACCGGAGTGCCGGGATAGCCGGATGCAGCCAGCACCACGCACACCGCTGCGCGATCGTGCCATTCCACCGTCAGGCGGTCCAGCCGATGCTCCGCCACCGCCAGGAGCACCTCGACCACATCGGTCTTGAGCAGGGGGAGCACGACCTGCGTTTCAGGGTCGCCCATGCGCGCGTTGAATTCGAGCACCTTCGGCTCCCCCCGCACCATCATCAGCCCCGCGTACAGCACACCCTGAAAGGGGCTGCCTGCACGGGAGAGGCCTTCGACGACCGGCTCGAGGACCGTCCGTCGCACCCGGTCAAGCAATTCGCGCGTGCCGACCGGCGCAGGCGCATACGCACCCATGCCGCCCGTGTTGGGGCCCGTGTCCCCGTCACCGACCCGCTTGTGATCCTGGGCCGGCGCCAGCGGAACGACAGTCTTCCCGTCGGTGAAGGCCATGACCGTCAACTCTTCGCCGTCGAGAAATTCCTCGATGACCACGCGCGCCCCGGCCTCGCCGAAGGCCTTGCCCTCCAGCATGGCGCGGACCGCCTCGCGCGCTTCGGCGCGGGAGGCCGCCACAACCACGCCCTTGCCCTGCGCCAGGCCATCCGCCTTGACCACGATGGGCGCGTCGCGGCGGTCGAGGTATTCGAGCGCGGGCGCGAGCGCCGTGAACGTCTGCGCCTCCGCGGTGGGAATCCGCAGCCTGACCATGAGGTCCTTGGAAAAGGCCTTGCTGGCTTCAATCCTGGCGGCCGCCTTGTGCGGGCCGAAAATGAGGAGCTTGTCCTTGCGGAACGCATCCACAATGCCGGCGGCCAGCGGCGCCTCCGGGCCGACGACCGTCAGATCCACCCGATGCGCTTTGACGGCGTCACGCAGGGCGGCGATATCGTCTGAAGGGATGGGGAGGCACTCGGCAACGCCGGCGATGCCGGGATTCCCGGGCGCGCAATAGAGCTTCGCGACCTGCGGACTTTGGGCGATTTTCCAGGCGAGCGCGTGTTCCCGTCCGCCCCCGCCAACGACCAGGATGTTCATGGGAGAAGAGACCTAATGGCGGAAATGGCGCATGCCGGTGAGGACCATCGCCATGTTGTGCTCGTCGATGGCCTTGACGATTTCTTCATCGCGGATCGACCCGCCAGGCTGGATGACGGCGGTGATCCCGGCCTGCGCGGCCGCGTCGATCCCGTCGCGGAACGGAAAGAACGCATCCGACGCCATGACGCAGCCTTTCAGGGGCGAGGCCGCCTTGATCGTGGCCAGCTTCACCGAATCCACCCGGCTCATCTGCCCCGCGCCGATCCCGATGGTCCGGTCCGGCCGGGCGAACACGATGGCGTTGGACTTGACGTGCTTGCAGACCTTCCAGGCGAACGCAAAGGCCCGGTATTCCTCGTCGGTCGGGGCTCGCTTCGAGGCCACCTTCAGCACCCGTACGTCCGCGATGGCACCGAGGTCCCGGTCCTGCAGTATCAGCCCGCCGACGATCTTCTTGAGATCCAGTTGGTCCGGCCCCGAACGGACATCCGTGCGGAGGGCTCCCACCGCCAGCAGGCGCAGGTCCTTCTTCCGCTTGAGCTCGGCCAGTGCGTCCTCCTCGAAACCAGGCGCCACCACCACCTCGACGAATGTGGCCGTGATTTCCTTGGCGGTGGCGAGATCCACGCGAGTGTTGAACGCGATCACGCCGCCGAAGGCGGAGGTCGGATCGGTCTCCCGCGCGCTCACGTACGCCTCGCGCGGCGAGGGCGCGACGGCCGCGCCGCAGGGATTGTTGTGCTTGACGATGACAGCCGCGGGCTCCCGGTATTCCTTCACCAGCTCCAGCGCGGAGTTGGCGTCCAGGAAATTGTTGTAGGACATCTCCTTGCCATGCAGCTGCTGGGCGCGCGCCACCCCCGGCTCGCCTGCGCCGAAGTCCCGATAGAACGCGCCCTGCTGGTGCGGGTTCTCGCCGTAGCGCAGATTCTGCACCTTCTCGAATTGCAAGGTGAGCACGGACGGGAAGTGGAGCGGGCCCGCCGCGCCTTGCCGCTCGAGGTAGCCAGCGATCATGCCATCGTATCGCGAGGTGTGCTGAAAAACCTTGCGCGCCAGGTCGCGCCGCATCGCCGAGGACACGTCGCCCCCGCGCAGCGCGTCCAGCACGGGCCCGTAGTCGGCCGGATCGACCACCACCGTCACGTCGGCGTGGTTCTTGGCGGCCGAGCGCAGCATCGACGGCCCTCCAATGTCAATGTTTTCAATCGCCTCGTCGAAGGTGCAGCCCGGTTTGCTGATCGTTGCTTCGAAGGGATAGAGGTTGACCACCACCACGTCAATGGGCGCGATTCCCTGCTGCGCCATTTCGGCGACGTGCTTCGGGTCCGTACGCCGGCCGAGCAGGCCACCGTGGATTTTAGGATGGAGCGTCTTGACCCGCCCGTCCAGGATCTCCGGCGAGCCCGTGTACGCCGCCACGTCGGTGACCGCCACGCCGGCGTCCCGCAAAGCCTTCGCAGTCCCGCCGGTGGAAAGGATTTCGTAGCCCTGCCCGTTCAATCCCTTCGCAAACTCGATGATGCCGGTCTTATCCGACACGCTGATCAGCACCCGCTTCACGCCTGATTCTCCTTCGTTGGGTGAGATTCTTACGTCTTGCCCGCGTCGCGCAGCGCCTCACGGAAGACGCGGTAAAACTGGTCATTCCCGGACACAGCCTGGCGCGTGATCGCCTTGATCTTCGGGAGTTCACGTTCCGCGACCACGAAGCTGACGCTCTTGACGAAGGCCATCATGTTGTCGAGCGTCCGGAAGGACTTCCCGACAAGCCCCACGCACATGTGCCGCCGGAGCGGCATCGCCATCGGCTGGAGCGTCTGGAGCACCAGGTTGTTCTCCACCGACCCGCCGTAGGCCTCATGGAGGAGGACCACATCATACTTGTTCTGCCGGAGTCGCTGGATGGCGTCCTCCCCCTTGGTGGGGATGTGCACGGTGTATCCCAGCCCTTCAAGAGCGGTCTTCACCGCAGCCTGGAGCTTGGGCTGGTCAAAGCAAATCAGCGCCAGCTTCTGGTCCTCGACAAAGTCGTCCTCCGCCGCCGCCTCCGCGGGCGCCATGTCCTCGGAGAAATCCTGATCCATGGAGGACTCCGTGGTTGCAGCGTCCTGAACGGACGGCGACGGAGCAGGTGGAGGCGCAGCAGGAGCGGACGCCGCCTCGGTGGGGGCCTCGGCGCCTTCAGCCTTGGTGCTGACCTGGATTTTCTCCTGGCACTTCGGGCAGGTGACCTTGAAGACGGCGTTCTGCGGAACCTTCTCGTCCGGAATCGTCAGCTTCGTCGAACAGGCCTGGCAGGTGATTTCCATCGCCCTACCTCTTCTTCACAGTCGGTTTGGTGATGTCCATTGCCAGCCCTTCGATATCGGTCGTCTTCTCACCACGGGTCTGCTTGATCCGGTCGATGCCGCGCTGCACGATCGCTTTCCTGCTCGCATAGAGTTCGGCGTTCTCCGCCGTCACCAGGTTTTCTTCGAAGGCCTTCAACAGCGCCTGGTCGAACGTCTGCATGCCGAAGGGCTGGTTTGCCTCCTGGATCTCATAGAAGGTCTTCCCGTCGGATTCGCCCATCACAATGGATTCCTTGGTCCGCATGTTGTTCCCGAGAATGTCGTGGATGGCCAGGCGTCCCCCGCCCACTTTGGGGACCAGGCGCTGCCCGATGATCCAGCGGACCGTTTCGGAGAGGCGCTGCCGGATCTGCTTTTCCTCCTCCTGCTCAAACATACCGACGATGCGGTTGATCGTCTGGCCGGCGTCCACCGTGTGGAGGGTGCTCACCACCAAGTGACCCGTCTCGGAGGCTTTCAGTCCCAGTTCGACCGTCTCGCGGTCGCGCATCTCGCCGACGAGAATGATCTTCGGAGCCTGCCGGAGGGCGGCCCGGAGGCCGCTGGCAAACGTGTCAAAGTCACCGCCCAGTTCCCGCTGGTTAAACGTCGCCTTGATGTTGGAATGCACGAACTCGACCGGGTCTTCCAGCGTGACAATGTGGATGGATTTGGTCTCATTGAACTCCCGCAACAACGCCGCCAGCGAGGTGGATTTGCCGCTGCCGGTGGCCCCGCAGACCAGAATCAGGCCGTTCTTCTCCTTCGGCATCTTGAAGAAGGCTTCCGGCAGGTTCAGGCCCTTCAGCGTCGGAATCACCGTCTCCAGTTTCCGCATGATGACGGTGTAATTGCCCCGCTGGGAGAAGATGTTCACCCGGAACCGGGCCTTCCCGACCAGAAAGTACGAGCTGTCACAGGACCCCTGCTGCAAGAGCATCTGCGACAACCGGCGGTCGCTGTTGATCAGATTCAGGGCAAAGATCTCGGTCTGGAACGGCGTGAGATTGTCAATGTCCGGCGTCACAGTGACTTTCGTCAACTGTCCCGACGATTCCACCTGCAACGGGCGGTCCACGGAGATGTTGAGATCCGACACGTTGTCGCTCGAATCCAGCATCGTCGTGAGCATGGAGTCGATTTCAGGTCGCCGCATGACACCGCTCCTTTCGTGCCCGCCGCCGACGGGCCAGACTGCTTCTCACCCGTAATAGTCGGCTGGCGGAGTTTTCAGCAACGGCAGAAACTTGGGCTTGTCGATACACTTGTCGAACGCCTCTTCGGGGCTGATCCACTTCTTGTTGAGCTGCTCCATGATCGCATCATCGAGGGTGCACATCCCGTACCGCTTGCCCACCTGGATCGCCGAGGGGATCTGAAAGGTCTTGTTCTCGCGAATCAGGTTGGAGATGGCGCCGGTGCAGACCATGATCTCCAAGGCCGCGCACCGGCCCTTCTTGTCGATGCGCTTGAAGAGGTTCTGCGCCACGACCAGCTTGAGACTGGTCGAGAGCGTGTTGCGCATCTGTCCCTGTTCCTCGTGCGGAAAAACCTCGATGACGCGGTCCACGGTCTTGGCAGCGTTGGTCGTATGGAGGGTTCCGAAGACCAAGTGCCCGGTCGCGGCAGCTTCGACCGCCAGGCGGATCGTCTCAAGGTCCCGCATTTCGCCGACGAGGATGATGTCGGGGTCTTCGCGAAGCGCTCCTTTTAAGGCCGCTCCGAACGACTTGGTATGCATCCCCACCTCGCGGTGGTTGACGACGCACTTGTCGCTCTGGTGGACGAACTCAATCGGGTCCTCGACGGTGATGATGTGATCCTTCCGGTTCTTGTTGGCGTGGTCGATGATCGCCGCCAGCGTGGTGGACTTGCCGCTGCCGGTCGGGCCCGTGACCAGAACCAGGCCCTTTGTATACATGGCGGATTGCACGATGATGGGCGCAAGCCCGAGCTGCTGTGCCGTAAGCACCTGGCTGGGAATCTGCCGGAAGACCGCCGCGCAACCGAATTTCTGGTTGAAGAAATTCGCCCGGAAGCGCGCGACTCCAGGAATCTCGTACCCGAAGTCCACATCGCCGGTCTCTTCGAAGGTCTTGATCTTGGTGTCGGGGGCGATCTCATAGAGCAGCGCCTTGAGCTCGTCGTTCTCCAGGACCTTGTACTTGACCCGCTCGAGTTCTCCGTGCAGACGAAGGATCGGCTGCTGCCCGGACACCAGGTGCAAGTCCGACGCGCCTTGATCGAACATCAACTTAAAGAAGGCATCTATCTTGGCCATGCTCCTTGCTCCCTCTACCCGTTGACGGAAAAGCCGTGGGACTCCGCGTGAGGCAAAAAGTAGCACAACCCCCAGAACAGGTCAACCGTGCCGGAAACGGCTCGCCATACTCTCTTCCAATGCGCTTTGCCGTATTGACAACCCCAGCCGACCATCCTACTCTGAGAGGGCCTATGCTTGGCTTATTCGAGTCCATCTCCTGCGAGTTCTGCACCGGCATCATCCCGGTCCAGGCCGATTCCCCGGTCCATATGGTCAAGCTCGACGAGGGGCAGGCCATTTTCTTCATCTGCCCGGCCTGCGGGCGCCTCCAGCGGCCCCGCATGATCAAGGACGGCCAGCTCTTCCTGGTCAACCTCAGCCACGAACAGATGAAAACCCTCCAGTTCCTCTACAAGCTGGATCTGTAGGCGTATGGAGGAGGGACTCAAAAAGATGGACAAGCAGTTCGATGACCTCATCGCCTATAACACTACCCTATTCGAAGGCCTGCGTCGCGAGATCCGCAGCTTAGGCGAATCCGTAACTGCCCGGATCGACTCCCACAGCGCACAAAACCGTTTATATTGGGATGAAAAATTCCTGGAGTTTCGCGAACTCGTCCTTCAACTGGGGGGAGAAGAACTTCGCCAGCGCGTGGAGAGTCTCGAACGGAAGCAGCACTAGGGGTCCACCCTCCCGTATTGCCCATCTTGATGTAGGGGCGTATGGCAATACGCCCTTCCTCGATCCTGGAACCGATCTTTGTAGGGGCGCTGCGTGCCGCGCCCGTTAGAGCTTTTTCTTTTTTGCGGTTTTACCTTTTGCCGACCTGCCGTGTCTTATTGACATGGAAGGCTGATCATCTTAATCTTTCACACGGCGACGGAGGCGGCATGGATCAGGAACTTGTTCAGTATCTTGACGAGCGGTTTGGCCGGATTGAGCAGCGACTGGACTCACACGACCAGCGGTTTGAGTCGATTGACCGGCAGTTCGTACAAGTCAACCAGCGAATCGATGACCGCTTCGAGGAGGTCAAACGCCATACGGGCATGCTGGCCGAAGACCTCCGCAAAGAGGTGCACCTCCTAGCCGAAGGCCTGGCCACTCATATCGAAGCTGAAAGCGTTCGGCACCAGGCCATCCAAGAACAATTCCGTGAAACACGCGCCCTCATTCACCTCTCCTACGAACAACTCCACCAGCGCGTGGAGAACTTGGAGCGGAGGCAGAACTAGACCGGCGTAGGGGCGGGCAACCCGGCCGAAGGCCGGGCCGATCAATACCCCACCGTCTGCATCCCAACGAATCATTCGATGTAGGGGCGCCCGTCTTTGGTCTGAAGAATGAGGCGGGATGCCGAGGAGAACCTCAAGCCGGGCCGCAGGGGGCGGAAGAGAGGCTAAGCTTTTGGAAATGGAGCCTGCCTGGCCCCAATTCTGTTTTTTAATCAGAGCTCCGGTGAACCTTACTTTTTGTAAGGCCAGCTAATCCTGCAATAAGGAAGGATGCCAGTATAAAACCCATCGCCTTGTGAATGTAGAAATAATATCTTGCCCAACCATCAAGGTCGACATGATAGTGAATCTCACGCAGCTTTATGATTGGCAGGAGCATGTCAACGCTGTAAAAGAAGCCGTAAGGCATGCCGTGAGCTGGGCCTTGGTTGGAGAATCTAAGCACAAGCATACCCGCTGCAATAAAAAAGAGGACCCAAGCACCCGTATATCGGATACGGTGTCCGTATCCAATAAATGCCTTGAGCAGATTTAACCATAGCCAATTCCCCCCTTTTGCCTTGCTTCGTTCGCGCTCCCTCCCAATGTATAGGATCTCCTTTGCTGTAACTTCATGGCCTGCCTCAAACAAAACGCGGGCAAGTTGCTCGTATGGTTGTGGCGAATAGGTCGGCTGCTTCGCGAGCCATGTTTTTAACCAGGAAACGTCTCTGTCTGCCATGCTTGCAGTACCTGCAGCGAACCCACCTAGACGGGCATAAGTGAAGCCGTCCAACTCCAGCGTATCTGGCCAAGCCTCCGGCCGATCTTGCAGAGCCCCGACGTCAGTGTTGCGAAGTATCAGTGTCGCGCCATCCTGCCATCTGGTGGGGTCGTGGCGTTCTGACCCGAGCCGTAACTCACCGTGGGCCTTCGTGCCCGTTAAGTTGAGGGAAGGAAGGGCACTACCTGAAAGGTCCAAGCTGAGACCAATATCCGCGAAGATCAAATTGACAGTCTCAGTTGTTGTGACCTGGGCATCCCCCGCAAAGAGATCTCTGCTGACCTGCAAGCGCTGCATATCTAGTTTCCCGGTGAACTTGGAGCCACCCATACTTAGCTGGCCCCCTATACGGGCGTTGCGGAGATCTACCTCGGCGAACTCGGCTCCCTTGCGCATAAGGAGACTACCAGTGAGATGCAAGCTATCCATTTCAAGTTTCCCGGTGAACTTGGAGCCATCCATACTTAGCTGGCCCCCTATACGGGCGTTACGGAGATCTACTTCGGCGAACTCGGCTCCCTCGTGCATAAGGAGGCTGCCGCCGATTTGCAAGCTATCCATATCAAGTTTGCCGGTGAATTGAGAACCATTCAACCCCAGCTGGCCACCTATTTTGCCGCCACGGAGAAGCACCTCGGTGAACTCGGCCTTTGGCATAAGGAGATCTCCCCCGACCCGCAAGCCGTCCATATGGATTTTGCCGGTGAATATGGAGCCATCCATACTTAGTTGGTCGCCTATGTTAGCACCACCTAGATCCACTTCGGTGAACGTGGCACTTTCACGCATAAACAGAACCCTGCGGACCTGCAAGCCATACATTTCGAGTTTGCCGGAGAAACAGGAACCATCCATATTTAGCTCGTCCCCTATTTGGGCACCACGGAGAAATACCTTGTCGAACTTGGCCCCCTGCATAAAAAGGTCGCTTCCGACTTGCAGGCCTTCCATATCGAGTAGGCCGGTGAATTGGGAACCATCTAGGGAGATGTAAGAAGGGGTCTTTAAACGCAATAGGTTGACAGACGCATCAAAGCGGGAACGTTCCAAGCGCAATATATGAGCGAGATTTGCATTGGAAAGGTCGAGGGGCTCTTTGTACCAAGCACCTGCGAGGCACACGCCATGGCGAGTCAAAGCACTCCGAAAAGGTTCACATAGAAGGATTGTTTCAAGAAAGACCGGCCGCAGCACCCGGCTTATCGGCCAGCCTTCAGGGTTCCTTGGGTCTAGCTTGCCGCCGTGACCTTGGGCCTCGTTAAAGTCGGCTACTTTCCCTTCACAAACACGTTGCCATGCCCACTTCTCCTGGGGCGTCCAGTCGGGTACTGGGCTGATCGTGCATGTTCCTCCCGGTATCACGGCTTTACGCGTCAACAGTCGAAGAATAACGGTGCCAGGCACACTTAATACTCATCGGCCCGGAATCCTACCACTCCTCCTCCGTAAAGTCACACAGGCGGAAGATGAGGCGGGCGATGCGTGAATCTAAAAAGATACACGAAGAGGGCGGGATGAATCCCGCCCCTACATCTGGATGCGGCACAAGAAGGGGGACAGGCACGCCCCAGAAGGCGAGCCAGTCCCCGTGCCTCCGATTGACTTCGCCGGAGGGCGCCGATAGAATGAGCCGGCGTTTGTCAGAGACGCCGAGACCATAAGGAACCCCGCGTGGCGTCCCAGTTCGTCCATCTCCACGTTCACACCCAGTACAGTCTCCTCGACGGGGCCAACCAGATCGATGCCCTCGTCAAGGAGACCAAGAATTTCGACATGCCGGCCGTCGCCATCACCGACCACGGGAACCTCTTCGGCGCCATCGAGTTCTACCAGAAGGCCACCGCCGCCGGCATCAAGCCGATCATCGGCTGCGAGGCGTACATGGCCCCGAAGAGCCGCCGCGACCGGGAAGGCCAGGGCCAGTTCGCCCACAACGAGTACTTTCACCTGATCCTGCTGGCGGCAAACCGGACCGGCTACCAGAACCTGCTCAAGCTGGCCAGCAAGGCATACCTCGAAGGATTCTACTACAAACCGCGCATGGACAAGGAGTTGCTCGCCGAGCACCATGAGGGGCTCATTGCCCTCTCCGGCTGCCTGAGCGGCGAGGTCCCGAACCTGATCGGCAAGGACCGCCTTGAGGACGCCGTTCGCACCGCCGCCGAATACCGCGACATGTTCGGCAAGGACAACTATTTTCTGGAGGTCCAGGAAAACGCCGTGCCCGAGCAGCAGATCGCCAACAAGGGACTGCGGGAGATCCACAAGCGCCTCGGCATCCCGCTCGTGGCCACCAACGACTGCCACTACTTGAAGAAGACCGACGCCAAGGTGCACGACATTCTGCTCTGCCTGCAGACCGGCAAGACGGTGAACGAGCCGAACCGGATGCGCTTCAACACCGACCAGCTCTACGTAAAGTCCACGGAGGAGATGCTTACCGCGTTCCACGAGTGGCCCGAGGCCGTCTGGAACACCAGCCGCGTGGCGGAGCTCTGCGAGCTCAATTTCACGTTCGGCAAGTCCCACCTGCCCCATTACACGGTGCCGGAAGGAGAGACGCTGGAGACGTACCTCGACAAGCTGGCCCAGAAGGGCCTGGCGGAGCGGCTGCGCGAGCGGCCCTCCGGGCTTCCCGACGCGCAGTACCGCCAGCGCCTCCGGGACGAGCTGACCGTCATCACCTCGATGGGCTTCGCAGGCTACTTCCTGATCGTCTGGGACATCATCAATTTTGCCCGGTCGCGCGGCATCCCCGTCGGCCCGGGACGCGGCTCGAGCGCCGGCAGCCTGGTCGCCTACGCCCTGCGCATCACCGACCTCGACCCGCTCGTCTACGGCCTGCTGTTCGAGCGCTTTCTGAACCCCGAGCGCGTGTCCCTCCCCGACATCGACATGGATTTCTGCATGGACCGCCGCCCGGAGGTCATCAACTACGTCGTGGACAAGTACGGCAACGACCACGTCTGCCAGATCATCACGTTCGGCACCATGCGGGCCAAGGCCGCCATCCGCGACGTGGGCCGCGTGATGGAGATGCCCTACGCGGAAGTGGACCGCCTCGCCAAGCTGGTCCCCGACCAGCTCAACATCACACTGGACGAAGCGCTGGCAGCCGAGCCGCGCCTCAAGGAGCTGGTGGACACCGACCCCAAGATCCGAGAGGTCTTCGAGACGGCGCGCGCGCTGGAGAAGTCCCCCCGCCACGCCTCGACCCACGCGGCCGGCGTCGTGATCTCGCAGGACCCATTGACCGCCCACGTGCCGCTCTACAGGGGCGCGAAAGAAGGCGACGAAATCGTGACGCAGTTCCCGATGGGGGACGTGGAGAGGGTCGGCCTCGTCAAGTTCGACTTCCTCGGGCTGAAGACATTGACGATGATCGCCCACGCCGAACGCCTCATTAATCAGGGGGGAGGGGCGTTCACGATCGCGTCGATCCCCTTCACCGACGCCAAGACATTCGCGCTGGTCTCCTCGGGGCGGACCGCCGGCGTCTTCCAGCTGGAAAGCACCGGCATGCGGGACATGCTGACCGGCCTGCGCCCCGACCGGTTCGAGGACATCATCGCCAGCATCGCCCTCTACCGGCCGGGCCCCATGGACCTCATCCCCGACTTCGTCAAACGCAAGCAGGGCAAGGTCGCAATGACCTACGAGGTGCCGGCGCTGGAGGAGATCCTCAAGGAGACCTACGGGGTCATCGTGTACCAGGAACAGGTGATGGCGATCGCCAACAAGATCGCCGGCTTCTCGCTCGGCCAGGCGGACATCCTCCGACGCGCCATGGGCAAGAAAAAGCCGGAAGAGATGGCCAAGCTGCGCGCGCAGTTCCTGGAGGGCGCAAAGAAGCACAAGCTCACCGACAAGAAAGCCGAGAAACTGTTCGAGCTCATCCAGAAGTTCGCCGGCTACGGCTTCAACAAGTCCCACGCCGCGGCCTACGCCGTGGTCACCTACCAGACCGCGTACCTCAAAGCCCACCACCCGAACGAATTCATGGCCGCCCTGCTGACCAGCGAAATGGGCAACACCGACAAGGTCGTGCGCTACATCAACGAGTGCCGCGACCTGAATATCAAGGTCCTGCCGCCGGACGTGAACGAGAGCGGGAAGGACTTCTCGGTCATTCAGGAAGGCATCCGGTTCGGGCTCGCGGCCATCAAGAACGTCGGCGAGGGCGCGATCGAGGCCATCATCACGGCGCGGGAGAACGGCGGCCCCTACGCATCGTTCTTCGATTTCTGCCACCGGGTGGACATCCGCAAGGTCAACAAGCGGGCGCTGGAATGCTTTATCAAGGCCGGCGCCTTCGATTCAACCGGCGCCCGCCGCGCCCAGCTGGCCGCCGTCCTCGACCGCACGGTGGATCAGGCCCTGGCGGCGCAGCAGGCGGAATCCCAGGGACAGACCAGCATCTTCACCGCCTTCGAATCGCCCGAAGACCCGTCGTCGCGGCGCGGCACCCTGCCCTTCGACGAGAGCCTTCCGGATCTGCCGGAATGGGACGAAGACCAGCTGCTGAAATGCGAGAAGGAGTTGATCGGCTTCTACATCACGAGCCACCCGCTCGCCCGCTACACCGACGCCGTGGCGCGCTTCTCCACCACCAGCACCGACCGGCTGAGCGAGGTCACGGAGGCCAAGGAGGTCAAGCTCTGCGGGCTCGTCGGGACCGTGAAGCAGACGCTGACCAAGCGAGGCGACCGCATGGCCTACATCACCCTTGAAGACCTCAACGGGATCGTGGAGGTGATCGTCTTCCCCGACCTGTACAAAACGGCCTCGGCCCTCATCACGCTGGACACGGCCGTCCAGGTCACGGGCACGCTCGACCGTGGCGACAAGGCCACCAGGATCAAGGCGACGAAGATTGCGGGGCTGGCCGACCTGCTGACGTCGGCCTACACGCGGGTGTCAATCCAGGTCTCGTCCGGCGAGACCTCGTCCCAGTCGCTGCACCAGCTCCGGGACGTCCTGCGCCGCCACCCGGGCCCCTGCCCGGTGTATCTCAACGTCACGATCCCGGACCATTTCGAATCCATGATTGCGGTGGCCCCCGATCTGCGCGTCCTCCCGAACGACCGTCTGGTGGGGGACATCGAAGAGCTGATCGGCAAGGGCGCGGTGCTGCTACAATAGGGACGCCATGCGGGAATATCTGGACTTCGAAAAACCGATCGCCGAGATCGAGGACAAGATCGAGAAGCTCACGGCCGCAGCGCAGGGCCGGCCCGTCTCGGAGGACGACCTGCGCAAGCTCCGCACCAAGCTCCACCAGCTCCAGGCGGAAATCTACAAGGGCCTGACGCCCTGGCAGCGCACCCAGGTGGCGCGGCATCCGCAACGGCCCTCCACGCTCGACTACATCGGGCGGATCTGCGACAGCTTCCAGGAGCTGCACGGCGACCGTCTCTACGGCGACGACCAGGCCATGGTGGCGGGATTCGCCAAACTGAACGGCCAGTCCGTTGTCGTGATCGGCCCGCAAAAGGGCAAGACGCTGAAGGAGCGGATGCAGCGGAACTTCGGCATGCCCAACCCCGAAGGGTACCGCAAGGCCCTGCGGCTGATGCGCATGGCCGAGAAGTTCAACAAGCCGGTGATCACGCTCATTGACACGCCGGGCGCCTATCCGGGCATCGGCGCTGAAGAGCGCGGCCAGGCCGAAGCCATCGCGCGCAATCTTTTTGTGATGGCCTCCCTCAAGGTGCCGATCATCTCCGTCGTCATCGGCGAGGGCGGCAGCGGCGGGGCGCTGGCGATCGGCGTGGCCGACCGGCTGCTGATGCTGCAAAACGCCGTCTACTCGGTCATCTCCCCGGAAGGCTGCGCGGCGATCCTGTGGAACGATCCGAAGAAGGCGCCCGACGCGGCGGAGGCGCTCAAGATGACCGCCGAGGACCTGCTCCGTCTGGGCGTGGTCGATGAGATCCTACCCGAGCCGCCCGGAGGCGCCCACCGCGATCCGATGGCCATGTGCGACGCCGTGAAGAAGGCGATCGCGCTGCACCTCGGCGAGATGCTCGAGCTTCCACTTGAGGAACTCCTCCGCCGACGCACCCGCAAGTACCGCAAAATCGGCGTCCTCGGCGGCGAGTAAGCGTGACTGACTGGCCTGTCGAGCGGACAGCGCGGCGGGCGGCTGGGCGCACCGACGGCGTGCTGTCGGATATCAACTTCGGTGAAGTCTTTCCGTTCGTCACCAAGCCGCTCGCGCGCGACGGCCTTGCCCGCTATATCGGCCCGATGCTCGGCGGACAGGTCGCCGGGCTCAGCCGACACGATCCGCTCGTCCATGACCTCAATCCCATCGCGTTTGTCGCCGGCCGCCCCTACATGGACCTCTCGACCTATATCAACATCCCGGGCATCGCCTACCAGCTTCATGTCCTGGAGGCGGTGGACCGGACCAAGGGCAAGGCCATCGCGGACCTGGTGCGGGCCGGACGGCTTCATCCCCTTCCGATTTCTCTCGGCGCGCACATCAAATTGCATCTCGCCTACGCCCGGATGGGCCTGCGCTTGCAGTGGTGGCTGTTCCGCCTCCGCACGCCGACCGAGCTGCGCGACGCCTATGCGCGCACGACCGCGCGCCTGCGGGAGCTGGTCCGCCGCCCGCTCGACAAGGACTCTCCTTCAGTCCTGCTCGCGGACCTGACCCGCGAGTTCGATGATGAATCGGACCCGACCACGGACGGTCTGCAGCATCTCGGCCTGGCCATGTTCCTGCATACCGTCCTTCATCGGTTGCTCACCAAGCGCGTGCCGCCCGGTCTGCTCGACGACCTCTCCAAGGGCATTCCACACAATCCCACGACCATGATCTCGCTCGACCTTTGGGCTCTGGCACAGGATGCACGCCCACTGGCTGACCTGTTCGAGAAAACCCCGCCCGATCAACTGGTGGACAGACTCAAGGCGACGGAAGAAGGGCGATGCTGGTGGAAGCGCTTTGAAGAATTCCTTGCCCGGCACGGCCATCGGGGCGAAGTGGAACTGGACATCACAACGCCGCGCTGGCGGGAGGACCCGACCTTCCTTTTACAGTCGGTCACCAATTACCTGCGGCATCCATCGGGAACGCCGACCCCTCCGGACATGATGGCCGAAGGGATGCGCCGACGGGAAGCCGCCGCGGCGGCCATTCGGGCGGGGCTTCCGTTTCCGCTGCGCAGCCTCTTCCAGTGGCTCTACGAACGGTACATCCTGTGGCTGCCGTTCCGGGAGGCCATGAAATACACCTGGCTGCTGGGACTCGAGCAGGCGCGGCGGGTGTACCGGGAGCTGGGGCGGCGGCTATCCATAGCCGGACATCTCAAGACCGCGGATGACGTTTTCTGGCTGCGGTTGCAGGAGGTGCACGCCTGGGCTGAGTCGGGAGCGGTAACATGGACCGCAACGATGATTGCGTCGCGCGAGCGCGAGTGGCGGGAATGGACGGCGCTTCGCCCACCTTCATTGATTGTCGGCTCCAGCGACATCGAAGACTCGACCGTCCTGACCGTGCCACTGCCCGGCTCACGCCTGCTGCGCGGGACCCCTGTCTCGGCCGGCTACGCCGAAGGCGTCGCGCGCGTGATCACGGACCCACACCACGCCGACCTGCGCCCAGGCGAGATCCTGGTCACCCGCTACACCGATCCCGCCTGGACGCCGCTGTTCTTCACGGCCGGCGCCTTGATCACCGAGGTCGGCGGTGTCTTGAGCCACGGTGCAGTCGTCGCGCGCGAGATCGGCCTGCCGGCCATCGTCGGCGTCGAGGACGCCACCACCCGCATCACCTCCGGCCGCCGCGTGAAAGTCAACGCCGTGGACGGGACTGTCGAACTGCTCTAGCCCTCATTCCGTCGTCCACCGCGTTGAAAACAGAACGGCCTCCGCGGGTTTCCCCGGGGAGGCCGTTCGCTCAACGCTACTGATTTGGTGTGGGAGGAGCGCCTTTAGCGGGGTCCCCTCCCCTCTCGAATATGATGAGCGGGCGTAAGGGTCACTTACGCCCCGTGAGACTGCCTGGCGTGGGCCGGCCGTCTGGGTCTGAACCCAGAGGGCTGTCCCGGCCTGGCGTCCCGCTGTCCAGTGTGCCGAGGGTTGCGCATGGGCGGTGCAGAATGCGCTGGCTCCGCGCTGCCGGCCGCCCGTGGAATCGGCTGCCCCAGGAGCTTCTCGATAGCCCGCAACCCTATGTGGTCTTCCGAGGTGATGAAGCTCGTGGCCCTGCCGCTCGCCTTGACGCGGGCGGTCCGGCCGATCCGGTGGATGTAATCTTCCGGCGAGTTCGGCATATCGTAGTTGACGACGTGCCCGATATTGGCCACGTCGATCCCGCGAGCCGCAACGTCCGTGGCCACGAGGACCCGGAACGTGCCGCGCCTGAACCCTTCCAGCGCCGCCCGCCGCTGCGAGAGACTCCGGTCACCGTGAATGGTCGCCACCTTGTGGCCGGCGCTGCCGAGCGCCCGTCCCAACCGATCGGCGCCATGCTTCGTGCGCGTGAACACCAGGACCGAATCGCGATCCGCATCGAGCAGGGAGAGCAGGAGCTTCGTCTTGTCTTCCCGTGTCGTGTGATGCAGAGCCTGCTCGGCCCGATCGGCCGCTGTCGCCGTCTTTCCGATCGTGACCCGCACGGGATCCTTGACGCTGGCCCGCACGAGATCGGCCACATCCGTCGGCATCGTGGCGGAGAAGAGCAGCGTCTGCCGTTCCTCCGGAAGCGCCTCCAGGATCTGGTTGATCTGGGGCGCGA
>JAUSHW010000050.1 GCA_030648395.1 Nitrospirales bacterium | reverse complement strand
GTACTTGCTGGCCAAGGACCTCGCGGAGCCGATGGCGATCAGGGTGTCGAATGAGGTCAAGGACCAGTTGCCCCGTAGCGCCCCGGTGGTGGCCGCGGGTGATGAGGGCGGGCAGTTCGTCTTCAGGCTGAAGAGGGAATTTTTAAAGGGGCCGAGTGACGTGGCACCCTCCCCAGGCGACTTGACCGTGCTGGAAAAGCAATTGGAGGAAGCAGAGAAAGCCGTCAAGCGGCAGCAGGAAGAGTTCGAAAAAAAGAAGCAAGCCATGATCGAGCGATTGAAACAGCTCACGGAAGAAAAGAAACGCCAGGAGGCGGACGAAGAGAAACAACTGGCGGTAGCCGTGAAGGAAGCTGAAGAGAAAATTAGGCGGGAGGCCAAGGAACGGGAAGAGCGGTTGAAGGCTGAAGCGGAGAGGCTCCAAAAGTCTGAAGAAGAGCGGCAGGCTGCGGCCAAGAAATTCGAGCAAGAGCAGAGAGAACGCGAGCAGAAGGCCAAGGAGGCCGATCTGGCCAAACAGAAGCTCGAAGCGGAACGAAAGGCCGAGACGGAGCGACTTGTGGCCCAGAAAAAGGATCTGGAGGAGCGTGCCAAGCAGGCTGAACTTGCCCGAAAGAAGGCTGAGGAGGAGCGCAAGGCGGAGGCGGCGCGGCTGGCGGCCGAGCTGAAAATTCGCGAGGAAGCCGAAAAAGCCCGCCTGGAGGCGGAACGGAAGAAGATGGAAGAGCTCCGCAAGAAGCAGGAGGCGGAAAAGGACGTCGCTCGACTGGCTGAACTGAAGCGGCAGGAAGAAGAAGCGCGCAAAGCCGAGGAAACCCGCCGCAAGGCCGAAGAAGAGAAAATCGCCGAGCAGAAGCGGCAGGCCGAAGAGAAGGAACGTCAACGCCAGGCTGAGATCAAGCGCCAGGAGGAAGAGGGCAAGGAGGAGGCGGCACGGCTGGCCGGGCTGAAGAAGCAGGAGGAAGAGAAGGAGCGTCAACGCCAGGCTGAGCTGAAGCGGCAGGAGGAGGAACGGCAGCGCCTCGAGGTTGAAATGAAAGCCGCCCAGGAGCGCGAGCTGAAGCGCCTGGCCGAGACGAAGAAAAAGCAGTCCGACGACGAGCGGCGGCTGGCTGACGAACGGCGCGTTGCCGACGAGAAGCGTAAAGTGGAGGAGAAGCGGCTGGCCGAGGAAAAAGCGAAGGGTGAGACGGAGAGGATGGCCGCGTTGAAGCGACAGGAAGAATCGGCGCGCAAGGTTGAAGAGGAGCGGCTGGCGGCCCTTGCCCGGGAGACGGAGGAACAGAAGCGCAAATTGGCCGAAGCCAAGAAGAAGGCTGAAGAGGCGCAACGGGCGGCTGAGCAAGCAGCCAAGTCGGCACCTCCGGCCGAGGCGCCCAAGAGCGGGAGCGAGCCGATCGTCGAGGCGACCCTCAGGCCCTTCCAGGCGCCGAAGGCGAAGGATCTGGCGACCCTTATCACAATTCCGGCCGGCGAATTCGTGATGGGCAGCAAGGCGGGCGATGGTCAGCCTGATGAGAGCCCCCAGCGGGCCGTCTACCTGGACGCCTATACGATCGACAAGTATGAAGTGATGGTGGAGCAGTACGCTGCCTACCTGAAGAAGTCGGGGGCTGAGCCGCCGGACTTCTGGGACCGTGTCAACCAGAAGGAGGATGGGAACCGCCCTGTGGTCGGCGTGGACTGGCTGGACGCCAAGGACTACTGCGAATATTACGGCAAGCAACTGCCGACCGAGGCCCAATGGGAGAAGGCCGCGCGGGGCACGGACGGGCGCAAATATCCGTGGGGCAATGACGATCCCGGTCCGTTGTTCGCCAACTTTGCCTCGGGGGTGTCCTTCAGCTACAGCAAGAGTCTGTCGGCCGTCGGGAGTTACGAGTCGGGCAAGAGCCCCTACGGCGTGTACGATATGGTCGGGAACGTGTGGGAGTGGGTGCTTGATAACTATGACAAGGCGTACTACCAGGTGGCGTCCCCCAAGAATCCGGCGGGTCCTTCAACCAGCGACTACAAAGTGATTCGGGGAGGCTCGTGGTCCAAGCGGCCCGCGGTCGCTCGCTCGGCAGGGCGAATGTTTCTTTCTCCGAACACGCGTTCCAACTCGCTCGGACTTCGCTGCGTGGGCGAGGCGCGGTAGGGGCGATCCCTTGACTTCATGGTGTTCTTGCTTCTAATCTGACAGTCACATTAGAGACTTGGGTGCAGGGAAAAGGGTGCGAAACCCTTGCGGTCCCGCCGCTGTGAGTGGGGACGAACCTCACGGGTAGCCACTGGCTCTTTGAAAGCTGATCGCTTTCAGGCTGGGAAGGCGTGAGAAGTAGGACGAACCACAAGCCAGAAGACCTGCCCGGGTCAAGATTAACCGGCCTCTCCTCGTGGAAAAGGGGTGGGAAGGGTGCAAGTGACATACGAGAACCCGCGTGCAATCCTCAAGGTCCAGGTATGGCCTTGAGGATTTTTTATTGGACGGGAAGCCACGGGTGGTGAAGCGGCGCCAGCAAGGCATTCTGACCGGCATGCCGTTCATGGCCAACGTCTCGGAGAAGACTTTCACCGACGACGTCGGCCGGCGGGTGTATCTGGCAAAACCAGCCCGTCGGGTGGTGTCGCTGGCGCCCAGCGCCACAGAGATCCTCTTTGCGGTTGGCCTGGACTCTGAAGTCGTCGGCGTCACCACCTTTTGTGATTATCCACCGGCGGCCAAGGCCAAGCCCAAGATCGGCTCCTCCATTCAGAATCTGGAAGCCATCATTGGACTGAAACCCGATTTGGTTCTTGCAGTCAAATCGGAAATCGTCCGCCCGGACATCCTGGCCAAGCTCGAACAGCTGAAGATTCCCATCTTCATCCTTTCTCCTAAAACGATCGAGGACATCCTGGGTCATATCAGCACGGTCGGCCGCCTCGTCGGCCACGATAGAGATGCGCGGGTGGTGGCGCAGGGGCTGCGTGAGCGGCTGAGCGAGCTCCGCAGCCGTATGGCTTCCGTCAAGCCGGTCCGTGTGTTTTATGTCGTGAACACTGACCCCCTTATCAGCGTGGGGTCCGGCAGCTTCATTCATCAGATGCTGGAACTGGCCGGTGGCGAGAATATCGTCGGCCATACCTCGATTCCTTATCCGAAAGTGTCGCTTGAGGAGGTGCTTCGAAGGGACCCGGAAGTCCTGCTTTTCCCCGTCGGCACCAGCGAGGGGATCCCTGAGGTCGAGCAGCAGCGCTGGCGCAAATGGACCACTATTTCGGCCGTTGCGCATAACCGGCTGCACCAGGTCAAGGCGGAATTGGTGAACCGGCCTGGCCCTCGGGCGATCGAGGGTGTTGAGGTGGTGGCCAGGGCCCTTCATCCCGGCATGTTTTCACGGGCGAGCGGGGGCTAGGGCGCGATGGACGTTCCGATTCTGGCGAGCGCGCCGGCCGACATGTCCTTCCTGCCGGCCCTGACGGCCCGGCGGCGGGCCAGAGCACTCGTGGTGCTTGTCGCGTCGGCGCTGATCGGGATTGTGCTCTGCCTGCAATATGGCACGGAGCGTATCCCGTTGCCGGAGCTGGCGCGCATCCTTCTGGCTCCCGGCGCCGCCACGGACAGCGCCGCTGGCGTCAGCCCTGCGGTGATTGTTTGGGAGGTGCGGCTGCCGCGGCTGCTGCTGGCGTTCCTCGTCGGTGCGAGCCTGGCGACGGTCGGGGTGGCCTTGCAGGCGTTATTGAGGAATCCGCTGGCGGATCCGTACATTCTCGGAATCTCGAGCGGGGCGGCCCTTGGCGCGGCGCTGGCCCTGCAATTCGGGCTTGCCTGGGCGATCGGCGGATTCACCGCGGTGCAGTTGTGCGCGTTTCTTTTCGCCGCCGCAACGATCGTCGCCATCTATCGCATTGCCGTCGCCGACGGCCGGATTCCGGTTCAGACCCTGCTGCTGGCCGGGGTGATCATCAATGCCATCCTGTCGGCGCTGATTCTGTTCATCACGTCTCTGTCCGACTCGACCAGCGCGTTCCGCCTGTTCTTCTGGCTCATGGGCAGCCTGGCGACGCTCGGGTACGACGGGTTGGGCGCGCTTGCGGTCACTGCAGTGGTGGGGATCGGAGTGCTCTGCGCGCAGGGCCGCAACCTCAATCTCCTGTCGCTGGGAGATGATCCTGCCCAGGGACTGGGCCTTGATGTGGAGCGGGTCAAGCGCGTGATTTTTATCACCACGGCGCTTCTCACCGGCGCGGCCGTTGCCGTGAGCGGACTGATCGGCTTCGTCGGCATGATTGTCCCCCATGCGGTCCGCATGGTGCTGGGGCCCGACCATCGGCTGTTGCTCCCGGCATCGGCGCTCGTCGGAGGCACCTTTCTGGCTGTCGCGGATACGGTGGCCCGAAGCCTCCTGACGCCTGCTGAATTGCCGGTCGGGGTGATCACGGCGTTGTGCGGAGGGCCGTTTTTCATCTATCTGCTGATGAGTCATCGGAAAGAGGCAATCGGTTAGCGCGATGGATGCCTGTTACCAGCTGCGGGATGTCAGTTTCCGGTATGCCCAGCCATGGGTTCTGGAGGGCTGTTCGCTGGACGTCAGCGATGGCGAGATCCTCGGAGTTGTCGGCGCAAACGGCTCAGGCAAGACCTCCCTGCTGAAACTCATGGCGGGACTCCTGCGCCCGCAGAAAGGGCGGGTTTGTCTCCACGGGTCTGATGTGGCCACTCTCCCGCCTCTGGAGATGGCCCGCCTAGTGGCGCTGGTTCCCCAGGAGAGCCAGGTGCTGTTCCCCTTTACCGTGGGCGAACTGGTGCTGATGGGGCGGTTTGTCCATCAACGCGGATGGGGCTGGGAATCGGGGGAAGATCTCCGGATCGCCCGGCACGCGATGCGGATCATGGAGGTCGATCATCTGGCGACGCGGACCTTTCAGGCCCTTTCCGGAGGGGAACGGCACAGGACCGTGATCGCACGCGCCTTAGCCCAGCACACGCCGATTCTTCTGCTGGATGAACCGACCGCCTTTCTCGATCTCAAGCACCAGATCGATATTTACGGGGTTCTGAAGGAACTGAACAGGGAGCGGCATGTGACCGTGGTCGTGGTTTCGCATGATCTGAACCTGGCCAGCCAGTATTGCGATCGCCTGCTCTTGCTCCACGAGGGACGGCCATATCGAACCGGTCCCCCGAAGGATGTGTTGACTGTCGAGCATCTGCGCGTCACGTATGGATGCGACGTCCTTATCGATGCTCATCCCATGACCGGAACGCCAAGGATCACGCTCCCCCGCGCGGAGGCGCGCCCGCATTTGATTCCGCAGTGATAGGAGGGCCCCGGGCGGGAGGTATCCCCCTCGCCGGGAGCCGATTTTCAGGGGGTACAGGAGACCAATTTCAGTAGAGGGTTCCAGGAAGAGAAGGACGACAGAGTCAGGGGAAGATGGTGCAAAGCCATCACGGTGCCGCCACTGTAAGCGGAGAGCCCTTCTGCACGTAGGCCACTGTGCGCGATCAGCGCATGGGAAGGCGTGGAAGGCGCAAGGACCCGCGAGTCAGGAAACCCGCTTGTCGCCAATCGAACTGCCCTTCGAGTCAAAGGGAGGTTTGCCATGTCTAGTTTTCGTGCCGGTTTCCGTTTTCTGTCCATTTCCGTCCTGCTGTTGTGCGTTTCCATGCCAGTGTTCGCCGCGGAGCCTTCCACAGACGTTCTAGAGGAAGTCGTTGTGACCGCGACCAAAACACCCGTTCCAGTCAGCCAACTCACCAGCGCTGTCGAAGTCATTAAGGGAGAGGAATTAGAGCAAAAGAAGATCAGGACCGTAATCGAGGCGCTACGTTTGGCGCAGGGCGTAACGGTGACACAAACCGGTGGGCCGGGAACCTTAGCCGCAGTGGGTATTCGTGGCGCCAGTAATGCTCAAACACTGGTCGTGATGGACGGCGTCATCCTCAACAGTCCCACGGCAGGGCTCTTTGATTTTGGAAATCTGACAACCGACAACATCGAACGGATTGAAATCTTGCGCGGTGCCCAGAGCATGTTGTGGGGGTCTGATGCGATGGGCGGGGTGATCAACATCATCACCAAGAAAGGGGCTGGCATGCCCACTGCCAGCACGTTTGTAGAATATGGCTCTTTCGTGACACTGCGTGAGGGGGCGCAGGTGTCAGGCACGAAAGGCCCGCTTGATTTGTCCGCGTCGGTCACCCAATGGGATGCCAATGGATTTTCCGCGGTCAATTATAAGCGGGGCGCCACCGAGCGGGACGGGCTCCATAATTTTCAGGCCTCGGCCCGTGCCGGTCTTGCGCTGCCGGGAGACGGTCGGCTGGACGCCAATGTTCGCTGGTGGAAGTCCCGCTTTGATATCGATAGCGCTTTCGGGTCAACGGCCTTGGATGTGGTTGGGTCGAAGACCCTGGACCACCGCTTCATGGTGAGTGGAAGCTACGACCAGCCGATCACATCCTGGTGGTCGCACAAACTGACGCTGGCGCGTGATCGGCAATTCACGTTCAATCTCACCGGTGGCATCCAACGGAATCTCGCCACCAATGTCGTGAGTGCGCCCTTCGGCGCCGGGGGCAACACGAATCTGGAAACCCTGAATCACCGCGTGGAATCGCAGCACACGTTCCAGATCGCCAAGCCGTTGCTGCTGACGGCCGGGTATCAATTTCGCGAAGGAGTGGGCGACAGCCCAAGTTTCAGCGCGACCAGCCGGTCCAAAGTCATTTCCTCGCATGCGGGGTTTGCCGACATCCATGCGACGATTCTTGACCGGATCCTGTTCACGGGTGGCGTTCGGAACGATTCATATAATGTCGTGGGCAGCGCCACGACCTACCGGGTGACCGGCGGCTATCTTCTCAAAGAAGCCGGCACCAAGTTTCGAGGCAGCTATGCGACCGGCTTTCGAGCCCCCACCATCAACGATTTATTTCACCCGGACGGCAGTAATCCCAATCTCAAGCCTGAGAAGAGCAGGAGCATGGATATCGGTGTGGACCAGAAATTCCATGAAGATAAGCTCCTGTTAAGCGGCGGCTATTTCTGGAATCGTTTCCAGGAACTCATTCAATTGGATGCGGCATTTATTCCCCAAAATGTTGGTAATGCCTTGACTCATGGATGGGAGCTTGGCATGCAGTATCGAGTCCTGCAGAATTTAGATTTGAGAGGACAATACACCTACACCTTGACGCGCAATCTCGATAACGGCAACCGTCTTGCCAGGAGACCCGTCGATCAGGCCAGCATAGGACTTAGCTATCAGCCGATCAGTCAGCTGCGAGTCAGCCTCGATTACCGCTTTGTCGGGGGGCGTGTCAATGATGCCGCGAATGCCCAAAGAATGCTTTCGTATGATGTGGTGAATGTGTCTGCGACCTATGATGTAACCAAGCAGTGGCAGGTGTTCGGACGCATTGAGAACCTCTTTGACAAGGATTACGAAGAAGTGCTCTTTTTTGGCACGCCGTCGCGATCTGTTTTTGCTGGAGTTAAGTTTACCTATTAACGCGAGCGAGGAGGGGCGCGGCATGCCGTGCTCCTCCCCATGAAGGAGCAATCATGATATGAAGCTCGCGGCGGCCCTGTGGACTGGAGGCAAGGACTGTTCGTTGGCGCTTTACGAGGCTCATCAGTCGGGAGTCCAAGTCGCGGAACTGGTCACATTGGCTCCCCCATCGCCGGTCTTTCTTGCCCATCCGATTCCGTTTCTCAAGCGGCAAGCAGAGGCTATGGGCTTGCGCCACCGCACGGTCGAAATAAAGCCTCCGCTGGAGGCCGGCTATGCGCAGGCCATGAGGGTGTTGTGGGGAGAGGGCATCGAGGTGCTGGTTACTGGCGACATCGCCGAAGTGGACGGTCATCCAAACTGGATACGGAAGATGAGCCGCGACGCGGGCCTCGATGTCCTGACGCCTCTCTGGGGCCGCGACCGGCGGGGTCTGCTGTCGGACCTCCTGGGATGCGGGTTCAAGGCGGTCTTTTCACTGGTCAAGAAACCATGGTTTACCCGGCAGTGGGTTGGCCGCGCCATTGACCGGCAGGCCGTGGAGGAGCTGGAGGGCATCGCTCGGCGCACAGGGCTAGACCTTTGCGGTGAGAATGGAGAATACCATAGCCTGGTTCTGGACGGCCCGACTTTCAAAAGGGGGCTTCGGGTCGCCGCCTTCGACATACGCGAGCAGGATGAGATGATGTATATGGATGCCTTTGAGATCGCCGATGAAGAGAAGCCGCTCGGCGCGATGCAGACGCGCAAGCAATGCCTTCGCTGCGGGGTTGCGTTTGTCTGCGGCGCGGACCAGGAAACGGGGCATTGTTGGTGCGCCGAGCTTCCTCCCATCATGCCTGTGACGGATGAGGGATGTTTCTGTCCCAATTGCCTTCGGCAGGAAGTCGCCTCACTGCTCTCTCAGCAACAGGCGGTGGGGGCGATCAGAGACATATGAAACACGCGATCTTGTCATGGAGCAGCGGAAAGGACAGCGCAGTGATGCGCTCCAACTTCGTCTACACCGATGTCCTGCCCGCCTGATATGGCGGACCTGCGGATCGCCTCATTCCTGCC
>JAUSHW010000038.1 GCA_030648395.1 Nitrospirales bacterium | reverse complement strand
CCACTCAATGGGGCAACCCTCCAGAGGATTAATGGTGTGCATCATCATAGGCTTCGTCCCATGTAAATACTTATGACACCTTGCGACAACGGCTGACATGTTCGCGGACTCCCCTTGTAGGGGCACGGCGCGCCGTGCCCCTACGCCACGACCGGATTCATTTTAAAAGCGCATGGACGCGCTGACATACAGCATCCCGGCCGCGCCGTCACCATACACATGATTCAGGCTGAGGCCCTGGTCGCGGCTGCTCGGACGCGGCCGGCCAATCGCCGTGGCCCAGTCAATCTTGAGCGAGAGCGCGCCCCGATCGGCGGGCTCAGGCAGCCCGAACGGCAGCATGATCCGCAGCCCAGCCCCCGCGCCCGTCAGATACCCAAAGCCGCCCTGCGCCACCGTAATGGGCGTGGCGAACGTGCCCCCATGGTCTACAAACACCGCCACCTGCACCACCTCCTTCCACGACCGGTTGCTGAACGGCGCCTTCTCGGACGACGGCACGGGCACGACCCACTCGGCCGTCACCGTATAGCCGTTATCCCCGATCCGCTCGGCAACCGGGTACCCGCGCACCGAATAATAGCCCCCGATGGTGAACTGCTCAGGCGAGAGCAGCCGATCGCTCGCGACCTGTCCCGTGGCCCGGACCATCAGGTAACTGTCGTTGAGGACTGCGGGTAGCACCGGGACGCCTTGAAGAAACGGCAGGCCCAACGATTGGAACCGCGAGAGATCCGCGGTCGCCTTGCTCCAGCGTCCCGGCCCGGCGCCCGCGAAACTGGTCTGCGGCGCGTTCTGATCGGACCCGCCGAGAAAATCTCCGCCGTAATGCCACGTCAACCCATAATAGGTGCGTCCCCAAAAGGCGTCGCGATACTCGCCGCGCAGCCCGAGCCGGACAATGCGAATCTCGTCCTTGCTTTGCAGGGACCCGCTGGGGCCCGGCACCGCGCTGATATTGCGGATCGTCTTGAAATCAAAGCCTGCCACGGCGGTCAGGATGAACGCGCTGGTCCGGGTCAGCGTTTGAAGGATATCGGCGGAGGCAATGTCGGCGCGGCCCTCGGGCCGGGTGACCGCAAACTCTTCCCCAATCACGTTTTCCGAATGCGTCCACGTGAGTTGCAGTCTGGTCCCGAAGCTCGTGAGGGGAACCAGATAGCCGACGGTCGTATAGAACAGGTTGTCGTCGGACTTCGCGCCCGTCACGGTGAGATTGTCGCCCAGCCCGAGTAGATTGCCGAGACCCACGTTTCCGCTGTACACCCACGGCCCGGTGAGCCGGGAGCCGTAATTGTTGATGTCGGCGCCGACCGTGTATGGCGGGCGCTCCGTGGCCGTGAGCGCGAGATCGGTCATGCCCAGCGACGCGCCGGGCTTGAGATCCGCGCGCACCTTCAGGCCGGGGTACTCGTTCAGATCGTTGAGCGCGGTTTCCAGCGTGCGTTCACGAATGACAGCCTCGCGTTTGACCGGCTCGAGCCGCCGCACGATCGTGGACGAGGCGTAGCGGCTGTTCCCGGTGACGAGGATGTCGCCGACTTTGGCTTCCAGCACCGCAATCGCCACCACACCGTCGCGAATCTCTTGCGGCGGCAGGTAGGCGCGGGCAAGGATGTACCCCTTGCGGACATACACCTCGGACACCTTCGCGACGACCTCGTGTAACTGGGCGACGGTCAGCTCCTTGCCGACGGCATCGGCCACCGCCTCATCCAGTTCCGTCGTCGTGACGACCGTATTGCCGCTGAATGTGAACCGTGCGACTGTGACTGTCTTACCGCCGTCCTTCGGAGAACGCGGTTGGGTGGGCTTCTTGATTTGCGCAGGGGCGCGCGGCTGGGCGAGCTGTTCCTGCTGCTTTCGCTCCTCCTCCGCCTTCCGTTGCTGCTCGAGCAGGACTCCCGGCGTTGGGGGCGCGGCGATCTGCGCCTGCGCGCCCGAGAGCGGCATACCACCGATCAGGATGCAGCCGCCCAGGGCCATTGCGACCGCAAGCAACAACACCTTTTCCCCTCTTACGCCATGCCCCATATTTTAAGAAGGCGCATCGCCGCGCGCCTCACGAAAACGGGCCATCAGCAGCCTCGTCACCGGGCCCGGGGAACCGGCTCCGATCGACCGCCCGTTGACCCGGGCGACCGGCAGCACTTCGATCGTGGTCCCTGTCAGGAAAACCTCATCGGCCGCGTGGAGCTCGGCCTCCGTCACAGGCTGTTCCTGTACCGACACCCCGGCCTTCTGCGCCAACCCCAACACCACCTTGCGTGTTACGCCGGGCAGGAGCAGGGGGCCCTCCGGCGGCGTGACGAGACACCGATTCTTGACGATCATGACATTGCTGGTCGCACCTTCCAGGACACAACCGTCCCGGATGAAGAGGGCCTCCACGGCGCCCATCTCCCGGGCCTGCTGCTTGGCAAGCACGTTCGCCAGAAGACCGATCGACTTGATGTTACAGCGGGCCCACCGGATGTCGGCGACGGTCACGACATCCGCGCCCGCCGCGTACAGCCCGGGATCAGGAGGCGCCATCGCCCGGACCGTCACCACGACCGTCGGCACCATGGGACCGGCCGGGACGTGGTCCCGCGGCGCGACACCGCGGGTAACCTGGATGTAGACTTTCGCGTCCGGAAAGCCGCTGCGTGAGACCGCCTCGGCAATCACCACCGCCCAGCGATCCCGCGGGTACGGCAGGGGGATGCCGAGCGCGCGCGCGCTCTGTTCAAGGCGTCCGAGATGATCGGTCAGGTGAAATGGAACGCCGGCATAGACCCGCAGCAGTTCATAGACGCCGTCCCCGAACTGAAAGCCCCGGTCCTCGACCGAAACCCGCGCCTCGGAAAGCGGCATGAAAACGTCGTTGACGAAGGCGATTTCCGGCACGCCTAGCCGCTGACCGTCACGACGTAGACCCGGCGGGCCTCGGCCGTGAACTTCCAGCCCATCCGCTTTTCGAACACGATCCGATGGGTGCCAGGCTTCAGCGCGCGGAACTCGAACGCCCGCTTCCCCGAATCGACGGCATTGTTGCTGTCACCAAAGCTGCGCTCATAGTCGTCATTGACCAGCGACACCATTTCCGGATCGTAGGACGGGACGTAGATTTCCCCGCGGGTCCGGTCTTCCCATAAACGAACGGTCACCACCCCCCCCACGCGGGTTGCAACGGTTTTCTCGTCGTTCCAGCCTGCCCCGGTTCCAGCAGCCATCCTTCACTCCAGATAAACGCGTAGTATCTTACGTGAGCCGAGGCAACGAGTCAAAGCTGCAACGTGAACCGCAAATCGACCCCGGGCGTCACCTGCTCCCGCCGGGCGAAGCCGGCATGCGTCTCAATCACGTAGCGGGCTTTTTCCTGGGGAGGCCCGTACTCCGGGCATTGCTCGGCTCCGCATGGAACGACGTTTTCCGCAATCAGCAGGACGCGTTTGCCTTCATCCAGCCAGATGATGTCGACAGGAAACCGGTACTGGCGCGTAGTGCGGCGGTAAAAATCGGCGCGCTCATAAATAAACAACATGCCCCACCCCGGCGGCATGGCGTCCCGGAAGGCCTGGCCTGAATACAGGAGCAACGGACTATCGGCGACCTCCACCTGCAGTTGGACGCCGGAGGGAAAGTTGACCAGCATGGCCTCAGGGCCCTGGTTGGCCGTCATGAAGTAATTCCCCGCCATCAAGAGGCCCAATGCCAGGACGGCCAGGACACCCACACGCGTCGTCTGAGATTTTTCCATCAACTCCAAGGCTGTTCCATTCCGACTAGGGCTTTTGTTCGTATCAAAACAGGTCTTCAGGCCTATGCCGTTCGCCAAAAATCACATTGACAACACCCTGCGCGTCCCCATAGAATTTCGCCTACCATATCATGAATTCTCGGCTGCAGGCCATCCCTCCGAGATGGTCTTCGGCGATGGATGGCGACGGTACAGCGCAGTACTAGAGAAGGAGGCAAGTGTTATGGCGTTATTGATCACCGACGAATGCATTTCCTGCGGGGCCTGCCTCCCCGAATGTCCCAACGAGGCCATCTTCGAGACCCGGGGCGACGCGGAAGCGAAAGGCAATCATGTGGGCGATGGCCAGGGCGTCGGAGATAACATCTATATCATCACGCACGATCGCTGCACCGAATGCGTGGGGCATTTCGACGAACCCCAGTGCGCCGCCGTCTGCCCGGTGGACAATTGCTGCATCTCCGATCCGGCCTATCCGGAATCGACGGAAGCCCTCTTGGCGCTGGCCAAAAAACTGAACCCCGACAAGGAGATTGATCCGAACAAAGTGTGGAGCGGCGTCCGCAACTGACGCCCTAGCCCCGCCTCTCGAAATTGAGAAGCCCCCTCTTCCCGCACGGGGAAGAGGGGGCTTCTTCGTTCAACCGCCGCGCGATCGCCGCGAATCTACTTCACAACCACCAGCGTCCCGCCGATATGGCCGGGATGCAGATGGCAATAAAACTTGTACACCGCGAGGGCCTGATCGAGGTCTCCCATCGGAACGGAGATCGTCACTTCCTCTCCCGGTTTCACGACTTGCTTGACCTTCATGGCATCAATCGCGAATCCGTGGTCCGCGTCCAACTTGTTGGTCACTTTGAAGATCAGCGCGCCGGCCGTGCGAAGGCCTGACCGCAAGTCCACGTCCCCGCCGCCGAGCCAAAACTTCGTTCCCGCAATTTCGACCGCCACGAACTTGCCGTCCTGGGCCTGCGCCACCGATACAAGCCCGATTCCCGCAAACATGACGAACGCCAGCACAAAAATAATCACAGACTTTTTCATCCTCACTACCTCCCTTGGGTTGTACGATTGAGTGTGATAACGCTTGCCTGGAACACACGTCGCCTGGGTCGACTTGACGGTTTACAGCCCCCCCCAGTTTTTGAAATAGCGGAGCAGATCGCGAACCGACACCATGCCGACGATCTTCCCGTCATCCGTCACGGCCAGGTGCCGGATCCCCCGTTCCGACATCAGATCGCTGGCCTCATGTGCGGAGCGATCAATTTCGATGGTGATGATCGGAGCCCCCATGATCTCCGACACCCGAACCTGATGAACCGATCCCCCGACGGCCACGACCCTGCGCACCAGGTCGGCCTCGCTGACAATGCCGACGAAGCGGGCGCCCTCGGCGACCAACAGGGCCCCCACTTTTTTCTCCTGCATGGTCCGGGCCACTTCAATGACCGTCGTGTCGGGGCCGACAGCGAGAACCTGCCGGCTCATCATGACTGCCAAGGGCCTCTGGATGGCTGATCCCACGGTCGCCATAGCGCGCGGATTTTAGAGCAGTGCCCGCGGGGAGTCAAGTGCACAGCGGCTGTGCTATACTCCCTCGCACTGTTGCCGCCTGGCCGGCAGGAGGAGGAGAAAGCATGAACATCAGCGTCATTGGGACCGGGTACGTCGGATTGGTGACCGGGGCCTGCTTCGCGGAATTCGGCGTCCAGGTGACCTGCATGGACAAGGACGAGCGCCGCATCGCCCTGCTGGAAAAGGGCGACATTCCGATCTACGAACCCGGTCTGACCGAACTGGTTCGCAAAGGACTGTCGGAAGGCCGGCTGACCTTCACCACTGACCTGGGCAAGGCCGTCGAAACAGGCCTCGCGATTTTCATCGCCGTGGGCACGCCGTCCCGGGACGACGGCTCGGCGGACCTCTCGTTCGTCGAAGACGTCGGACGGGGCATCGCGACCCACCTGAACAGCTACAAGGTGATCGTCACCAAATCAACGGTGCCGGTGGGAACCGGGGAGCGGCTGCGTGACTTGATTACGCGACATGCCCCGCAGGCCGCCCGCTTTGACATCGTGTCCAACCCCGAATTCCTCCGCGAAGGGTCGGCCGTGGAAGACTTCATGCGGCCGAACCGCGTCGTCATCGGCGCCGACGGGCCCCAGGCGGAGGCGGTCATGCGCGACCTGTACCGCCCCCTCTATCTGATCGAGACCCCCTTCGTCTTCACGGACGTCGCCACTGCCGAGATGATCAAATACGCCTCCAACACCTTCCTGGCGACCAAGGTCTCCTTCATCAATGAAGTGGCGAACCTCTGCGAGCGGGTCGGCGCGAACGTCCAGGTGGTGGCCAAGGCGATGGGCCTGGATCACCGCATCGGATCGAAGTTCCTGCATGCGGGGCCGGGCTACGGAGGCTCGTGCTTTCCGAAGGACATCGCCGCCCTGATTCAGACGGGACGGCAGGCCGGCTGCGTCATGGAGATCGCCGAGGCGGCTGCGCGGGCAAACGTCAGACAGCGGGAGCGGATGGTCGAGAAAATCCGGGACGCGCTCGGAGGATCCTTAGCCGGCAAACGTGTGGCGGTGCTCGGACTGACCTTTAAGCCCAATACGAACGATCTGCGCGACGCCCCGGCGCTGGACATCATCCCGAAACTGCAGGGGGAAGGCGCGGAAGTCCGGGCGTACGACCCTGCGGGGATGGAAGAGGCGCGCAAGCTGCTGCCGACCGTCACGCTCTGCGCCAATGCCTATGAGGCAACGGCCGGCGCGGATGCCGTGGTCCTCATGACGGAATGGAACCAATTCCGGAACCTGGATCTTGAACGGATCAAGAGCAGCCTCACGCGGCCGGTCTTCGTGGACCTTCGCAACGTGTATGAGCCGGCCCGCATGACCGCGCTCGGATTCCACTACTCCTCCGTCGGGCGACCGACGCCCTGATTACATCACCTCGGTCTTGGGCTTCGGCTTGTACCCCATCCGGTCCAGCAGTTTGCGGATCTTGGCCTGGAGTGACTCATCCGCCGTGAGCATCACTTCGGTCAGCGGCTCGACGGCCGGCTTGCCGATCTTGCGGATGATTTCCGAGGCGACCTGCCGCAAGTCGTCATCCTCATGCGTCAGCAGACTGGCCACGGCGGTCACGCTCGGCGCGCCGATCTTGATGAGCGAGTCGTAGGCGCGCTGCCTGATATCGTTGACTTCGTCGGTCAGCGTCTCGATGAGCGGTCCCACCGCGCGGGGATCGCCCATCGTCCCCAGCACCTCCACGGCGTATTTCCGGGTCAGCCAATGGCTCTCCTGCAGCGCGGAGAGCATTTCCTCGACACGCGTTTTCTGGGCGTCCCGCGACCGGACCGTCAGGCTCTTCACAATGCGCCGCCTGGTGGCCCCCGCATGCAGGGTGCCTTCGATCCCGGCTGCCGGTTCTTCCTCAATGACCCGGACCGTCACCCCATCCCCCGGCTTGATCTTTTTGAGGTCTTCGAGGAGGTCTTCGCCGACCTCGAGCACGACGGTTTTGCCTTCATAGGCCAGCAGTTCGATCTCCAGGATCCTGGCCTCGACGTCGACCTTGACCACTTTTTCGGAAATGAGATTGAACCCGTCCTTTTTGACCCCGGGACCGCCCTTGCCGATCTGGATCAATTTGGGTGCTTCATCAGCCATCGATCTCTCCTTTAGCTTACGCGTTCGGCGGGGTCCATCCCAAACTCGACAACGCCCCTTCCGCCGTTTCCCTGACCATATCGTTTTCATCTTCCAGCAGCGGGAGCAACGCCTCCACGGATCCCCGGTCCTGAAGCCGCGCCAGGGATTCCGCCGCATTGCGCCGCACCAGCCAGTCCTCGTCCCGGAGCGCCTCCCGCAATCCATCCGCCGCGCGCGGATCGCCGATCAAGCCCAGCGCTTCGGCCGCATGGCGCTTCACGACCCAGTTGCCCCCCGCGAGGCCTCTCAGCAGGCCGTCCACGGCGCGCGGGTCCGGGATCTTCTTGAGCGCTCGCGCGGCTTCCTCCCGGACCGTCTGGTCCTGCAACGCCTCCATCAACCCTTCCACGGCTCGGGGATCCTGGATTTTCTCGAGGGCCTCGACCGCCGCCACACGCACCGCCCCGTCCCGATCCTTAATCGCCGCAATCAGCGGCGCCATGGCCCGTTCGTCCTTCAGCCGGCCCAACGCCGCCGCGGCCTGTTCCCGCACGGCCCAATCATCGTCCTTCAACGCCTCCAGGAGCGGAAGAATGGCATCGGTGCCAACCTGGACAAGCGCCTGCCTGGCCGCCTCCCGGATCACCCGGTCCTCGTCGGCAAAGAGATTGATCAAGCGCTCGATGGCCGCCGGCCCAATTTGACCGAGACTGGCCACGGCATGATCGCGTAACGCTTCGTTGTCGTCGCGCAAGGCCGCCAGTAGCTGCTCAATACGACGATCGGTGTCGCTCATGCCATCAGCCCCCCTCGCTACCCGCCGGCTCCGCCCGCGGCCTTCGGCGCGGGGGCCGGGACTTCTTCATCCCACTCGTCATATTCTTTTTCCACCGTCGGCTTCCCGTCCTCTTCCTCAAGCAGCTTGGCCAGCTTGTCCAGCATCAAACCGCCATGATAGCTCACCAGCCCGTCCCGATCCGTTTTCATCCGCTGGATGAGTTCCAGATGCGGCACCAGCACCGTGATGTCCTTGATCTTGGACATGGCCTCCGTGGCGGCCAGGCGTGTGGTGGGATCCTTGATGGCCTCGACCACGACGTCAATCGAACGCGCATCGCCGAACTCCCCCAGCGCCTTGATGCAGCTCTCGCGGACACCCATATCGCGATCGGTCTTGGCTTTGCGCAGCAAGGGCTCGACGGCCCGGAGGTCTCCGATGAGGCCGAGGGCCTGGGCCGCCGCCTCGCGCACCACCCAGAGATCGTCGTCCAGCGCTTCCAGAAGATCCGCGACCGCCGGCCGACCAAGCGCGATCAGATCCATCGAGACCCCGATCCGGGCTTCTTCCAGGGCGACCACATCCTCGTTGTCGCGCAGGCGGTCCAGCGTCGCGACGATCTGTTCCCGGAGATCCGAGATGCGCTTCAACGACCGGGCCGCGATGTCGCGGAGATCGGGATAGACCATCGCCTCGATCCAGGCGTCGGCGCTCCGGGGATCAGCGAGTTGCTCCAGGGCTTCAGCGGCCATCAGCCGTGCGGTTGGATCCGGGCTCTTGAGCATCGCAACCAGAGGCCCCAGCGCGCCCGGGTCCTTCAGCCGGACCAGGACCACGGCAACGGTATCGCGGTGCGCCGGATCTTCGAGCAGCCGGACCATCGCCGCCAGGGCCGCTTCGTCGGCCACATACCGGAAGGCCTCCGTCGCCGCCTCCCGGACCGCCGGTTCGGGGTCCGTCAACAGCGGGACAAGCGGCACCCCGGCGGCCCGGTTCCTGAGCCGTCCCAACATATGGGCGACCTCGGCGCGAAGGCGCGGGTTTTCATCCGCCAGCGCCGCGACCAGGGCCGTCACGGCCTCGGGGCCGCGCTTGAGGAACTCCGCGGTGGCATTCATCCGCTTCCAGTCTTCCTCGTGGATGAGGTCCTTGACCAGATCCTCTGATTTATCTTTCTTGGCCATACCCGGTTATTTCTTGGCGTTCTCCGCTTTCGCCTTGTCGAACGCTTCTTCCTGGGTCTCTTCAGGCGGGGTCCAGCCGAGTTGGATCAGGATGTCCATGACCAAATTCCGCAGAGAGGACGCCGCATTCAACCGGTTGGTGGCGAATGCCAGGACATTGTCGCTGAGCTGTTCGACCTTGGAGGTCTCGGGATCGTTGATGAAATCCACCAGCAGATCGATGACCTGGGGGCCGAGCTCGATCAGAGCCTGCGCCGCCTTCTCGCGCAGGCGGGTATCTTTCAGCGCCTGACAGAGGGCCGGCACGCTGCGCACATCATTGATATGCCCCAGGGCCAGCGCCGCCTGTTCCCGGATGAACCATTCCTCGCTGACGATGCACCCCGGCATCGGCGTCCCCTTGAAATTGATGCCGATCCCATCCAGCACCCGGATCAGCGGCTCGACGGCGCGCGGGTCCGCCATCATCCCCAAGGCCATGATCGCGCGCACCCGGATCGAGCCGTCCTGCATGGCCTCAATGAGGGCGGGCACGGCGCGGGGATCACCGATCATGCCGAGCGCAATGGCGGCGTCCTCCCGCACCGCGCGGTCCTTGTCCTTCAATAATCCAACGAGCGCGGGCACGGGCTTGAAATCGCGCAGCCACGAGCGGCCGGTGGGATAGTCGCTGGTGATCCCGCCCAGCGCCTGCACGCAGTGCAGCCGCACCTGGAAGTCCTCGTCCTTCAGGCCGGCCATCAGCGGATCGACCGTGGCCTCTCCGATCTGCGTGAGCGAGATCGTCGCGGTCACCCGCACGAGCTTGGAGGAGTCCTTGAACAGCGCCATCAAGCCCTTGATGGCCTTGGGGTCGCCGATCCTTCCCAGGGCCTCGGCCGCAATCGTTCGCACCGACCCGTCCCGATCCCGCAGGGCGGCGATCAGGCCGTCCACCGACCGTGCATCCTTGATCACCCCCAGCGCCTTGGCCGCGCTCTCCCGCACGCGCCAGCGCTCGTCCCGCAGAGCCGCCACGAGACGCTCGACGGCCGCAGCGCCGATGGTCGCATAATCATCCACCGCGCCGTCCCGGCACTCTTTAATCGTGTCCCCCAGCATCGGGACCAGGACCTCGATGGCTTTCGGGCCTCCGATTTTCGCCAGCGCATGGCCCACGTACATCCGCACGGACCAGAAGTCGTCCTCCAGGGCTTCAATGAGCGCGTCCGTCGCGGCAGGGTTCGCCAGGTTGACGAGGGCCTGCGCCGCCTCCTCCCTGGTCGCGTCATCCGGATCCGTCAGCGCTTCCAACCAATCTGCAAGCTTGTTTGCCATGTTATCTGCCTTCTTTCATCGTCACCGCAGGGCGCCATCCGACCGCCGACATGATGGCCCGCGCGTGAAACAGGATATTGGAGTCCGTTTCGGTTTTCATCGCCGCCAGCAACGGCGCGGCAACCCGTATGCCCATTTCCCCCAGTGCCGCCGCGGCCGCCGCCCGAAGCCTGGTGTCCTTGAGTGCTCGGATCAGGGGCTCGATCGCCCGGTCGTCGCCGAGTTCGGCCAGGCCGCTGATCGCAAAAACCTGCACTTCCATTTCTTCAATTTCCAATTCGCCGGACTCAGACCCGCACGCCGCGACCTTGCGCGCATTGACGGGCCGGCCTTTGCCGGTCACCACATCGATCAAAGTCTCCACGGCCCGCAGATCCTTGAGCCGGCCCAGGGCCTCCACCGCGAAGGGCCGCACGTCCAGGTCCGTGAGCACCGCCGTCAGCGCGTCCAACGCCATCGGGTTCCCAAGGTCTCCCAGCGCCTTCGCGGCATCCTGCCGGACGGCCGTGTCCCGATCCTTGAGCATCGCCCGGCACAGCGGTTCGACCGCCTCCTCGGCCCCGATCTTCCCCAGGGCCTCACAGGCATGGAGGCGCAGGATCCACGCGTCGTGACGCAGGGCCGCCAGCAGCCCGTCCAGCGCCGGCCGGCCGATGCGAACCAGCGCCTCCGTCGCGTCCGCGCGGACGGCCTTGACCTCGTCGGTGAGCAGGGACACGAGGTGCGCGATGGCGCGCGGATCGCCCGCCAGGCCCAACCCTTTGGCGGCGTGCATCCGCACAATCCAATTCCGGTTCGCCAGGCATCCGATGAGCGGGTCCACGACGCGCGGGTCCGGCAGGTCCTTGAGCACGGCCACGGCGATTTCCTGCACGTTGCCATTGGGGTCCTGCAGCGCAACGATCAATGCGGGGACCGCCGAGAGCCCGATCTTCCGCAGCGCGCCCGTCGCCGCATCCCGGACCGCCCGATCCTCGTCATGGAGCACCTCCAGGAGAGGGCCCACCGCCCGGGGGTCGCAAAACTCGCCCAGCAGAGTCGCCGCATCTTCCCGGAGCGCCCAGTCATCGTCCTTGAGCGCGGCTATTTCCTCAAGCACCCGATCACTCATAACCCGCCTCAGCCCATGCCCTGTGACGCGTATAAACTCCTGAATTGATCAAGGTAGCACAGCGTTTTCAGGATGGTCAACTTCAAGGGGGAACCACCAAGAACCTTATGAACAGCGGGGGACATTTCAGGCTGCGACGCGGACCTTCACTGTAAGACGTACTTGCGCTCCGAGCCGGGCCAACAAGTCGATCAGCGCGTCCGTGCTGAACAAGTCGATACGTCCACGAAGGAGATCGCTGACGCGGGGCTGAGTCACACCGAGTAACTTGGCCGCGGCTCTCTGTTTGAGGCGGCGGGACGCGATGAGCTTCTGCGCCTGGATCATGAGGTCCGCCCGGACCAGCAGATGCTCGGCCTCCTCGCGGCGAAACCCGAGGTCACGAAAGACATTCCCGGTGGACGGTGTGATCTTCAGCTTCATGATGCTCCTCCCCTCTCGCTCCACTCACCGCTCAGCGCTGCGCCACGAGTGCCTGGCATCCCGCGGGAATGCCTGCACATCACTCCGCGAGGACCCGAGCCACAGGATCGCCTTATCGGTCACGGGCTCAATATGCAAGTTTTAGTATATTACTGTCAAGGGGCAAGAGCGTACGGCGAACGGGGAATTAAACGGGACAGATTTAATCTGCCCCGCTTTTTCCGTGCCCGTTCGCCCTGAGCACGTCTGTCCTGAGCGCAGTCGAAGGGCGGGAACGAACTATTTGGTGACCTCATCAGTAATTGACACTGGTCGAGAAAAGACTCCCGACCTTTTTATTTTTCCCCGCTGGCGCACTATTGTTTCCTCCCGCTTGTAACACCAGTTCCCATATCCATACCACCTTCAGTGGCTGTATAGTCGGTAAGGACTGAGTTTTTATCAAAGTTCATTACTACGGTTGTATTCTCCGATTCTGCTCCCCCAACAAACAGGCCCACAAACGGGATAAAACTGGAAGCACTCATCTGTGACTGCTGATAAGTGTAAGATATTGTTCTTACTCCATCGGAATTAATCGTTGACTGGTTTGGCTTGCCAAGTTGCCGGACTACCTCCGCATAGGTGGTTTTGCCTTTCACAAATTGGGCAACCTTTTCTTGATCAACTTTCGTACCGTACGACATACAGGCGCTTAACGCAAAAAAACAAAATGCCGCAAACAAGTAACGCATGCTCACTCCTCCTGATGTAGGTGTTCAAACAACATCACGGCTGCTTTTGAAGCGCCGCAATTTTCTCGCGGACCTGCCGGATTTCGTCCGCGCGCTCGGGGATCCGTTCGATCATCTGGACATATTTCTTCCAGGCAGCAACGGCCCCCGCTTTCTTCTCCATGCGCTCCATGTTCAGCGCAATCCTGCCCTGAGCTTCCGCATAGTTCGGGCTGATCTGCAAGACCGTTTCGAAAGCTTGGTTGGCTTCCGGGAACATCTCCTTGGAGCTATAAACGACCCCGATATTGAGATGGTACTCAAAACTCTTCGGACTTAGTTCGACAGCCTTCTGAAAGGCTACGATGGCGTTGTCGTAGCGCTTTTGCGCGCTATGTGTGATGCCCAGCTTGTTCCAGACTTCCGGATCACGATTCTGTGTTATCTCGAGCCCCTGCGTATAGGTCTTGACGGCCTCATCAAAGAGGCCTCTGGCCCGATACGCATTGCCAAGCCCGATGATCGCCTCGACAGAGTTGGGAGCTTGGGCCAGCGCCTTCTTGTACACATGAACGGCCTCTTCAAAGCGCCCCACACGAGAATAGGCAACGCCCAAGTCGGCATACGCCTCCGGATAGGTCGGCGAATGGGTGAGGGCGTTGAGATATGCGCTGATCGCCTGCGCAAAGAGCCCGGCATCGCTGTATGTCAATCCCAAATTTCTATATGCCACAGCATACCGAGGCTCCTGGTCCACAGCAGTCGTGAAGGCGCTCACCGCATCATCCAGCAGACCCTGCTTTCGATAGGCCTGGCCCAGGTTATTAAACGCCTCCGGATAGGTCGGAGCCAGAGAAACCGCCTTTCGGAAAGCCAGGATGGCGTCGGTGATCTGCCCTTTCCCGCTATACGCCAGTCCGAGCGCATGGTAGGCCTCCGGATAGTTGGGCCGCTTCTCGATGGCTTTTTGAAACGCCGCAATCGCCTCATCGAGCAATCCCTTCCTTACATAGACATCCCCAAGAAACTCGTGGGCCTCTGGGTAGTCGGGTTTCAGCTTGAGAGCTTCTTTGTATGCCGTTATGGCGTCATCCAGGCGTCCCTTCCCGCCGAAGGCGACTCCCCTCCCCACATGGGCCTCTGCATGGTTCGACTGAAGCTGGATGGCCTTCCCGTACGCCTCAAGCGCCTCATCCCACAAGCCATTCTGGCTGAACGCCACGCCGAGGAAGTAACGGGCATCCACTGACTTCGGATCCTTCTCCGCTGCCTCTTTCAGCCTGGTGATGGCTTCTTCAATTTTCCCGGCCTGCAGCAGTTCGACCCCGGCTTGTTGGAGTGCCGGCGAAAATTCCTGTTTGGCCTTGACGCAACCGTGCCACGCGAGCGAGACGACCAGAAGAACAAGGAACCGTTTACTCGATCGAAGCCAGTCCACTACAGCCCCCTCGCACTCATCTCAGGGTTTCACGCTGATCCCGCCCCAAAATGGCCATCGGCGTAGTACCAGCCATGTCTGACTGCCGCACTTCAGTCTGGGGACCACCCCCGCCCATCCACCCTGACAGCTTTTCCCTTGCCTTGCTTCCAAGGACCTTAGCCTGGTGGATGGCCCCAAAGAGGCCAGCAGAACTACCGCCAACAAGGACATCTGCCGCGACATTTGCCGTAAAGAGCACAGCAGTACCTGCTTGGAAGACTCCCTCCTTCCAATCGACGGGTTTAGTTGTTACCGTGGTTTTAAGGAATTGGGCGTCCGCCTTTAATTTCTCGGGCGAATCAAAATCTGTGAATTTTAGCCCATACTTGTCCAATGTAGCATCATGTACCTTCCCTCCCGTATCAAACTGGGAGGTGGGTTTCGCCGCTCCGTAATAATCCCCTCCAGTTGCATCCCTACCTACATAATTGCCGTAACGTGGATCTAGGCGCTCAAGCTTAGAGATGTTTGTCTCTTTCGTGTTATTTCGTTCTATAGCTTCAACAGTTTTCTGCGTTGCCGAACTCACCAGCGACTGAGCCTCCTTGAAGGCTCGCCTAGAACCTTCCATATCACCGGACTCCAAAGCAGTCCTTGCCTTTCTTAGCTCTTTTACCGCTTTGGTACGGTCATCCGCTCCGCTGAGCATTAATTCTAACCCTGCTACGCCAGGGACTTTGACATCAAAGGGACGCGCAGCAACATCAAGTTGGGGCAGACCTTCCCACGCGGCTGTCTCCAGTATGTTTTGCAGCCTTTCTATCTTTGCTCTCTGTGCGATCTCCTCCGGAGATGCGGGGGTACGGGTAGCCGCCACTCCCTGCGTACTGGCCTGTGCTTTCCCTACGCCAGCTTCTGCTGGTCCGACAGGCGAACTGATCTCGGACTTTGACATAGAGGCACTTGGCTCGTCGGCGGAAAGTTTCTTGCTCCCAGGAGCCGGCGGAGTAGACTGAGGCATCGGCGGCCGTGGAGGCGACACTGACGGGAGCGAGGGCTGCACACCTGGTGTTGTTGGCTTTGGAATTAGTGATACCGCATAGTCATATGCTTTCTGTTGCGCAGGAGTGAAGGACGAAGTATCCGGAGTTTTTGGAATGGTTAGAGTCGGCTGGGACATCGGTGTGAGCGCCCGCGGAGGCGTCTGCGAGAACGGCACGGACGGCGTCGCAGGCTGCTTGCCCACCCCCAACACCTCCCTATCCACAAACGAATTAAAGTCCTTCTGAAGCTGCCTGTTCTTATCGAACACGCTTTGCGGCACATCCATCAGGGGCACCCCCCGCTGCTGCTGCTCCAAGCTCTGCATCTCCAGCCGGAGCCGCTCGAGCTCCTTCATCCCCGCCGGAGTTATCCCCGCCGGCCCAACGGCCGGCCCCTGCTGCCCCAGCGAGGACGGGACAGAAAATGGAGCCGCAGACGGCTTTGTCAAAGAATATCCGAACGCGGGGTCATATCCCGCTTGCATCGGACTCGTTATCGCCGTTGCGCCATAATGAGTCGTTACTACATTCCCGCTTTTGTCGTAAATGGGAGTTGCTGAGGAGCGCGCGACTGCCGGCGGAGTAGGTCGCGGGGCTGGCGTCGCCATCACCACCGGCGGCGTGGACTGAGGCATCCGCCCCGGAGCAATCTCGCTAAAGATCGGCACGGATAGCGTCGGCCGGGCCGTGGGCGCCGCCGTCACCGAGGAGAGAGAGGCGACCGGCGGAGCAGGTCGCGGGGCTGGCGTCGCCATCACCACCGGCGGCGTAGACTGAGGCATCGGCGTAGACGGCCGCGGCGCCGTCAGTGAGGACAGCACGGAAGGTGGAACCACCGCTGGCCGCGTTGATGCACCTCCAGTTACTGCGGCAAGAGCAGCTGCTTGCGCAGAAGTAGTTGGAACAAATGCAGCATTTACAGCTGCAATAGCAGCCGCCTGTGTAGGATTAGTTGCAACAAAAGCTGGAGTGGTCGTTGCGGGAGTTATGGGCTTAGGCATCGGCGTGGGCGGCCGCGGCGCTGTCAACGAGGACAGCACGGAAGGCGGAACCGCACCAGGTCCGCATGATCTTGCGGCACCTGCGCACGGCGCCGTCAGCGCCCGAAGCTGCTCCTGACGCTGCCGCTGCTCCCGCTCCTGCTGGGCATGCACCGGCGTGTGGGATGCGAGCAAGACACTGGCATCCCCAAGCCCACCGATGAGAAGGACCAGACTGTACGCCACCACATGCTTGATTCTCATGGTGCACCTCCTCTAGAACCGTCCGGACACCCCGACCAGAATCGAAAATCCCGAGAACGTGACTGGAGACCCGGTACTGCCTTCGGTGAAGACGTTAAAGTATTTCCCTACTGCATCCAGGGTCAAGGGTGTCCCGGGGATACTCCAACCCACGCCAGGCCCAAAGGCGTATCGCGATGTGCTTGTAAAAAACGTGGGATCAGCCGGCTTTTTGAGGTCATTCACAGAGCCTTCACCCACCGCTTTGAGACGCAGCGAGTCCAACACCTGGTAGGCCACCTCGACGTTCGCCATGTTGGTGAGACCCTTTTGGAACAACTCCTCCTGCCTGACGATGATCGTGGCACCCTTGAACGGCTCCGTATCACTATATGAGGCGAAATACTGGCCTGCTACGCTCAAGCGGCCCACACTGAGCTTCGCGGGAACCCGAACCATGAAGATGTTGACCTGCTGATCTCCAACCCCCTGGGAGCGAATATATGAGCCGTCCGCGCCCACGTTCAGAGTCGTGCCGAATTGGTAATTCCCCCCGAGCGACGCGTTGTACTCGTCCCCCGCGCTGATCGTGTCTCCGGAGCGTTCCTTTGTCACGTCGTAGGTCCCCCGGCGGGTATAGCCGGCACCGGTGTAGAGGTGCAACTGCCCCAGTTGCCGGAGATATTTCAGGCTCCCCCCCACATCAAGCCCTCGCCCAAGAAGGAACCGGCTCGTGACATACGGATTGGGGACAGTAACGAGCTCGAGCTCGGTGAGCTCTGTTTTGCCGGTCGGAAGATTGACACTCAGGCTGCCTTCGAGCCCCCAGGTTTTCCAGTCAAACGTGGAATAGGTGGCTATGAGAGTGGTATCAGTCTGTACCTTAAGGTTGGTGCTCGATCCCCCACGAGCAACCTTGCTCTGGATCGTGCCTCCTTCGACGAAGATAGAAAGATTGTCCGTTGGGAGGAAGAGTCTGCTGATATCAAATCCGAGACTGAGGACTTCTGTGAACTGTTCGCCCTTCTCTTTCGGAGTGGAATCATTCCGCCAGTTGTCGTAGTACCCCTGGAGAGACGCGCTAACACTCAAGTTCCGTGCTGAGGACTGCGTGTCGGCCTCCCTGCTCCCACCGGCGGACTGGGGAATGAAAATGGAGTTCCCCAGCCTTCGCGCTTTCTGAAGGTCATCGGCCGCCTCTGCCGGAGAAGGAGTCCCCATCCAGAACACCAGTGCGATTGCGAAGCAGCAGGAGTATTGGTTGAGGCGCCAGAGGCTGGCGGGGGCGGGAAAAAGACTCAAAAGAAAACCCTGGCGTTTATATAAACGCCAGGGTTTAGTCACAGCCGATCCAGGCTGAAGTCGGAGAGAATCAGTTCTTAAGGCATCCTGCCTGCCTGCCTGCCTGCCTGCCTGCCTGCC
>JAUSHW010000030.1 GCA_030648395.1 Nitrospirales bacterium | reverse complement strand
AAATTCGGGAGCCCGGTGGTGAACCATCGGCCTGGCCATGGCCAGCAGGACTTCGGGGGGAACTTGGGTCGGCCCTGGAGCCAACAGGTACCGTTTCAGCATGCCGCAACACTCCTTCTTGAAGGGAAATTTATTGATGGCTGAATGCTCGGCCACGCTATCATACGGTCGGAAACGTGTCAAGGCGACCCAAAGGCCTAAGTGAATGGGAAATCAGCCGATTGAAGCGCACGGAAGACGTTGCCAAGCCGCTTCAACTTGCTTTCCAGGGGCTCTTCGTCTACAGTCTACAGCTTATGCGCAAGCCCATGGCTACACGTATCAGCATTATCGTTCTCTGGGGAGGAATGCTTGCGGCCGGAGTTCTGCCGGCCGAGGGATGGGCCGGATCGTCCGATCTGTACCGGCTGGACGAGGCTCTGCGCCTTCACTATGCCGCTGCGGAACCGGTCCAGGAGGCCGGCCCCGGCAGCGTTTTCACGGCAGTGCCGACGGAAAACCTCGCCCCCCTCGCGAATCGTGATGCCGCGTCCCAACCGCTCCCCCTGGCGTCTGAGTCCGCATCCGCGGCGCCGCTCGCCATGGAGACGACTGCCGAAATACTCGACCAGCCGGAGACCCTGGACTTCGACATCCCGGTCATGCGGACTGCGAAGGTGGACAAGCATGTGCGGTTCTTCTCGTTCCGCATTCGCGACCGCTTTGAATTCTGGCTGGGTCGACTGGAGCGACACCGGCTGATGGTGGAGCAGATATTCACGGAGTTCAACCTGCCTGCGGACCTGATCTTCCTGTCCCTGGTTGAGAGCGGATTCAGCACGCATGCCCAGTCCCGCGCCCAGGCGGTCGGACCGTGGCAGTTCATCAAGGGAACCGCCAAGGCCTATGACCTTCGGGTGGACAACTGGATCGACGAGCGGCGGGATCCCGTGAAGTCCACGGTTGCCGCCGCCCGATACCTTCGGGACCTGCACCAGCTGTTCGGATCGTGGCCCCTGGCCATGGCGGCCTACAATGCCGGGGAACGGAAGGTCGGACGTGCGCTCATTCGCGCGCAGGCCGACGACTTCTGGGATCTCACCGACACCAAGCTGCTCAAGCTCGAAACGAAGGAGTACGTGCCCCGATTCCTGGCCGCCGCCCTGATCGCCAAGGATCCGGCCCGTTTCGGACTTGCCATTCCCTCGCAAGCGCCGGTGGAATACGAAGAGGTGGTCGTCACCCACCCAATCCATTTGAAGGCGGCGGCCCTGGCCGCAGGCGTGTCCTACGAGGAACTGAAGGTGCTCAACCCGGAACTCAAAAAAGACCTGACTCCGCCGGACCCGGCCTACCATCTCAAAGTCCCGGCAGGCCGCAAGGACGCCTTTCTCGCCAACCTGGGAACCTACCAGGCATGGAAGCGCGTCCACGCCGTGCGATATCAGGTCCGCCGCAGCGACACCCTCCCGCTTCTCGCGTCGCGGCACCGCACCACCGTCGCGGCGATTCTCGAAGCCAATGCCATGGGCAAATCCGAGAAGCCCAAGCCCGGTGACTGGCTGCTCATTCCCCAGACGAGCAAGCCCGTCGCGAGCACGCCTCTCGTATCCGTCAAAGCATCTCGCTGAAATTATTTGGAAAGAGCGGCGGGGGACTCGGCCAGCGGGGCAGCGGCTTTCCGCGCATCAAGGGTCTTGATCCGCACGGAGGCTTCCGCAGCAAAAGGCGACGACGGGTGGTCTTTCATGATCTCCTGGTAATGGGCCAGCGCGCCTTCCGGACGTTTCAGGGTTTCGTCAATTTTGCCGAGCTCGAACAACGCCTGGTCCTTGTTGGGCGCACCGGGAATCTTCGCGACAGCGGTGAGTGTTTTCTCCGCCTCTTCGATCTTTCCCTGAGCCAGCTGGGCATAGGCCAGACGCTGATAGACCAGGGGCACGAGGGCTCGGTGGGTTCCATGACGGGCGAGAAAATCCTGATAGGTCTTGGTGGCGCCATCCCAGTCCTTGAGATCACTGAGCGCATTCCCTAGCAGATAGCCGGCCTGAGGCGCGACCGAGCTGCGCGGAAAATCAGTCAGAATTTTTTGAAATGTTTCGACCGCTTTTTTCAGTTCCTCGGGTTTCCGCGCCGAAGGCGGCCCCCCCATAAAGGATCGCTCGGTGACGCTGCGCGTCGCCTCGTGCAGGAGGTCGGCTGCCGCGCGGTCATCCTGCTGGCGCATCCAGAAAAATCCTCCGACGGCCGCGGCCGCAATGACCGCCACGGCCACGCCGGCGAGCAGCCATCGAATATTCGCGCGCGCCTGCCGGGCGGCCTGCCCGACCGAATCGACCATGTGGGCCGGATCGGTCGCGGAGTCCTTGGGTGGTTTTCTTATTTTGAACATCTCACTCCCATGCATTCATTCGAGCGCGGTTCGTTATACGCAAGGCCTCCGGCAAATGTCAAACGACCGGCGGCAACCTCCCGCCAGTTTGCGCTTGCCTCTTCACACGCCCACGCCTAAAATCCTTTCCCAGCGTGCCGACATCGACGCCCATGACCGAATGCGAGTCCCTGACGGCCAGCCTGCTGAGCCTGGATAAGCTCGAGCAGTATTACCAGTGGATCAGCGAAGAGGCCCACCCGTTCATTGGCGACCGCCTCGCGGAAATCGGCGCCGGCATCGGCACCTTCACCGACGTGCTCGTGCGCAACCACGTTGCTCGCCGTCCGACCGCCCGGCTGGCCGTCTTTGAACCGGAGTGCACGCTTTTTCAGCTATTGCAGGAACGCATGGAGCGCACGTACCCGGAGTTGCTGCGTGCAGACCGCGTGGTTGCGACCAACGGATATTTTGACGCGCTTCCCGGGCAATTCGACACCGTCATCATGATCAACGTCCTGGAGCACATCAAGGATGATCAGGACACGATCCGCGCGGCGTATCGCGCGCTGTCCCCGGGCGGCGCCTGCATCATCTTCGTGCCGGCCCTCTCCTGGCTGTACAGCCCGCTGGACCGGTCGGTCGGCCACTTTCGCCGGTATGAGCGAACGCAGCTGGAACAGATCATGCGTGCGGGTGGATTCGAAGTCGTCGCGGCGAAATACATGGACTGCCTCGGCGTGCTGCCCTGGTATCTGCTGAACATCATCGGCGGCTCCACCTCCATCAATCCACGCCTCGCGCACATCTACGACAGGTGGTTCGTGCCTGTCACACGATGGATCGAGCAACGGTGGTCTCCACGAATCGGAAAAAATATCCTGATCGTGGCGCGCAAGAACGGCTGCGGCTCCCCGTAGAGACGTGAGGGTGCCTCCCCACACCCGGATCGGTTCGCCTGCGGGGCTGGCGGTGGCCGTGCTTGTCAGTGTTACTCTTGCCTTTTACCACGGCCTCTGGCTACCGAGCCTTGTGCTGATCAAACGCGACGCGTTTCGGTTTTATCTCCCGCTGAAGCAGTACCTCATCGAACGCCTGTCGGCCGGCGAACTGCCGCAATGGTTCCCCTATGAAGCGCTGGGTCGCTCCTTCATCGGAGTGGCTCATACCGGTGTCTTCCACCCCTTCACGGCGCTCTCATTTTTTTTCTCCGTCCCCGACGCTTACCGCGCCTCCACGCTCATTTCCTGCCTGCTGGCGGCGCTCGGTGCCTATGCGCTGGGGCGCAGGCTGAACTTTTCGCCCATGGGGGCGTGCCTTGCAGGCCTTGTGTTCGTGCTATCGGGCTATGTTGTGTCGCTCACTAACAATCTGCTGTACCTCTATTCGATCTGCCTCCTGCCGTTCTTCTGTCTGGCTTTGGACAACGCCCTTACAAAAAACCGCGCGTGGGCGGTCGCCCCTGCGGCTCTCTGGGCGTCCGTCTTTCTCATTGGCGATATCCAGACCGGCTACTACTATGCGTTTATTGCGCTGGCCTGGGTCGTGGCACGCGCCCCAGGCTCGTACCGGGAAGCAGGGCTCAGGCTCGTGCTCGCCGGGGCCCTGGCGGCGCTGCTGGCCGGCATCCAACTCGGGCCGGCGTGGGCAGTCTTCACAGGCAGCGAACGGGCACAGCCGGCGCTGTTTCACGAACAGGTCCTGCACTGGTCCACCCCTCCCTTGCGCCTGGCGACCATCCTGGCGGGACCGGTCGGTGAACATGCCCTCACGAACGATCCGGCGGCCGAAGAGGTCTTCTACGACGTTCTCCAGGAACGGGCGTTCGGTTTTTTCTATACGAACTACTTTTGGGCGGAGAGCCTCTACCTGGGGGTTCCCGTCGTCGGGTTGGCAATCCTCGGCAGTTGGTGGCGCCGCGACCTGCGCGTGCTGACCCTGCTGGGCTGCCTGGCATTGCTTCTCTCGCTTGGGCGCCTGGGCGGGCTCTATGAGATATTCTCCCATGTGGTGCCCTTTTGGTCGGCCTTTCGCTACCCGGAGAAGTTCATGGGTATCGTGGCTTTCGCCGGTGCCATGTTGGCGGGCGCAGGGTTTGACGCTCTGAGGAACGGCCACGGACGGTCGTGGCCATGGCTGACCGCAATGCTCCTCTTCGCGACCATCGGCGCTGCATTGCGTACCGAAGCCGCCAGCGCGTGGGTGGGTACAAGCTTGGGGGCACCAGGCGCGCTGGCTCGCGAAATCACAGGCTCAACCGGGCAAGCGTTCCTCTTTAGCGCCCTCACTGCCCTGGGTGTCGCCATCGGCATTCGTGGACTCAACAGCAGCACGTTTCGTCGGGGAACCTGGCTCGCCCTTCTGACCGCCGTTATCGCGCTCGATCTCTCGCGGGTGAACCTCTCCGCCTATCACACCGCGCCCGGCGAGGCCGCCACGTTCACGCCGCCGATGGTCGAGGCGCTTCGAGCGCAGGAAGGCGCCTTGGCCCCCGGCCGCTTCCGCATGGTGACGCTTGTGGAAACCCTCGTCGCCATACCAGAGCCACTCGAACGTACACTGGGCCATTCCACCGCGGTCATCGTGGCACGACGTCATGCGCTGGTCGCCTTGCACAACGCCGAGTTTCACATCGAGACCGCCAAGCGGTATCTTCCCGGCTACAAATCAGAACTCGTCGCCATGTTCAAACAGGGGATCGGCCTGCACGCAGCCGCGCGGTACAATGTTGCCTATTACATCGGCTTACGTTCGCATTTGAGTGAGGCTCGAGTACCCGGCGCCCTGGTGGCGGAAGTGCCCGACTATGATCTCGTGCTGTTCCGCAATCCCATTCCGGCCAAGCCCCGCGCCTACTTGTCCCGGCATCCGGAGCGCAGTGATTCACCGGTCGATCCCGCCGCATTGCTCGCACGGCCCGACTTCCTCAGCGGTGAGGTGGACGTGATTGAAACCACGGATTCGACCCTGCCGGGCCCCTCCCCGAATGGCACGGCAACCATCGAGCGATATCGCTCCGAAGAAGTGCGGGTGCGCGTGGACACTCCGCAACCCGCGCTTCTCGTTCTGCTCGACGCCTTCGATGACGGGTGGCGGGCCACCCTTGACGACGGCTCGGAGATTCCCATCATGCGGGCCAACACGCTGGTGCGGGCCGTGGCGGTGCCGACGGGGCACCACGTGGTCACGTTCTCCTACCGCACGCCGCTGCTGGAGGTCGGCGCCTGGGCGTCACTGGCCGGCGTCCTGCTCTCCGCGGGGCTGCTCGTGCCGGTGCGCTGGCGCAAGCGCCACAGAAATGCCCACGCATGATCCCCCCCTCGCCCCCGACAGCGCCCGACTCCCGACCACCCATCGGTCGCCGGATCGGCTCGCCGACCGGGCTGGCGGTCACGGCGCTCATGTGCATCACGCTTGCCTTCTACCACGGCCTCTGGCTGCCGGGCCTTGTACTGATCAAACGCGACGCGTTTCGGTTTTATCTCCCGTTGAAACAGCACCTCATCGAACGTCTGTCCGCGGGCGAACTGCCGCAGTGGTTCCCCTACGAAGGCCTGGGGCGGCCGTTCATCGGCATCGCCCACACCGGCGTCTTCCATCCGTTCACCGCGCTCTACTTCCTTCTCCCTGTACCTGACGCCTACCGCGCCTCCACGCTGTTGTCGTGCCTGCTGGCAGCGGTCGGCGCGTACGCCTTGGGACGCACGCTGGACTTCTCGCGGGCAGGGGCTCTGGTCGCCGGCCTGGCCTTCACGCTCTCAGGCTATGTCGTCTCGCTGACCGACCACCTGTTGTATCTCTATTCAATCTGCCTGCTCCCGTTCTTTTGCGCCGCGCTCGAGAAGGCCCTCGTCAGCAGCCGCCCCTGGGTGGTAGCGCCTGCCGCCCTCTGGGCGACCGTCTTCCTAAACGGCGACGTGCAGACTGGCTACTACTACATTTTCATTGCGTCGGCCTGGATGCTTGCGCGTGCGCCGGGATCATATTGGGAGGCCGGGCGCAGGCTTGCGCTTGTCGGATTGTTGGCCGCCTTGCTCGCCGGTATTCAACTGGGACCATCGTGGGTGGTTTTTGCGGGCAGCGACCGCTCAGACCCTGCCCTATTTCTGGGACAAGCCCTCCACTGGTCAACACATCCCCTCAGGTTGTGGACCATCCTAGCCACCCCGGTTTTTGAGAAAACCACGCTGACGGAGGCGGCGAACTTCTTCGTGGGAGCCCAACCGCTCGGATCCGGTGTCGCTGGAGGCCTGTGGGCCGAGAGCCTTTATCTCGGTGTTTCCGTGACAGGGCTGGCCCTGCTCGGCGCCTGGTGCCGCCGCGACTTGAAAATGCTGGCCCTGCTCGGAATTATCGCGTTGATCCTGTCGCTCGGACGTTACGGCGGCCTCTATACATTGTTCTACCATGCCGTGCCGTTATGGTCGGCGTTCCGCTATCCCGAGAAGCTCATGGGCGTGGCTTCGTTTGCAACCGCAATGTTGGCGGGAGCAGGATTTGACGCGTTGCGAATGAATAAGGGGCATTCGCTTTACTGGCTTGTGGGGGCAATCATATGTGCAGGGGTGGGGGTTGGCCTTCGCACCGAAGCCGTCGGCTCGTGGGTAACCACGCACTATAGCGCGCCCCAGAGCGTAGCCCGTGAAGTGACCGAACTGGGAGGGCTCGCCTTCCTTTACAACGCGGCCGTTGCACTCGGTATGGGACTAGTCGCGACCCTAAGCAAGAAAGGCTCGCTTCGTCCTGCATGGCTTCTCACCCTCGTCGTCGCCCTCATGGTCTTGGACCTCGCACGGGGGAACCTGAGCGCCTACCACACCGGACCCGTGGAGGCCGCGGTATTCGTGCCTGCATTTGCCCAGGCAATCGCGACACGCGAAGGAACGCAAGGCCCCGGTCGCTTCCGGTTGTTCTCGATACCCGAAGAAAAGAGAGTCGTGCCAGAGCCTCTGGCACGCCAATTGGGCGGCGAGGCGGCAGGATCCGTGGAACGCCGACAGGCCCTCGACATGGAGCACAACGCGCAGTTTCATCTTGAGTCCCTCAACGTTTACATGGCCGGCCGCAGCTCAGCGTTTAGGGACATGTTACAGGTGAAACTCGGAGTCGCGGGAGCCGCGCGCTACAACGTGACCTATTACATCGGCCGATGGGTCCGCGTGAAAGACCCGCAATTCGCGAACACGATAATCGCCGAGCTTCCCGGCTTCGGGCTTGCTCTGTTCAAGAGTTCTGTGCCCGTGACGCCACGGGCCTACCTGTCGCTGCGCCCGGAGCGAGCGGCCGCTCCCGTTGATCCCGCGATACTGATCGCGCGATCTGATTTTCGCAGCGGAGTGGTGGATGTGATTGAAACATCCGAGATGGCTTTACCCGCTCCCGCAGCCGGTGGCCGTGCCGAGATCACGCGCTATACTTCCGAAGAAGTGCGCGTACAGATTGAAACACCGCAAGCGGCCGTCTTGATACTGCTCGATGCTTTTGACAAGGGCTGGACAGCTACCCTTGAAACCGGCGCCGAGATTCCCATCCTGCGGGCCAACGCGCTGGTGCGGGCCGTGGTGGTGCCGGCGGGCTCCCATGCGGTCACGTTCTCCTACCAGGCCCCGTTTCTGAAGGTTGGCGCCTGGGCTTCGCTGGCCGGCGTCCTGCTCTGCACGGGGCTGCTCGTGCCGACGCGCTGGCGCAAGCGCCACCGGAATGCCCACGCATGACCCCCCCCTCGCCCCCGACAGCGCCCGACTCCCGACCACCCATCGGTCGCCGGATCGTCTCGCCCACCGGGCTGGCAGTCGCGGCACTCACCGGCATCACGCTCGTCTTCTATCACGGCCTCTGGCTGCCGGGACTGGTGCTCATCGAGCGCGACGCCTATCGGATCTTTCTCCCGTTCCAGCAATACGCAAGCGAGCGCCTGGGGGCCGGCGAACTGCCTCAATGGTTCCCCTACGAAGGGTTGGGCCGCTCGTTTATCGGGCTGACCGCCACGGGTGTGTTTCACCCGTTCTCTTCGCTTTACTTCCTTTTCTCTGTGCCCGATGCCTATCGCGTGTCCACCCTCCTCTCCTGCCTGCTGGCGGCGCTGGGTCCCTTTGTGTTGGGCCGGACGTTGAACTTCTCACGTACAGGGGCGCTACTGGCAGGCATCGCATTCGCACTCTCAGGCTATATCGTCTCGCTCACCGACGACATCCAGTACCTCTACCCGATCTGCGTGCTGCCGCTGTTCTGCGCCGCCCTGGAGCAGGCTCTGGTAACGAACCGCACATGGGTGGTGGCACCCGCGGCCATCTGGGCGACGGTCTTTCTGATCGGCGACATGCAAACGGGGTACTATTATGGCTTCATCGCCCTGCTATGGACGGCGACCCGCGCGCCGGCCCCCCGCTTCACCGCGTGGCGCCGGTGCGCGCTCATCGCCTGTCTCGCAGTCTTGCTCGCCGGCATCCAACTCGGACCTTCCTGGGTGCTGTTTACCGGCAGCGAGCGCGCGCAACCCAAAATCTTCCACGACGAAGCCCTTGCCTGGTCAACCCACCCGCTGCGGCTGCTGACCATCCTGGCGTCACCGGTCGGGGACGATGTCTTCGCAACCAACGGGCAGGAGATCGTTGCCACCGACGTGCAGGAAAAATACATTGGCTATTTTTGGGTAGAAAGTCTTTACCTCGGCATCCCGGTGATCGGCCTGGCCTTCCAAGGCGCGCGATACCGACGCGATCTGCGTATGCTTGTCTGGCTGGGCTGCCTGGCACTCCTGCTGGCGCTCGGTCGGTGGGGTGGCCTCTATGAGCTCTTTTTCCAGTACGTGCCGCTGTGGTCCGCCTTCCGGTACCCCGAGAAATTAATGGGGTTCGTGGCGTTTGCAGCCGCCATGCTGGCGGGAGCCGGGCTCGACGTACTGCGGACAGGGCAGGGACGCGTGACGCCCTGGCTTATAGGAGCAGTTCTCTGCGCGGCCATTGGGTTCAGCATCTCCTCTGAAGTAGTCGGTTGGTGGGTGACGGCCTCGAATTTGCCGCATGCTTCGGTCGTCGAAGTGACCGCATCAGCAACGCGCGCCTTCCTTTTCAGCGCCGTCTCGGCAATGGGCGTGGGCGCGGTCGTCGCCGGACTTCAACGAAGGACGTTCCGTGAAGAACTGTTGCTCGGGGTTCTCCTCGCCGTCATCGCGCTCGATCTCTCACGGGTCCACCTGGGGGCCTACCATACCGCGCCAGTAGAAGCCGCCACCTTCACGCCACCACTGGCCGTCGCGCTCCACGCGCGCGAAGGCATGTCGGGGCTCGGCCGTTTCCGGTTGGTGCCCCTGGAGGAACCACGCGTCGTGATGCCTGAGCAACTCGTACGATCACTTGGCCACTACGCGGCAGTCATGGTGGCACGAAGGCACACGCTTGACGCCTTACACGGTGCCCAAGTTCATGTCGAGAGCGCACGCCGCTACCTCACCGGTTACAAAGCGGACCTGCTATCCATGGCAAAAAATGGGGTCGGCACACAGGCGGCGGCCCGTTACAATGTCGCGTACTACATCGGATTGCGGTCCCGCTTACAAGACCCGGGGGTCGCCCGAGGCCTCATCGCCGAGCTCCCTGATTTCGACCTGATCTTGTTCCGTAATCCCACTCTTGCCAAGCCCCGCGCTTACCTCTCAGCAAAGCCGGAGCGCACCGTCGCACGGATCGATCCCGCAGCATTGTTCGCGCGGGCCGACTTCCTCAGCGGAGAGATAGACGTGATCGAGGCACCCGACGCAACCCTGCCTGGACCTGCCACGATAGGACGGGCGATCATCGAGCGGTACGAGCCGGAAGTGGTGCAGGTACGCGTTGAGACGCCGCAACCGGCCGTTCTGATCCTGCTGGATGCGTTCGACAAAGGCTGGACCGCGACTATCGAGACAGGCGATGAACTCCCCATCATGCGGGCGAACGCGCTGGTGCGGGCCGTCGTTGTTCCAGCCGGCAGCCATGCGATCGCCTTTTCCTACCAGACCCCCTTGCTCAAGGCCGGGGCCTGGGTGTCCCTCACCGGCGTCCTGCTCTGTCTCGGGCTGATCGTGCATGAGCACCGGCGTAAACGCCGCTCGGGAAACCACGCATGATCCCGTCAGCACCACAGGTAAAATCCGCTGGCAGGGCGGGGCTCCTCGCCCGTAGCACGTCGCCGACAGGGCTGGCGGTCACGGCGCTCGTGGGCATCGCGCTCGTGTTCTATCACAGACTCTGGCTTCCCAACCTGGTGGTCATTGCGCGCGACGCCGCTCGGCTTTTTCTTCCGGTCAGACAGTATCTCGTCGAGCGGCTTTCCGTCGGTGAACTGCCGCAGTGGTTTCCCTATGAAGCCATGGGACGCCCATTCATCGGAGTGGGCCACACGGCAGTCTTCCACCCGTTCACAGCGCTCTACCTCCTGTTTCCTGTGCCTGACGCCTATCGCGCCTCGGTGCTCGTTTCGTGCCTGCTGGCTGCCCTGGGCGCCTTTGCGCTGGGACGTGCGCTCCATTTTTCGCCTGCAGGGAGCATGATCGCCGGCATCGCATTCTCGCTTTCGGGCTATGTAGTCTCGCTCACCGAGAACTACATCTATTTGTTTTCAATCTGTATGCTCCCACTCTTCTGCGTCGCGCTCGAGAACGCCCTCGCACAGAAACGCACCTGGGTCGTGGCGCCAGCCGCCATCTGGGCCACCGTGTTTCTGATCGGCGACATCCAGACGGGGTATTACTACCTGTTCATCGCGGTGCTCTGGACGGCGGCGCGCGCGCCGGGGGCACACCGTCACGCGTTTCTCAGGCTGGCGCTCGTCGGCGGCCTGACGGTGTTGCTCGCGGGCATCCAACTCGGACCGGCATGGGCGGTGTACACGGGCAGCGACCGTATACATCCCCTGTCGTTCCATGGGCAGGCGATGGTGTGGTCAACCCACCCGCTGCGCCTTCTCACAGTACTGGCCTCCCCGATCGGGGAATACGCCGACACCTCGAACATGTCACGGCTGTTCTTCGGCGGACCGAAGTGGGGACTGTGGGCGGAGAGTCTGTACCTGGGAGTCCCCGTCGCCGGGCTCGCGCTGCTGGGGGCCTGGCAACGCCGCGATCTGCGTATGCTGACTGTGCTCGGTGGCCTGGCGCTCGTTCTTTCTCTGGGGCAATACGGCGGCCTCTACGAGGTTTTCTACCGGGCAGTGCCGCTCTGGTCGGCCTTCCGCTTCCCCGAGAAACTCATGGGCGTGGTCTCGTTCGCGGCAGCGATGCTCGCAGGGGCGGGAGTGGACGCGCTGCGGGCGGGAAAAGGTCGCCCGACACCCTGGCTGGCAGCCGCGCTCCTCTGTGCGTGCGCCGGGTTCTGGCTTCGCACAGAGGCCGCCGGCGCGTGGACCGCCGCCAGCTTCGGGGCCCCGGCAACCCTGGCCCACTCAGTGACAGATTCGGCCGCGCGCGCCTTTCTTTTCAGCTCAGCCGCGGCGTGCGGCATGTGGGTGATTGCCCTGGGGAGACAGCGGGGAGGGCTTCGCGAAGGGATGCTCCCGCTCGCGCTTGCCGCACTCATCACCATTGACCTCGCACGGGCAAACTCCGGGGCGTATCACACGGGACCGGTGGAAGCCGCCACGTTCCTTCCCCCGCTCGCCGAAGCGCTTGCCGCACGTGAAGGCACACGTGAGCCGGGCCGTTTTCGTCTGATCTCACTCCGCGATTCCCAGTTCATCGTACCGCCAGACATCCGCCGGTTGCTTGGCCACGACGCCCAGGCCGTTGAGCTTCGCCAGGCCCTTGCCCTCGCTCACAACGCCGAGTTTCACCTCGAATCGGCCTATTATTATCTTCCCGCGCTCAACGCCAAATTGCCGCAGACAGTCGGCACGGATGTGGCTGCACGCTTCAACGTCGTCTATTACGTTGGCCGACAGCTGCATTTGAAAAATCCTCGGTACGCCGAAGGAGTCGTGGCGATTCTTCCTGAGTATGACCTCGCCTTGTTCAGGAATCCCGTCCCCGCCAAGCCTCGCGCCTACCTGTCGCTGCAGCCGGAGCGCGCCGCTGCGCCGGTCGATCAGGCTGTGCTGTTCGCGCGGGCCGACTTCCTCAGTGGAACAGTGGACGTCATCGAGACCGCGGCCGCGACCCTGCCAGGCCCCGCACAGGGAGGTTTCGCCGTGATCGAGCAGTACGCTCCCGAAAACGTGCGAGTGCGGGTGGAGACCCCCCAGCCCGCCGTCCTCGTCCTGCTCGACGCGTACGAGAAGGGCTGGACCGCCCGGCTCGCGAATGACGTCGAGGTTCCCATTCAGCGCGCCAACGCGTTAGTCCGCGCTGTGGTCGTGCCGGCCGGCGCGCACGTCGTGACGTTCCGCTACGAAACACCGCTCCTGCGCGCCGGCGCCGCAGTCTCCCTCGCCGGGGCCTTGCTCTGCCTGGGGCTGATGGGACAAGCGTGGCGGCAGAAACACAAGCCGGGGACCGGCTCATGATCTCCCGATCCGGTCCGGAGCATCCCGACGGAGCGACAGAGCGCTGGTGGCAGCACAGCGGGCTATCTATGGCTGTCCTCTGCGGTCTGACGTTGGCGTTCTACCATGGGCTCTGGCTCCCAGACCGGGTGTTGATCAAACGCGATGCCTTTGCGTTCCACCTCCCTATCAAACAGCACCTGATCGAGCGGCTGATGGCAGGCGAACTGCCCCAGTGGTTCCCCTATGAAGGGCTCGGTCGTCCGTTTATCGGGGCCACCCACACCGGAGTCTTCCATCCCTTCACCGCGCTCTCTTTCATCTTCTCCGTCCCTGACGCCTACCGCCTCTCCACGCTCCTCTCCTGCCTGATCGGAGCGCTCGGGGCCTTTGCCCTGGGACGAATGCTCAAACTGTCGAACTCCGGAGCGCTGCTTGCCGGCATCGTGTTTGTCCTTTCGGGCTACGCCGTGTCGCTCACCGACAATCTTGTGTACTTGCATTCAGCCTGTTTGCTCCCACTGTTTTGCGCCGGGTTGGAGAAGGCTCTTCGGGGGCCGCGCGCGTGGGTGGTCGCCCCCGCCGCAATCTGGGCCTTGGTTTTTCTGATCGGGGACGTGCAGATGGGGTACTACTACGGCTTCATCGCACTGCTCTGGATGGGAGCACGGATGCCGGGCTCCTGCCGTGAAGCGGGGCTTAGACTGGCGCTCATGGCGGGGCTGGCGATCCTGCTGGCCGGCATTCAGCTGGGACCGGCATGGGCGACTTTTGCGGACAGCGAACGTGCGCAGCCGGACCGCTTCCGCACGCAGGCGCTCGCCTGGTCAACCCATCCCTTGCGGCTGCTGACGGTCGCAGCCTCGCCGATTGGCGAGCAACTGGACCCGGTGGACCTGGGCCGCTTCTTTTTCGGCCATCCGACCGGCGGCTTGTGGGCGGAAAGCCTGTACCTCGGAGTCCCGGTCATCGGGTTGGCTCTCCTGGGAGCCAGGCACAGACCGGACCTGCGTGTCCTTCCCATCATTGGAGTGGTCGGGCTCCTTCTGGCTCTCGGGAAGTGGGGGGGCCTTTACGGGATGCTGTACGAAGTGGCCCCGCTCTGGTCGGCCTTTCGCTACCCTGAAAAGTTCATGGGGGTGGTCTCTTTTGTAGCCGCAATGCTCGCGGGCTCCGGACTCGACGCCCTGAGGATGGGGAAAGGAAGCGTGCGGCTCTGGCTTGCCGCAGCCACCCTGTGCGCCGTTGCCGGACTTGGCCTTTTCACCGATGCGGCAAGCGCGTGGATCGCGGCGAACGTTGATGCCCCGGCAGCTGTGGCCCACGCCATCACTGTTTCGGCGGGGCTTGCCTTTTTCTACAGTGCGCTTGCGGCCCTAGGCGTCTGGCTCATCACCGCATGGGCGCAACGCAGTTCGCTCCGTGGCCCCGTCTTCCTCTTCGCACTGACGGCACTCATCGCCCTCGACCTCTCGCGGGCCAATCTTGGGGCCTACCACACCGGCCCGGCCGACGCCGCGACATTCACGCCACCGCTCGCCCAAGCGCTCGCGTCAACAGCAGGCCCGTTGGCTCCCGGACGCTTCCGGATCATCTCACTGCACGAGAAGAAGAACGTGGTGCCGAAAAGTCTCTACTTGTCCCTTGGCCACTACGGCGCGGCGTCCATTGAGCACCGGCAGGCGCTTGACCTGGAGCAGAATGCCGTGTTTCATCTCGAAACGCCACAGCCCTACCTGCCGGGCTACAGCTCCGCACTCACAACGATCCTGGACGCAAACAGCCCGGCAGTGGCCGCACGGTACAATGTCAGCTTTTACGTTGGCCCGCAATCCCGCTCAAAAGACCCGCAGTTCTCTCCCGGGCTTATCGCCCAACTTCCCCCTTACAGTCTTGCACTGTTTCGCAATCCCGCGCCTGCAAAACCTCGGGTCTACCTGGCACAACGTCCCGAGTCCACGGCCTCCCCCGTCGCGCCGGCCGCCCTCATCCTCCGCCCAGACTTCCTGGACGGCGACGTGGACGTGATCGAAACGCGCGGCGAACCGCTGCCGGGCGCGGCCCCAAACGACACCGCGCTTATCGAACGGTACAATCCTGAAGAGGTGCGGGTGCGGGTGGACACGCCGCAGTCCGCCGTCCTCATCCTGCTTGACGCGTACGATAAGGGCTGGACGGCCACACTCGAAAGCGGGATGGATCTCCCCATCCTGCGGGCCAACGCGCTCGTACGGGCCGTGGTCGTCCCGGCCGGCAAACATGTCGCCACGTTTTCCTACCAGACCCCTTTACTGAAGGCGGGGGCCTGGGCGTCCCTGGCCGGCGTCCTGCTCTGTCTCGGATTGATCGGGCACACACAGCGGCGGAGACGCCACCCGGAAAGCACCGCCTGATGTCGCCATCGTCCTTCGAGACGCCCAACACCAGGCCGGGCCTGCCTGTCTGGCTCACGTCGCCGACGGGGCTGGCGGTGGCCGTGCTCGTCAGTATCACGCTCGCCTTCTACCACGGACTCTGGCTACCCGGCCTCGTGCTGATTAAACGTGACGCCTTCCGGTTTTTTCTCCCGCTCAAGCAATACCTCGTCGAACGCCTGGCGGCCGGCGACCTGCCGCAGTGGTTCCCCTATGAAGGCCTGGGGCGCGCGTTCATCGGGGTCACCCACACGGGCATCTTCCACCCGTTCACGACCCTCTATTTCCTTTTCTCCGGGCCCAACGCCTATCGTGCCGCGACACTCCTCTCCTGTCTGCTGGCGGCGCTCGGAACCTTCATGCTGAGCCGCATGCTGAACCTTTCCCGCGCAGGCTCGTTGATCGCCGGCATCTCATTCGCACTGTCCGGCTATGTCGTGTCACTGACCGATAATCTCCTGTACCTGTATTCCATTTGCGTGTTACCGATTTTTTGCGCAACCCTTGAAAGGGCTCTCAAAAACGGCGGTGCATGGACGGTCGCTCCCGCCGTCATCTGGGCTACAGTGTTTCTCAATGGTGATGTACAGACGGGCTATTACTTTGGCTTCATCGCGCTGCTCTGGACGCTGGCGCGCGCCACGGGGCTCTACCGTGAGTCGCTGCGGTTGGCCCTTGTCCTCTGTCTCGCGGGCCTGCTCGCGGGCATTCAGCTCGGACCGGCGTGGGGGGTCTTCATGGTCAGCGAGCGCGCGCACCCGGCGCTCTTTCACTCTCAAACCATGGACTGGTCAACCCATCCCCTGCG